>NZ_RKSM01000001.1:1895679-2211626 GCF_008729015.1 Haloarcula sp. CBA1129
TCAATGCGCTTTTGCACTTGTTGTCCCTCCTGTCGACTTGCGTACTGCTCTCACGGTGACTTTCCTGAACAGCAAGATAAAGGTACCCAGCAGATTATCGATTTTGAGAATCTGCGGTTGATCTGCTGGTTTTCCTGTGGCCGTTCTGTCACACTGCAGTGACTCATCCCAGAGATGTTAACATAGCGGCGACCGTATGCCGTGTGTATGGTGACTGTCTCCGGACCGTGGACGAGCGAGGAGATGGAACAGTTTCTCAGTACCGAAACTGTGCCACTCCGTCTCGGGTGCCTGACACCAGCAGACAGGCCATGGATGCTCTCGCTTTGGTATCGGTTCGTTGACGGAGTCTTCGAGTGTGCGACCGGGGCGGACGCGGCAGTTGTCGATTACCTCGACTATAACGCCGATGTCTCGTTTGAAGTCTCGACGAACGAGCCGCCGTACCGCGGCGTCAGAGGCAACGGAACAGCGACGATGGCAACGGATGCGGACAAGACAGTGCTCACCGACCTGTTGCACCGCTACCTCGGCGGAACCGACTCACCGCTAGCTGAACAACTGCTTGCACCCGACCGCCGCGAGATACAGATCACGATTACGCCCGACCGACTCCACACTTGGGACTACAGCAGCCGAATGTAACAGCCTGAACTAATGGAACCTACAGACTCAGCCATGGACACCGACCCGACAGACATCAAATCACTCGCGATAAGTGTCACTGATCTCGTCGCAGCCATTGAAGCGACTGCGGACGGATCAGAGACCGTGTTACGCGTCACACCGCCGTTCAGCGGTCGAATGCGGGCGCGTCTCCACGTCGTCCAGCCCGACGACGACGATGACACGATTCACATCGATCCTGACTCGCTGCTGGCTACGGATGCACCGTCGTATCCGACGCCCGATGACACCGCTGACGAGCTCCGTGCCGACGACGATGAGGCGTACTCGGTGGAGCGCCATCGGACCTACCACGAGCAACGACTCGCCGAGTGGCGTGAGTCGCTTCCGGATTACGTCGTCGATAGCACGGCACTAATCGATACAGAACACGACGTAACCGTGTCACTACTCGGGCCGTAATCGGTCGTACACGTCCACCGGAGTCATCGTCGAGATCAGGAGTGAGACAGCATATCATGCCAGATTTCCATCGCCGATAAAACGTCTAAGCGCCGCTCAGTCGGTCGTAAAATGAGCGGCTAGGGAACCGCTGTGCATGAAACGAAGCGAAACGGATGGAAACCTCTAGCGGTTATAAGCTCTCTCCAGTAGAAGCCGGGAATAGGTCCTCCACATGTCAAGTTCGTCCGCATACGAATTACTCGCCCAGTTTGATGAGTCCGTGCCGGAGTTCGACGAGTCACTCGCCACCGCCGTTCGCGGTCTCGCGTTCTGGACAGCGATTGCGCTCCCGTTTCTGTATCTCCCGCTACTGATTACCGGCCTGAACTCCGGGGCGACGCGAATCGCGTTCGTCGCACTCGTCGTCTTCAACGCCGTAACACTGTATATCGGCCACACACACGGAGGAGACGACTGAAACAGCACTCTGGGTTTCTGGCGTCACCGTGGATATTGGTGACCTCCGTTCTGCACCGACGCTGTGACCATACTTTCAGCCACCCATAGCCGCTCGCGTGCATGTGCCACGGACAGCAGTCATCGCAGGTTTCGGTCCGGGTCTCGGCGAATCGCTGGCCAGAACATTCATCCACGAAGGCATTCACGTCGCCCACGTCATCATCGACGGCCAGATTCTCCCGCCAAGCGACGCGGACGCCAGATTCTCCCGCCAAGCGACGCGGACGCAGCCGACCGCGACGCACAGTCGTCTCTCAATTCCGACGAAATCATCCGACAACACAGCTCGTCGAACAGGACCGCCCGACGTGGACGCTGGAGCTCGATCTCCGGCCCTACGTCGAGCCGTTCCGCGGATCTCAGCTCCGATGCCGGCTACTCTTCGAGGAGATCGACCCACTCTCTGAGTGGCCCTCGGACACCGTCGACTGAGATCGTCACGTCGCCGTCGAACCGCCACGTCGCCTGCGGGGAGTCCGAGCCGAACCGCATTGGAATAGAAATCGACACATCATCGGCCGTGATGTGGAGTGACTCGTCGCGGTCAACCGTTTCGTCAAGCAGTCGTTCGACGGCCAGACGAAGCTGTTCCGGGTCTGGGTCCGGAAGGTCCGTGGATTGACTCATACCTGTCCTTGGAGCCGAGGCTACCTCGGTGTTGCGTCGGACTGGTCGGTTTGTCCCCGTTATTTAGGGGGGTACAGTCCTCAGACAGTGTCGATGGAGTTGGAAACGCCCTATGCCCTCGGGGGGAGCTACTACGTCGAGACGGTGTCCATCGGGAAGCAGATGGACGATGAGACGGTGCGCGATTGCGTGGTCTGTGGCGGCCACGTCTACGCCGACGACTGGCACCTCGTCGTCGGGGTGCTTGACACGGACGGCGGACGACAGCGTCACCACCACTGCAGCGACGACTGCCTGACCGAGTGGCTCAGACTTATGACGGCTGCCTGAGTGGCGGCGAGTCCGCGGAGTCTTGACGATGGAGCGCGTTTGGGGAATATGGACGAGCGCACGGGCGTGTTCAGGGTCTACCGCGTCGTCGACGCGGTCCCACACATCAATCTGTTCGACACCGATGCGACGCGGCTCTACACCGTGTACCAGTCCGGCTACGGCGAGCAACAGCCAGCGGTCGATGACCTCCGGACAGGTGACCTCGTCGAGGCGACGCTTGGCGGCAATCCCGACGATTCGGAGGAAGCTTGGTCGCTGCTTTCGTTCGAGCGGCGCGACCGCGTCGCGATGGATTTCGCCGTTGACGCCGAAGTCCCCGAAGTCGCGGCGGACCTCTGGGAACCGGACCTCGAACGCCCGGCGAGTGCGACGCTCGAAGAGGACGGCGAGCCGGTTGCTGAGTGTTTCGTCCAGCCGCGCGCGCCGCTGCCCGGCGGCACGTTCGTCCCGAGCGTGCTCACTGGCCTCGTGCCGATGGAGTCACTGCTGACTAAACTTCCCAGTATCGGTGAGCCACCGACGGATGCGATTTTCATCGACCCCGACGCGCCCGATGCCGACTCGTATTCCCGCCCCTACGGCGTCGCCGTGCTGTTCACTGCCGCCGCTGACGGACTACTCACTGAGTTCCGGGAGCGATATGCGCTCCCTTCCGACGCGGATACCAGACCAGAGTACGACCCGTACGGGCTGTAAGCCGGCGGCGGGCGTTCGGACAGCGAGAAACCGCTACATCGTAATAACGAGCGGCACCGGAACGAAACAGAGCATACCCAGAACGAACGTGACCAGACCGATAGCCCAGCGACCCCGTCCGAGTGGTGTCTCGTCCAGCGGCGTCGCAGAGCCAAGCCGGCCGAACACCAGCGCCAGCAAGCCCCAGAACGCCCACAGCCCGGCCGCTCGGCCACCCTCGAAAGCGACGAGGTAGCCAGCCAGCCCGAAGAGAGCTATGGGGACCGCCAGTTGGACCATCGACAGTCGGTCGCCGAACAGCGACCGCGCGACGTGTGCGCCGTCGAGTTGGCCCACCGGCAGGAGGTTCAGAAAGGTCACGAACGCCCCCACCCAGCCGCCGATGACGACCGGGTTCGGGAGGAGTTGCGGGTTCGCATACTCCAGTTGTTCACCCATGAGTGCAGCGATACCCTGCAACAGGAGCGGGTAGCCGAGTTCGATGTTCGTGACGATGCCGCGGGTCACCTCCACCGGTGGAAGCGTCACGCCGATGGCCGTCACGACGACCGTTGCGACGAGGCCCGCCAGCGGGCCGGCGACGCCGATATCGAACAGCGCCTTCCGGTCGGGGATGTGGTCGTTCATGCTGATAACCGCGCCCAGCGTCCCGAGCACGTTCGGGAACGGCAGGAAGTACGGCAGGCTCGCCTCCACCTCGTGGTGGCGGCTCATGACGTAGTGGCCGAACTCGTGAATCGAAAGAATCCCCAGTGCGGCGGCGGCAAAGGGCCACGCCTTGACCATGGCTGTCGGGTCTTCGAGAACAGACAGCCCATACCAGCGGGTCCCGGCATACAGCGTCGACACCAGCGTCAGAACAGCGAGTCCAACATTCAGCCACGGGATGCCATCGACGCCGAGCGACCGCTCCCGCGCGATCAGCACCCACTCGCCCATCTCCCGCTTGAGCGCGACGCGATATCCGCGCTGACGGAACGCCGGCGCGATTCGGTTGATGACCTGCTCGGACTCGGTCATCGGCTCGCCGTAATACCGGACGCCGTCCTCGGCGGTCCTGTCGATCTCGTACACGTGGAACGTATCTGCGAGCGTTTCCGGGTCCGGTAACTCCGGCGGCGAGGACTGTGTCGCCATTACTCACGCTTAGGGTTCGACCCGTTTGAACCTGTTTGCTGGCCCACTGCGTGTACGGTGAGCCGTAGTCACGGCTGACTCGGTCAGTCCGCGACAGCCTCGTCTGACCCGGTCGCGGCGCTGGGGTCCTGAATCCAGAGGTCACCAAAGAGGTCGTCCTGCTGGAGGCGAACCTGACCGCGATGGGCTAAAAAGAGCAGTCCGAGGAACGTCTCGACGCGGGTCCCGCCGGCGGTGTCGACCTCGCGGTACAGCACCTCCTCGCGGCCTTGGTCGTACTGCTCGCGGACGGCGTCGTGGACGTCGGCGATGATGTCGTCGATATTCTCGGCGTGGGCCGTCCCGGTCACGTCGGCCGCCGACGGTTCCTCGTCCAGTCGCATGTCGTCGGCCCCACGATAGTCGAGTTCCTGTGTTCCGCGGTCGAACCCGCTCGGGGAGTCACTGGTGTCATACTCGCGAGACTCCTTCCACCACGATTCACGCTCGGCGTCCCGGAGGTCCCGGACCAGTTCGTCGAGCGTCTGTGGCATCCCGCGGGCGCGACGGCGTTCGAGCCGGCGGTCCATCTCCGACTCCAGCGCGGCGAACGGGTCCGGCTCCTCGATAGGGGCGTCCTCGTGCATCGCCTGCTCCCATGGTTCGGCCGGTTCCTCCTCGGTCTCGCCCTCGCCGAGCATCGCGTCGCTTTTCATCCGAATCAGGACGCTCGCGTAGAACAGCGCCCGGCCCGACGTGCGCAGGTCCGCATCGTCGATTCGGTCGAGGAACTTGTCGGTGACCCGCACCACATCGATATCCCACGGGTCGATCTCGCCGTCGTCCGCGAGCTGGACCAGCACCTCGACCGGTTCGACGTCCTCGTCGTCGCTGTCGTCGGCAGTCGCCTCGCCTTCGACACTGTCCCGCTCCGTCATGCCGCCACTCGGGTCTGGATCGTCGCCCAATAGTGCCGCTGCATCGCCCGACTCACCGGGCGGCTCGCGGTCCTCGTGGCCGGTGATGTTCAGGGGGATGTCATCCGCCTGATCGTCCGTCTTTTCATCGTCTCGCGGCTCCCCGCGGTCGCCGCTCGACTGTTCCGAGCCGCGTGGCGACTCGCTAGTCATCAGCCGGAACCTCCTCGTCACCGTCACCATCACCGCTGAGGTCGATGCCAGTAACCGCACTCACGTTGTCGCCCTGCATCATCACGCCGATGGCCCGTTCGGACCGTTCGAGCATGGCCGAGCGGTGCGAGACGACGACGAACTGGGCGTCCCCGGCGAGTTCATCGACTAGTTCGCCGACGAGGTCGGCGTTGGCCGCGTCGAGGAAGGCGTCGACCTCGTCCAGCGCGTAGAACGGCGCGGGGTTGTGCCGCTGGATGGCGAAGATGAACGCCAGCGCCGTCAGCGACTTCTCGCCGCCAGACATCGCGTTCAGCCGCTGGATCGGCTTGTCGCCCGGCTGGGCCTTCATCGTCAGCCCGCCCTCGAAGGGGTCGTCCTCGTCTTCGAGGTGAAGGTGGCCGGTACCGTTCGAGAGCCGCTCGAAGATGTTCTGGAACTGGTCGTTGATCTCCGTGTACGACTCCATGAACGTCTCCTTCTTGCGGGCCTCGTAGGTGTCGATGCGCTCCCGGATACCGTCGGCCTCCTCGACGAGCGTCGCCTTCTTGTCTTCGAGTTCCTGCAGGTCGTCGTCGACGCGGTCGTACTCCTCGATGGCGCGCATGTTGACCGGCTCTAACTTCTCCATTTCCGTTTCCAGCCGGTCGATCTCCTGTTCGACCGTCTCGTGGTCGGGCACGTCCTCGGGGTCGTAGTCGCCGACCTGCGCTTCGAGTTCGTCGATTTCCCACTCCAGACGCTCCTGAGTCTCCTGCTCGGATTCGAGGTCCCGCTCGATTTCAGAGACCGCGGCCTGTTGCTCGTCCCGAGCTTCCTTTGCCTCCTGCAGGTCGGCTTTCAGGTCCTCGCGTTCGGACTTGAGTTCGGCCAGCTCCTCTTCGAGGTCGGCGACTGCCTGCTCCTTCTCGGCCTGCAGTTCCTGTTTCTCGGCGACCTTTGTTTCGAGGGCGTCGATGCGTTCCTCGTGTTCTGCCTTGCGGTTCTGGGCCGCCTCGATGTCGTCGTGGAGGTCCTCGATAGCCTCCTCTGCGTACTGTTTTTCGAGTTCGTACTCGTTGAGTTCGGCGTCGAGTTCGTCCTGACGGTCTTCGAGCGCGTCGATGTCGTCCTTGATGGATTCGCGCTGGTCAGTCAGGTCCGGCAGCTCCGAATCTTCAACCTCGGCTTCGAGGTCGTCAATGTCGCTCTGGAGCGCGTCGATCTCCTCGTTTTTGGCCTCGATGTCGGCCTCCAGTTCGTCCATCTGGTCGGCCACGTCCTCGCGCTCCGCGGCGATCTCTTCGAGGTCGGCTTCCAGCTGTTCGATGCGGTCACGTGTGTCTTCGAGGGCGCTCTGCTTGCGTTCGATACTCGTCTCGATATCGCGGACCTGCTCGGTCGCGTCGGACTCGCGGTCGCGGGCGTCGTCTAAGCGCTCCTCCACGTCCCGCAGGTCCTCTCGCACATCCGCCCGCTCGTCTTCGAGTTCGTTGATGCGCGTGGCGACCCGTTCGAGCTTGCCAGCGCCGCCCGAGAAGGAGTAGCGCGTGCCCGACGAGGAGCCGCCGGTCATTGCGCCCGATTTCTCGACGAGGTCGCCGTCGAGGGTGACCATCCGGTAGTCACCCATCAGGTCGCGAGCGGTGTCCATGCTGTCGACGACGACGGTGTCGCCGAGCACGTACGAGAAGATGCCCGCGTACTCGCGGTCGAAGTCCACGAGATTGTACGCGAAGTCGATGACACCGTCGGCGCTTGGCAGCGAGCCCAGCGAGCGGTTCTGCATCTGTGTAATCGGCAGGAACGTCGCCCGGCCGGCGCTGCGTGATTTGAGGTACTCGATACAGCGCTGGCCCACGTTGTCGTCATCGACGACGACGTGAGCGAGTCGCCCGCCCGCCGCCGTCTCACAGGCGGTGGCGTACTCGGGGTCGACGCCGCCGAGTTGCCCGACCGTGCCGTGGACGCCGTCCTGTCCGGCGTTCAGAATCGCCGTCACCGCGCGGCCGTACGACGAGTCACCGTCCTCGCCGGCCTTCGCCTCTAGCTGGGCGTACTCCTGCTGTTTCGCGCTGATTTCGTCTTCGAGGTCGTCTAAGTCCGACTGGAGTTCGCGCTTCTCCGCGCGCAGGTCGTCGACGACCTCGCCGATGGTCGCTTTGTTCTTCTCGGCTTTCTCCAGTTCCGTCTGTAGGTCCTCGATGTCGGCTTCGAGGTCGGGAATCTCAGCCTCGGCGTCCTCGATGGCTTCGCGCTTCTCGTCCTCGGCGTTCGAGCGCCGGCGAGCCTCGTCGAGCAGGCGGTCCTGCTCGCGCTGGAGGTCGTTCCGCTCGCTTTTGAGGGTCTCCAGCCGCGAGCGTTTCTCCTCCAGCTCGTCCTTGACCTCCTGAAACTCCTCGCCGACCTCGTCGATCCGTTGTTGTACCTCGGCGAGTTCGGACTCCTTCTCGGCGATGTCGGCCTTGACGTTTGACTTGGCGACTTTCGTCTCGCGGATATCGCTTTCGAGGTCGTCGATGGTCTCCTGCTTGCGGTCGATCTGAACGAACGCCTGCCGGCGCTCGTTCTCCGCGGCCTCGACGGTCTCCTCGGCGGATTCGATTTTGTCCTCTAATCTGGAGATGTCGCCTTTGATCTCCTCGATCTCGCGCTTGATGGCGAGCTGTTCGTCCTCGCCCTTGCGCTCGATCTCCCCGTTGAGTTCGTGGAGTTCGTCTTCCAGTCGGATGACCGCGCCTTGGCGCTCGTCGAGTTCCGTCTGGAGCTCCGTGAGCTCGGATTCCAGCTCGTCGATAGCCTCCTCGACGGCCGCCAGTTCCTCGCGCTTGTCTTCGAGTTCGGCGGCCTTGCGGTACCCCTCGTACTCCTCTTTCTCGTCGCGGAGATCCTGATACTTGAGCGCCGTTTCCCGCTCGTCTTCGAGCTGGTCGAGACGCTCCTGCTTTTCCTCGATGCGGAGTTCGGCCTCGTCGATTCGCTCTTGGACGACTTCCAGCTCGTCGAAGGCGTCGGCCTTCTTCGCGTCGAACTGGGCGACGCCGGCGATTTCGTCGATAATCTCCCGACGGGAGCCGGCGGTCATGTTGATGATCTCGGTCACGTCGCCCTGCATGACGACGTTGTACCCCTCCGGCGTCACGCCGGCCTGTGCGAGCAGGTCCTGAATGTCTGAGAGGTTGACCGAGCGGCCGTTGATGTAGTAGTAGGAGTAGTAGTTGTCCTCGGTCTCCTTGACGCGGCGCTTGATGGCGATTTCGTCCACGTCGCCCACGTCTTCGGTACCGGCGGCGTTGACGACCTGTGATCGTGACAGCGTCCGGTCATCGTTGGCCAGAATTACCTCGACGCTGGCCTGCCGCTCGCCGTCGTACTCGGCGTCTTCGTCGGCGTGGCCGGGGTTGTAGATGAGGTCAGTGAGTTTCTCGGCGCGGATACCCGAAGTGCGAGCGAGTCCGAGCGCGAACAGTATCGCGTCGATGATGTTGGACTTGCCCGAGCCGTTCGGGCCGCTAATGGTAGTGAAATCTTCGTAAAACGGGATTCGGGTCTTACGCCCGAAGCTCTTGAAATTGTCGAGGACGAGCTCTTTGATATGCATGCGGTGGTGTGGCCGACAGCCCTACGCGACGATGATGTCGGACTCCGAGTCCTCCTCGGTCTCAGCCTCCGACGCGGCCTCGGCTTCCTCCCTGTTATCAACCTCGTTGGTATCCTCGGTGTTAGGTGTGTCGGCCTCCGACGTGGTGGCGGCCGATGCCTCCGAGTCGGACTCGTCGGCGCTGAATCCGTTGTCTTCGTCAACGCTGGCTTCGAGTTCGCGGATGCGGACCTTGCATTCGACGAGTTCGTCGGTCAGCCCTTCGACCGACGCTTCCAGTTCTCTGACGCGCGTTTCGAGTTCCTCGACTCGGTTGCCGCACATATCCGTTACCCAGCCAGTCTGGACACTTATACCTACGTCAGACATTGGCAGTTCGAGTGATACGTCCGCTCCGGTCGGAGATGTCCGGACCGATTAGACGGGGTCGTTAGCCTTTAGCCACGCGCCACCGAACCACGGCTAATGACTGCACAAGCGTCCGAGTCCCGCGAACTCGCGGCCGTCATCGGGCTGGAGGTCCACGTCCAGCTCGAGACGGAGACGAAGATCTTCTGTGGCTGTTCGACCGATGTGGCCGACGCCGAACCCAACACCCACACTTGTCCGGTGTGTCTGGGCCTGCCCGGCGCGCTCCCGGTGGTCAACGAGGGCGCGGTCGAGGCCGCCGTCAAGGTCGGCAAGGCCATCGACGCCGACATCCCGGAAGAGACGACGTTCCACCGGAAGAACTACTACTACCCTGACCTTCCGAAGAACTTCCAGATAACCCAGTACGACTCGCCCATCTGCCAAGACGGTGAACTCGAATTCAGCGTCGAGAGCGAGCGCCGCAGCGTCGACATCCGCCGAGCACACCTCGAAGAGGACCCCGGCTCCATCAAACACGTCCGCGAGGGCACGGGTCCGCTTGAATCCCGGACCTGTTCCATCGAGCGCGCGGACTACACGCTCATCGACTACAACCGCGCCGGCACGCCGCTGATGGAGATCGTCACCGAACCGGATTTCCGCGCACCGGGTGAGGTGCGGTCGTTCCTCGAAAAGCTCGAAGAAGTATTGGAATACCTCGGCGTGTTCGACGCGACGCGGGACGGCAGCCTCCGCATCGACGCGAACCTCTCGATGGTCGACGCCAGCGAAGTGAACGAGGACGGCGACATCGACGAGTCCGTGCTCGAAGACGCTAACCGTACCGAGGTCAAGAACATCTCCAGCCACAAGGGCGCGGAGCAGGCACTCTCCTTCGAAGCGTCCCGCCAGCGGAAGCTCATCCAGTCGGGACGCGCCGTCGAGCAGGAGACTCGCCACTTCAACGAAACGCACGGCAACACGGTGTCGATGCGCTCGAAGGAGGAAGAGAAGGACTACCGCTACTTCCGGGAGGCAGACCTGCCGCCCCTGCGAGTCAGCCACTGGAAAGACGAGGTCCCGATCCCGGAACTCCCCGACGCCCGCCGCCAGCGGTTCGTCGACGAATACGGTCTGAGCGAGGAAGCCGCCTCGAAGCTCACGAGCACGAAACAGGTCGCGGACTTCTTCGAGGACGTGGCCGAGCGCTTCGACGCTGATCTGGCCGCGACGTGGGTCGCCGACAATCTGCTCGGAGAACTGAACTACCGCGACATGGCCATCACTGACATCGATGACCGCTTCGACGAGGTGACCCGACTCGTGGCACTTGTCTCGGAGGACGAGATTACCGCGAAAAACGCCCACGAAACGGTCTTGCGGGAGATGCTCGATACGGGCGATGACCCCGACACTGTCGTCGACCGCGAGGGACTGGGCAAGACCTCCGGCGACGAGGTCCAGCAGGCTGTCAAAGAGGCTATCGACGAGAACCCCGACGCCGTCGAGGACTACCACAGCGGCGAGGACGGTGCACTCAATTTCCTCGTCGGGCAAGTCATGCAAAAGACCGGCGGGAGCGCCGACCCCGGCGACGTGAACGGGCTGCTACGCGAGGAACTGGAGAGCTAAGACAGCGTCTGAATCAGGCTGAGCGGTGCGGTGGTGAGTCTGCAGTGCTGCAGTTATCGCTGTGGCCAGTCGTCTGGCAGTTCATCAGCGTGGTTCTCGAACAGTTCGAGCATCGGTTCGATTTCGTCGAATCGCTGGCCCCGCGATACCTCATCGGCCGCTCGGTCCCAGTCGATGTACGCTAAACTGGCCAGACGCGGCAAGTCGTCGTGGCGGAGTTCGGTTTCAGTATTTCTGGCCCCGGCACTTCTGGGCAGAAAGTCGACAATTGGCCGTGGACTACTCTGTTTTAGCATGAACAGAATCATTCGCCGACGGCGGGTAAACAACGCCTCAAACACCCGGTCCATCCCTGGGTCCCATATCACGTCCGGGATAGAGGATTCCATCCTGTAACAAGAGACATACTATTGATGATAAATGTCACGATACCGCCGCTTCCTTGCCGAATTGATCCTGAATCTTACAGGTTCATCTGATTTGAGGGGGTGGCCGGATAGCCGCTACGCTGAGTCGCGTGCTACGATTCGCTCGACGTGTTCGACTCGACCCGCTCACGCTGCTCGCCCGGGATAATCGCAGGGTCTTTCCACAGCAGCGTCACGAATATCGCAGCGGCGAGTGCTTCGAGGGTCTTGATAGCTGATTCGGTCGGTTCCGTGTTGAAATGGTCCAGTATCAGCAGGGCAGTGCTCCCGCCGTGGTGGCCGCCGCCACCGGACGATGGTGCAGAGAACCCTGAAACGAGGAAGGCACCGTGTCCAGTGGCGTGCCAGAACACCCAGCCGGCGATGGATGCGATCATGAGGACTGTCCCGGCGATGTAGGCGTTCCGCAGGCCGATGATCTCTCTGGTGATGAGATACGGCCCAGCGAGCAACACCGCGGCGAAGGCGACAAACAGGAAGGGGCGAGGGTCCGGCGGGAGCCCCCGTCCGAAGAGTCCCTCAATCGCCTGCGCGTAGATGATACTTCGCGGGAGGCCCCACCAGAGGTGAAACGCCGCCGTCGCGAAGACGAGCGCGGCGGCGGTTCCGCGGAGGAGTTTGGTCGTCCGGCGATTCATACCGGCAGTGGGGGTGGCAGTGGCAAGAGTGCATCGAAGTGATAAGTGCCGCCCTGACCGGCGGCAGCGCGGGACTGGTATTGACTGTTCGTCCGAGGGGGATACCGGATTTGTAGGGGCTACCTCCGCGCGAGCGCGAGCGGCCCCGCAAGCGCCCGCACACCCGCGCTGTCGCCTGATTTTCCCGAAAGCCTTTAGAACAACTGACTCCGTACCGACGGGTAATGACAGCAACAGGTGGTGTCTGATGCGGCTGATTATCACCGAGAAGGACAACGCCGCCCGCCGCATCGCGGAGATCCTCTCTGAGGGGAGCGCGTCCGCGAGCCGGCAAAACGGCGTCAACGTCTATCGGTGGGGAAACACCCGCGTGGTCGGCCTCTCCGGGCACGTCGTCGGCGTCGACTTCCCCAAGGAGTACAACGACTGGCGCGACGTTGAGCCGGTCGAGCTCATCGACGCCGACGTGACGAAAGAGCCCACACAAGAGAACATCGTCACGACGTTGAAGCAACTGGCCCGTGAGGCCGACGAGGCCACCATCGCAACAGACTACGACCGCGAGGGAGAGCTCATCGGCAAGGAGGCCTACGAACTCATCCGCGAGGAGACCGACGTACCCGTCGACCGTGTCCGTTTCTCCTCGATTACCGAGCGAGAGGTCCGGGACGCCTTCGCCAACCCCGACGACATCGACTTCGATCTCGCGGCCGCGGGCGAGGCCCGCCAGATTATCGATCTGGTGTGGGGGGCGGCGCTCACTCGCTTTCTCTCGCTGTCAGCCCGGCAGCTGGGCGACGACTTCATCTCCGTTGGTCGGGTCCAGTCCCCGACGCTGAAGCTCATCGTCGACCGTGAGCGCGAGATTCAGGCCTTCGACCCCGAGGACTACTGGGAGATCTTCGCCGACCTCCAGAAGAACGGCTCGGGGTTCGAGGCGCAGTACTTCTACGATGACGACGGGAAAGAGGCCGAGCGGGTCTGGGTCGAAGGCGACGCTGACGACGCCTACGCCGACCTGACGAGCGTCGACGCGGCGACGGTGACGAGTGTCCGCCGCCGGACCCGCACCGACAGCCCGCCGACGCCGTTCAACACTACTGCCTTCATCTCCGCCGCGAGTTCGCTGGGGTACTCCGCCCAGCAGGCCATGTCCATTGCCGAGGAACTGTACACCACCGGCTACATCACCTACCCCCGAACGGACAACACGGTCTACCCGGACGACCTCGAAGAGGACGCGCTACTCGACGAGTTCGTCGGGGCCGGACACTTCGGCGAAGACGCCGAGATGCTACTGGAACAGGACGACATCACCGCCACCGAAGGCGACGAGGAGACCACCGACCACCCGCCCATCCACCCGACCGGCGAGATTCCGCCGAAGGTGGACCTCTCAGACGACGAGTGGGAGATCTACGAACTGGTCGTCCGGCGCTTCTTCGCGACGGTTGCCGAGGCCGCCACGTGGGAGCACCTCCGCGTCGTCGCCGACGCCGGCGGCCGCTCGCTGAAGGCCAACGGCAAGCGACTGGTCGAACCGGGCTACCACGAGGTGTACCCCTACTCCAGCGCCAGCGAGAACCACGTCCCCGATGTCGAGGAGGGCGAGGAGCTGGCCATCTCCGAGGTCCGGATGGAAGCCAAGCAGACCCAGCCGCCGCGTCGCTACGGCCAGTCCCGGCTCATCCAGACGATGGAGGACAAAGGACTGGGGACAAAGAGCACGCGCCACAACTCCATCGAAAAACTGTACGACCGCGGCTACATCGAGGGCGACCCGCCCCGGCCGACGACGCTGGCGATGGCCGTCGTCGAGGCGGCGGAGGAGTTCGCCGACCACGTCGTCAGCGACGAGATGACCGCCCAGCTAGAGGCGGACATGACCGCCATCGCCAACGGCGAGGAATCACTGGATGAAGTGGCTGATGAGTCCCGGGAGATGCTCAAGCGCGTGTTCGACGAACTGCGGGACTCCCGCGAGGAAATCGGCGAGCACCTGCAGGAATCGCTGAAAGCCGACAAGACCCTCGGCCCCTGTCCCAAGTGCGGCGAGGACATGCTTGTTCGGCGCTCGCGCCAAGGGTCGTACTTCGTCGGCTGTGACGGCTTCCCCGAGTGTCGCAACACGCTCCCGCTGCCCTCGACGGGTGAGCCGCAAGTGCTCGAAGAGCACTGCGAGGAACACGATATGCACCACGTCAAAATGCTCGCCGGCCGGGACACGTTCGTCCACGGCTGTCCCCGCTGTGAGGCCGAGAAGGCCGACGAGAGCGAGGACGAAGTCATCGGCCCGTGTCCCGACTGTGGCGTTGCTCCGGGGGAGCAACGAGGCGAAGGCGACGAAGCCGCCGAAGCGGAGGGCGGCGAGTTGGCCATCAAACACCTTCGTTCGGGCTCCCGGCTCGTCGGCTGTACGCGCTACCCAGACTGTGACTACTCGCTACCGCTGCCCCGCAACGGCGACATCTCGGTGACCGAGGCGTTCTGTGAGGAACACGACCTCCCGGAGCTGGTCATCGACGCCGACAGCGACGACCCGTGGGAGCTTGGCTGTCCCATCTGCAACTACGAGGAGTATCAGGCCCGTACCGCCGTCGAAGATCTTGAGGACCTGAGCGGTATCGGCTCCGCGACCGCGGAGAAGCTCGGCGACGCCGGCGTCGACTCGCTGGCGGCGCTCCGGGAGGCCGACCCCGATGTCGTCGCGACAGAGGTACAGGGCGTCAGCGCTACACAGGTCCGGGACTGGCAAGACGAACTGGAAGCCTGACGTGGGCCGGTTCCCGGTCAGTCGGCGACGAACGTCACGCCGTCACAGACCGGACACTCGACGGCCTCGGCGTTGTCGGCCGTGACTGTGTCGACAGCACCGTAGACGACTGCATGCGTTACCGGTTCGGGAATCTGGCGCTCACAGAGCGGGCATTCGACGACGCCCGCCTGAAGTCGGTCGCGGTCGATGCTGTGGCCGTCGGTCACAGCTGGAGGTGGGACGTGGAACTCGGACCGTCGTCGTCATCGATACCGCCCTCGTGGGCGAACGTGTAGTCGTCGTCAGTGAGGAACACGTCGCCGTGGGTCTCGGATATTTCGACGCCGGGGAGCGTCGTCCCTGCGGCGTCGCCGTTGTCGCAGCCGCCGTCGCAGGCATCGAACAGCGAGCCGTGCCGGGGGCAGATGAGCTGGTCATCGCGCATCGGGACCCCCCGTCCAGTATCGAACCGCTGTGCCTCGTGCGTACATCGGTTCACCCACGCCTCGACGCCGTCCTCGCAGGGGACGAGGACGACTTCTTCGAGGTCGCCGTATGGATCTTCGGCGGTGAACAACCACGACCCGTCCTCGTGGACCGTCTCGACTGTCGTAAGTCGCTGCACGACTGTCGCGTTCGATTGCCGTCGGTATCAGCGTTACCGTAGTCCGGCATGGTGTGGGTCACTCACCGGTCTCTGCGGCGATAAGGCGGACCAGCGCCGTCACGAACACTTCGAACAGCCGCCAGACAAGCACGCAACTGACGACAAGTACGGCAAGGACAATGGCGACAAGCCAGAGAAGCAGGCCGAACTGCAACTGGGTGAGCAGCCCCGTCGCCAGTCCGACGACGAACCCACCGAGGAAGAGGCCGCCAGCGGCCTGAAGACACCGGCGTTGCCAGCGGTCGAACGCCAGCGCATCGTCAGCCCCCAGAAGTGATGGTAAGGCGAGGCCGAGTCCGGCACCGCCCAGCGCGAGGACGAAGAAGACGCTACCGAACAGATACGAGAGTCCGCGGACGAAGCCGCCGCCGGACGCCGACGCTGTCGGCATCGTCGAGAAGGAGTACAGCACCGCCACCGTCACGACAGCGCCCGTGAGAACGAGCACGCCGCGGATGGCAGTGACAACGTACAGACGCTTGTCCGCTGTCATCGTCTGACGATTGTAACATAGCCATCATAAACCTTCGGAGACATATATATCCGGAGTCGACACCGGCCGGGCCCACTGTCATCGGCGTATCCGAAGCGGTTATACGGCCACGCGCAAGTCTGGCAGGTATGAGCGACTGGGCGGACTGGGACCACATCGTGAAGATAGACCCCGACAAGACGCTGGTTGATGGAGAGACCTTCGAAGACGTCGCGGCGACGGGGACCGACGCCATCGAAGTCGGCGGGACCACCGGGATGACAGAGGAGAAAATGAAGCGGGTCGTCGACGCGTGCGGGAAACACGATATTCCCGTGTATATTGAGCCGTCCAACCCCGCGTCGGTCGTCCACAGCGACCGTCACGACGGCTATCTCATCCCGGTCGTGATGAACGCCGGCGACGTGGCTTGGATCACCGGCGCGCACAAGGAGTGGATACGCATGGACGACGATATCGACTGGTCGCGGACCTTCACCGAGGCCTACATCGTGATGAACCCGGAGGCATCGGTGGCGTCCTACACGCAGGCCAACTGCGACCTCGACGCGGACGACGTAGCCGCCTACGCCGAGGCGGCCGAACACCTGCTGGGGCAGGAAATCGTCTATGTGGAGTACTCGGGGATGCTCGGCGACCCCGACATCGTCGCCGCCGCTGCGGACATCCTCGACGACGCCACACTGTTCTATGGCGGTGGCATCCACGACTACGAGTCCGCTCGCACGATGGCACAGCACGCCGATACCATCGTCGTCGGCGACCTCGTCCACGACGAAGGCGTCGACGCGGTACGAGAGACGGTGAAGGGCGCGAAAGACGCGACGGCGACGGTCAAGTAGGAGAAGTCGGCCGTTCGAGCAGCCGACCGACGACGCCGCTGAGGTGGTTTTTGTCTACTGCCATTGACGCGTGGTCGCTGTCAGCCATACCGATTCCTGCTGAAAGCGCGTGCCGGTCGACGGCGGACTGTCCCGTCGGCACGTCACAGGGGTCCAGCAGGTCGTCGTGGTAGGTTTCGAGGGGATGGCGTTCCGTGGCTGGCTGTCGCTCGCCGAGCGGGTGGCGAAACTGAAGGACCGCTCCGGTCTCCGTTGGAAGTGGATGCCGGTTCGGACTTTCAGCGGGTCGTACGGGCCACAGGTAGAGACTAGACCGACATCGGTTTTCGGCCGGGCGTTTCAGGGAAGCGCCGACTGTTCAGCGAGTGTCACCGTTACTGACGGGTGATACGCGACCCAGTCTGCATCCTCGCCCAGACGGTAGGAGAGGGGAACTGCGTCAAAGTAGCCTTGCAGCGTGTATGTGCCAGTATCTGAAACCCGCCGACCGTCGATTTCATACTGCCGCTCGATGGACTCAGCGGCCGCTAGCGTTCCGGTGAGTGGGGTATTGTCTTTGCTTGCTCCGGTTGGCTGTATCTCGACGGTATCTGCCTTCTCATACTCGTCGGTCAACAGAAGGATGGCAACGGACTCTGACGCATCCGCTGGCACCAGTCCTAACACTCCGAGTGGCCAGACACCGGTGTTCTTGATGCTCACGTCCTGTGTCCCAGTGTTTCGGAGCGTTATGTCCAGCCGACCGGGGCTTTCGATTGCGATATTCCGGTCAGCGACTGTCACATCGAGTGCGAGCGGGTGCGAATCGTCTTCGGCTTCCACGCTGGAGATCGTGTACTCGGTGTCACCCAGACAGCCGGCGAGACCGGAGAGCGCCGCCGTCGACACGGTCAGATACTGGCGGCGATTCATGCATCTCCCTCCGTAGCGCGGGCGGAACCATCGGTTAGTGTCATGAAGATATCCTCGACTGTCGCGTCAGACGAAAGATCACAGGTGTCCCGGAGCGCCGACAGGGTCCCCTCAACAATGAGGTCTCCCTCATACAGAATCCCGATGCGGTCACAGACCAGATCGACTTGCCCGAGGACGTGGCTAGAGAAGAACACTGTCGTGCCGCGTTCGGACTCGGCTTCGACAACATCCCGCACCAGCGCGACGCCGTGCGGGTCAAGCCCGGTGAACGGCTCATCGAGAATCAGGAGGTCCGGTGCCCCGACGAGACTCATTGCGAGTGCCAACCGCTGTTCCATCCCCTGTGAGAACTCGCCGGCAGGCTTCTCGATGGCGTCGGCCAGTCCGACACGCTCAAGCAGTGTCTGTGGGTCGTCATCCGCACGCTTCGTATCGATCACCAGTTCGAGATGCCGCCGCGCGGACAGCGAACCGTACGTCTCGAAGCGGTCGGGGCAGATACCAATGCGCTGATGACAGGCGACGACATCGTTCCACGGGTCGTGGCCCAGAACGCGCGCTGTCCCAGACGTTGGTTTGATGTAGTCCATCAGCAGATTGATTGTGGTCGACTTGCCAGCGCCGTTCGGGCCGAGGAAGCCGTACACCTCGCCCTGTTCGACAGTCATATTCAGTGCATCAATCGCGACAGTTTCGCCGTACTGCTTCGATAGCCCGTCGGTCTCGATTGCCGGCGGCGTCACGCGAGATCACCTCGATTGAACCGATAACCGGCCAGTGCCAGCGGAACAATCCCCCAGAGGAGGAGCACGACAAGGCCGAGTGATTCGTGGAGATACACCGGGACTGGCTGTCCGCTGAAGGCTGCATCAACCACGTACTCGTTGGTCGATAGACCGGGGTACATGACATCAATCACAGACGTATACTGGCCACCGGAGTTTCCAACTCCGAGTATCCAGTTCGTTACTGTTCGGTACGCGCGCCCCGGCGAGATTCGGAGGATGGCGAACAACAGACCGTCAGCCGGCGGGTCAAACGGATTGGCCGCGGTTCCGGTCACAGCCGAATAAATACTGGCACCGATGAATCGCCACAGAAGTGTCAGAATCAAAAAGAAGACACCGAACAGTACGGCGGTGACACGGACTTCGCTGGTCGTGACTGCCGATGCCGCTGTCGCAACCGACACGAGCACAACGATGTACAGTACTGTCACGAGGAACACGCCGATGAAACGTAGCGGCGAGAACAGCCCGAACTTGACGCCGCCAATGATTCCGAGAACGACTGTCGACAGAGCGAACGGCACCACAGCGCCGACGCTCCGACCGCAGACTTTGCCGACAAGGATATCAGTCCGGGTAAGTGGCAGTCCAAGCAGGAACTTCAGACTGCCCGATGTACGCTCCTGAATAATCGACCGATACGTCAGCAACAGCACACCGAGGGGGAGGAGGACCGATCCAGCGGCCTGAACGAAGCCGACCGTGACGTTCGGGCCAAGTACGTCCCAACTCTCGTAGGTTGGACCATACCCCCAGACGACGAGCAGGGGCGCAAGTATCCAGATTGCTTTCGACTTGAACAACGTGACTGCTTCTTTCCGTGCGATGGGAAACCATCGGGGGAGGGCCATGTGGTCGGATTTGAAAGTATATCATATAAAATACACTATCAACGGCTGCTATGTTTCCATAGAAACGCGCTATCGCTTCGGTCGGCCCAAAGGTGTTGTATTTTCTCACGGCCAACCGTGTTCCGAGAACGGATTACCCTCGCCTCGAAAGACTGTTCTTAAGTTACGGCCACAAGAACGAACAGCCATGGAAAACCGAACATACACGGCGGACGCGACGCCGGGTGACACGGTCACCGTCGCCGGCTGGGTCCACGAGATCCGAGACCTCGGTGGAATCGCCTTCCTCATTCTTCGAGATACCACCGGGAAGATACAGGTCAAGTTCGAGAAAGACGAGATGGACGACGACCTCGTCGAGACGGGGCTGAACGTCCAGCGCGAGTCGGTTATCTCGGTCACTGGTGACGTCGAAGAGGAGCCACGCGCGCCGACGGGCGTCGAAGTCACGCCCGAATCGGTCGACGTGATCTCCGAAGCCGACCCCGAACTCCCGCTTGACCCGTCGGGCAAGGTCGACGCCGAACTGCCGACCCGCCTCGACAACCGGACACTCGACCTCCGCAAGGACGAAGTGAAGGCCATCTTCGAGATCCGCGCGGAAGTCCTCCGGTCGGTCCGCGAGGCGTTCCGGGAGATCAACGGCACGGAGATTAACACGCCGAAGATCGTCGCAACGGGGACCGAGGGTGGAACCGAGCTGTTCCCGATCACCTACTTCGGACAGGAGGCGTTCATGAACCAGAGCCCGCAGCTGTTCAAGCAGCTGATGGTCGGCTCCGGCCTCGAACGCGTCTTCGAGATCGGCCCGATCTTCCGCGCCGAGGAGCACAACACGCCCCGGCACCTCAACGAAGCGACCTCTATCGACTTCGAGTCGGCCTTCTACGACCACACCGAGGCCATGGACGCCTGCGAACACGTCGTCAAGGCCGCCTACGATGGCGTCGCCGAGAACTGTCAGGACCACCTCGAAGCGCTCGGCCTCGAAGACGAGTTCGCGGCTCCAGAGGGCGACTTCCCGCGGCTCACCTACGAGGAGGCCCTCGACAAGATCAACGCCACCGGTGAACTCGACGAGCCGCTGGTGTGGGGCGACGACCTCTCGACGGAGGCCGAACACGTCCTCGGGCAGGAAGTCGGCGAGCACTACTTCATCACCGACTGGCCCAGCGAGATCAAGCCGTTCTACATCAAGGACCACGACGACGACGAGGAAGTCTCGACCGGCTTCGACATGATGCACCCGTCGATGGAACTGGTCTCGGGCGGCCAGCGTGAGCACCGCTTCGACCACCTCGTCGAAGGGTTCGAACAGCAGGGGCTGGACCCGGAAGCCTTCGAGTACTACACCAAGATGTTCAAGTACGGCATGCCGCCACACGCCGGCTGGGGCCTTGGCGGCGAGCGCCTCATCATGACGATGCTCGGGTTAGAGAACATCCGAGAAGCGGTGCTGTTCCCGCGAGATCGGCAGCGTCTGTCGCCATAGGCGACGACATGATTTGTCGAGCGGGGGCTCGTCACGAGCGGAGCGAAGTGACGGTGTTCCCGCGGGATCGGCAGCTCCTGTTCCCGTAGGGAGCGAGATTCTGACCGCAGGGAAGAACCTCGAACTGCGAGCGGGGGCGTCGCGACACGCGAGCGTTTTGTCTCGCAGCGATTCGAGACCGATACGCCTGTTTCCCTGCGCCGCCGGAGCTGGACACGACACGCTATTTCTTCGTCGAAAAACCGGAAACGACGGTGAACTCAGTCGTCTGCGGGCGCAGCGCCCCCAGAGCCAAGACTCACGCCACTGCCGGAGACAGTGCCTTCGTTTGCGGCGACCCAGCGCAGGAGCAGGAACGCGAAGACGTACTTCGCGAGGATGTCGAGGCCGGAGTAGCCCCACGAGGTGACGCCGACGCTCAGGAGCGCAAGTCCTTCCGAGCCAAGCGCCCACAGAATCGGGTAGCCGAGCCACAGCACGACTGTCAGCAGCTTGAGCGTCCCGAATATCTCGCTTGTCCCAGCAGCCTCTGCGTCAGCCGGCCACTGGACGAGCAGGACGTATAGTACTGCGAGGAAGAACGCACAGCTGATGGCATAAAACACCCAGCGAAGCAGGTGTGAGGAGGTGATGAGCGCGGCGGCGAGGCCGGTCACGCACATCCCGATGTCCATCGTGATGGCGGTAAACAGCGACGCGATATCGGTGTCAGCCAACAGCCCCAGTGCAAGGAGAATCATCGGTGTCGAGAACGTCCATGTCAGGTATCGTCCCCACGGTGACAGGACCTCCTGACCGGCGAGGGCGTGACCCGGCGGCATCTGTAGAAAGCCGACCGTCAGCCCAGAAGCCAGACCGGCGTAGCTGGAAATCGAGACCAGCGGGACCAACATCGTCGCGACCCAGATGAGTTTCGCCCGTGACGATTCGAGTTCGCGACCCATCGCAACGAACAGGAGAATCACGACGCCCGCCAGCGCGATGTTCACCCAGAGCGAGGAGTTCAGGAGGAAATTCGACTGTATCTCCTGAAGCACTTCTGACTGTGTCGCCTGAAGTACTGTCGTTGCAGTGGTACTGGCTCCTGTCATATGTTTAATATAGGAACGGACCACTTAAGATGGTATAGCCAAACGGTATCGGTATTCGGGTTCTCTCCAAACTCTGGAAACCGTCGCTCACCCTCCAGATACTGACATGAGAGGCGGGCAACAGCTCACGGTCCCAGAGTGGACTCACTCGGGGAACAGCTCTTCTTCACGCTCGATGGCTTCGATGCGCGCAATCTCAGCGTCGGTCAGCTCTATGTCGGCAGCGGCGAGGTTGGCTTTGAGATGGGACCGGGAGGACGCCTTCGGAATCGTGACAACGCTCTCGTAGCTGGTCACCCAAGCGATGCTGACGGCAGCCGGCGATGTCTCGTGCTGGTCAGCGATGTCGACGATGGTCGGTTCTTCGAACACGCGACCGCCGGCCAGTGGTGCGTACGCGACCAGCGGGTAGCCGTGTCTCTGGGCGTCAGCGAGCAGTGATTTGCGCCAGAACAGCGGATGAAATTCGACCTGATGTGCAGCAATCGTGTCGAGGTAGTCACGCGCGACGGTCAACTGCCCCGGGTCGAAGTTCGAGAGCCCGACGTGCTCAGTCAGCCCCGCCTCGCACGCGGCCTCGACAGCGGGCAGCGTCGCTTCGGGGTCGTAGTCGCCGCGTGGACGGTGGACGTACAGCAGATCGACGGCGTCGAGGCCGAGTCGGTCGAGGCTCGCCTCTGTCGCCGGGCGGACGGCGGTCGCTCCGAGGGCATCGATCCAGAGTTTCGTCGCGACAGTCAGATCAGCCCGGTCGGTGTCGGCGGCGGCGATGCCCGCACCGACAGTACTCTCGTTGTCGTAGATTTGCGCGGTGTCGAGATGGCGGTAGCCACAGTCGATGGCTGTCCGAACAACAGCCTCGTCCTCGATACCCATCGTGCCGAGTCCGACCGGTGGGAGGTCCATGCATCCCCGTCGAACGCTGTAGTAAAAAACAGTCTGTCTCCAACAGCCCGCATCCCCCCAGATGCGGCCCGTCGGTCCGCTAGAAATCGGTCCGCTGGGTGACTGCCTGCGCGTGGTCAGCCCACTTTTCGACGGTGGCCGACCCCCAGTACTTCACTGCGCCGCTTCGCTCGTCGTAGTCGATGAGCCCGATCCGATGGAGTACCGGTAAGTGCTCCTCTTCGAGTTGTGTTCGGATAGTCGAGGGCGACGTGTCTGTAGCCTCGACCGTGCTTGTGTCCCCCTGCTTCGATATTGCCGATGCTAGTGTCGCAACATCAGCGGCCGTCTGGTCACCGCTCGCGAAGTAGTGGCAGACGGCACGCCGCCGCCAGTCAGCCAGAACCTCGAACACGTCATCTACCTCCGCCGTAGACAGTGTTCTGTCCGACGGTGTCATCCCACGCCACTGGTCACTTCGCTGCCCAGCATTCCTTTGATTGCTCATTTATGCAGTCTAAATAAATCACTGCCAGCAGCATCAACCACACGCCTAGATTACTAGGTAATGTTCAAGAAACATATGCGAATAATTCAGTATTATAGCTGTCGTACGCTATTAGATGTCAAAGATAGCGTCAATGAGGTTCCGTTCCGCTCGCCGGAGATGCTGGAGGAGGGTCGGTGACGCAATATCGAGCGTCTCCGCAAGTTGCTCAGCGCTCGTATCTCGCGGCCAAGCGTAGTACCCGGCTAGAAAGGCCGTGCGCAGGACCTCTTGCTGGCGGTCAGTCAGCTGCTTATGTGGGTCCGCTTCGGAGTCAAGTATCTCGGTCGCTTGCTCACACGTCTGTTTTGCTGTTAGCGTGATGTCCGGAATCCGGTCGGCGACCGCGTCCTGTATCGCTCTGGAGTCGGCATCCGGCGGAGCCTCAACAGTAATAGCGAGCGTTCCGTCAACAGCAACCATGGTCCGGCAGCGCGCCCCAACATCTAGAAGCAGCGACTGGACGGTTTCTGTAACCTGTAACTCGATAACGCCGCTGTCGCCGTCTGCACGGACGACCCGCGAATCGAGGACCTCCGCATGCGAACAGAGATGCGCAGCGACTGCATCAGGCGGCCCGTCGTGGACGGAGACGTAGAGGAGATGTGTCGGATCGGTCTCGACAGACTCGATGACCTCGATTCGACAGCCGTGCGCGTTCGCTGCCGAGACAAGGGGTATGTCGGGGTATCTTGATTCGAATGTCAGTTCAACTGCGGTGTCATCAGACAGGAGTTGCCTGTTCTGGACCGCTGCAAGCGTGTACCCGACCATCTTACCGAGGACAGCAAAGCTGTCAGCTACACGGCCGCTGAACGCCGCTGGCTGGTCGGCGTACACGCAAAGGACGCCGTGGACGGTGTTTCCTTGGACCAGCGGAATCGCTGCGGCGGATTTGAATCCCTGTGTACGAGCAGCGGCCCCACACTGCTTGAACTCGGTCGGGTCGCTGCAGTCCTGTATCGTCTGGACCGTCCCTGTCACGAGGGCAGTTTCACACAGCACTTGGTCGTTCTCGTCATGAACGAGTAGGTCGTCAAGAACGACATCAGTATCGCCCGCTACTGTTTTCGGCACGAGCCTGTCGTTCGCACCGGCTCGCTCGCCGATCCACGCTAGCTCGCAGCGGTCGGATTCGACGATGCGCTCACACACCGTCTCTACGGTCTCGTGGCGAGTCGCAGCACCACCCAAAGCGTGAATGAGGTCCTGTATGAGCATGTTGACCCCGTTGAGTGTCGCCAGTTCGTCGCGCTGTCGTTCGATTGCGTCCTGCCGTCTCCGTTCTTCGGTGATGTCTTGGTGGATTCCGACGGCCCGAATCGCCTCGCCGTCGTCGTTCCACTCGAACACCTTGCCGATATCCCGAATCCATCGCCAGTCCCCGTCTTTCGTCCGCATTCGGAATTCGCACTGGTACAGGTCAGTTTCTCCGGACTTCAGTTTCCCGAGCGCCTGTTCCGCTCGGTCGAGGTCGTCTGGGTGGACGAGGTCGGCCCACGTCTCGTAGTGTGGCTCCAGTTCGTCCCTAGCGTAGCCGAGCATCCCGGTCCAGCGCTCGTCGAAGGTGACGTCGTTAGTTTTGGGGTTCCAGTCCCAGACGCCGAGTTCCGCGCCCTCAAGTGCGAAGTTCAATCGCTCAGTCAGCTCCTGATACTCCCGCTCACGGCGCTTTCGCTCTGTAACGTCCCGTGCGACGCCGATCAGCCCGCTGTAGTCGCCGTCGTCGTGAACCAGCGTGTAGTTGATCGACACCTCCCGCTCGGTACCGTCTTTCCGACAAAACGTCAGATCGACAGTTGTACTCTCCTGCTCAGACGCTTCGAGTAACGTTTCCACAGTCGCCTGCCCCGTCGAGAGCTCACCGGGTGCCAGCACTGCCGAGGCGTGTTTGCCACACAGTTCGGTCGGTTCGTAGCCGAGGTTCGCCGCAAACGACTCGTTGCAGAAGTCGATGACACCACGTTCATCAAGCGTGTAGAGCCCGTCCTGTGCTTGCTCGATGAGGAGGTCAAGCAGTGCCGTGCGGGCGTCACGTCGTGCGGTTTCGGTAACGTCTCGCAGTAGGACGAGCGTGAGTCCTCCCGCAGCGTCCGGTAGCTCATACCCGTGTCGAAGAAGGTACTGATTGCGCTCGCTGCCCGGGATTCGGACGGCGACCGGTTCGGTTGGGGAGTCCCGAAGTCGCTGTAACTGCCGACGGCCGCTGGGCGTGTTGGGGAGTGCCGCCCTCATGGCGTCGTAGAATCGCTCCACGCGGCGGGTATCATCAAGACCATGAACGAACGTCGACACCGCTTCGCTCGACCACTGTACCGTCCCGTTCTCTGCCAGAAGAACCGCGATCTCGTTCGCTTCAGTACGCGATTCGATTCCGGATACCGCTTCCTGTAGCGCAGACTCAGTCCGATCAGCCGACGCCGACACGACGCTGACAATCTTCTCCGCCAGAAACGTCAGCTGTTCGTCCCCCCGTTTCCTGACGACTGTCTCCGCGTCGTCGAAGACAGTCGCAACGCTGTCCGGCGTCGCGGCGTCGGTGTAGAGGACGACCGGGTAGCGGTCGTTTGACACCAGCGAGTCCGGGATGTCGCCCAGTCCAGACGGGTCGAGGACAAGACAAGAGACCTCCATCGATGCGGCGGCTTCTAATGCGGCTTCTGTCGTTGCCACGCTCGTCGCCGTTATATCGGCGTGGTGGTCCGCAAGCTCCTCGTGTATCCGCTCTCGTGCCGCCGCGTCGGAATCGAGATACACCACTTCGATTTTTCGACTGGCAGTGCCGGCCTGTCTCGCTCCCGCAAACGCGACGTCGTCGAGGTCGTTTCCGAGCATCACTCTGGTATGCTGTTCAACCACTTTACTGAGGGGTAATAACAGTTCGGCGGCGACAGCAGTTACCAGACAACGAAATCACATAGTTAGCGGCCACGATGGGTGAGCGACTGGGGCAACACGGTCCCTGTCGTGGCCTCTCGGACAGAAAACGCCGGGCTGAGGACGTACTGTGTTCCGTCATCACACCCTCGATAGCGACCATCTCGGCAGCGGGGCCGGTGTCAGTCCACAACGAACAGTCGCTCCCGAAGGGTTTCGGCGACATCAGTGAGGTGGGCCTGTCCGAATGCCGCGACCAGAAGCGCCCCGAGCGAATTGAACATCGTATCTCGGACCGTGTCGTCGAGGCCGTGTTGTGCCAGCGGCATCGTGATACCCGTTTCGGTAGCGACGATATCGAGCGCGAACTCGAACAGTTCCCAGATCACCCCGAAGGAGAGCACGACGACGAAGATGTACACGAAGAAGACGCGCTGGGGGATGTGAATCGAATCGTTGTGGAGGTCGATCGTCCGGGCCGTCGTGTACCCGAACGCGGCGATGAGCGAGGCTGACATCGCGTGGGTGAGGTGGTCCCACCAGTCGATCTGTCCGTAGAGCCCGGCCGAACCGAGCGTGTGCAGAAACACCGCGGTCGTGATCCAGAGGGCGAGCCACGGATCCAGAGCCAGATTGTAGTTTCGCCGCATCACCGCCGGAAGAAACGTCACAAGCAGACCGACACCGCCGTTCGTTATCGGCTTCGGCTGGCCGGCAACGATGCCGTATCCGACCAGCGCGAGCAAGACGAGTTGCATCGCACGAGTGATCCGTCGCTGGTTCCGCATCGACGGTCGGGGCAGGCTCATCGCCGCACCATCCGTCGAATACCACGCCAGAGGCGGCGGTCCCGGCGTCTGAAGTAGCCATCGAACAACACACCTGCGACGAGGCCAGCGAGGGTAACGTACAGCCACTCGGTCATCAGCGCCTCGTTGGTCGTGAGATACGTTGTCCCGAGAAACCGGTCGGCGTTCCACCGGAACACCGTCCAAGCCGCCACTGCAGCGAGTGTCGTCAGGACAACGAGGCAGACGGCAAACCAGTGCGTGACTTCCAGTTGAGTGAACATATCCAGCTCCACGATGACGAGTAGCGACAGCGCTGCCAGCGAGAGATATGTGGCAAAGGTTCCGACCGTCCCCCCGACGAGGCCGCGGACCAGAATCGGCAGGCAGGCGAGAAAGAGCAGTTCCCACGGCAGCATGACGCGCCACTCGCGGTAGGCGACTGGAGGGACAAGCACGACAGCGCCCACGACACCGACGAGCAGTATCCACTGGTAGTCGATATCGAGGACGCTCTCGACTAACACGGCCGTGAGAATCGCGACGAGCACCCACGCGATGAGTGCGTTGGTTCGCCCGTCGCGAAAGAGCTTTTCGAACGTGTTATCGAGATCGATAGTCCCGAGACTACTGTCGGGACGGCCGGAACCATCGCTCATTGGAGTGGACTGGGATACGACGGAGAATAAACCCAGCGACGTGTTTATACCGGCTCCGGGCCCTTGTACAGGTATATGATGCTGCCGACACATGCGATAGCGGGGCTTGCCATCGCAGCACCGCTGCTCGTTCTTGCGCCAGACCACGCCGCGGCGGCGCTCGCTGGCGGCCTCGTCGGTGGCGTCCTGCCCGATCTCGACCTATACTCGGGTCATCGGCGCACATTGCACTATCCCAGTTGGTACACGCTCGCGGCTCTCCCGACTGCTGGGTTCGCTGCTGTCCTCCAGACACCACTGCTCATTGCGCTCACTTTCGCGTTGATGGGCGCTGCCCTCCACTGCCGGATGGACCGGTACGGCGGCGGCCTCGAACTCCGCCCGTGGGAGGCGACATCCGAACGTGCCGTGTACGACCACGTCCGCGGGCAATGGCGGTCGCCGAAGCGATGGATACAGTACGATGGTTCGCCCGCGGATGTGGGGCTGATGGTGGTTGTGGGTGGGCCGTTGTTCGTCGTTCTGGACGGCCCGTTTCAGTGGGTCGTCGGCGCGGCCCTCGTCACCGGCGCGACGTACGGACTCCTCCGTCGTCGGTTGGCAACCCTTGCTCCGGTCGTGTTCGGCAACCTCCCCGAGTCGATCGGGGCCCACGTCCCGGACCGCTACCGACAGTAACGCTCGGCTGCCGCACCGCTTTCCTCACTGCGGTCTCGCGAAAGAGTCCTCGGCAACGCCACGTAGCGTCAGCCATGTGTTGATGCCGGCCCGCAGTGCAACGAGATCGGCCGCCTCAACCGTGAGTTCGACCCGCTGTCCGTCCCGACTGAGGCGCGCCGTCGTCCGGTCTCCCTCGATATCGTCGATTTCGGGACGGATACTCCGTTCGATTGCGCGAGCGCGGTCAGCGCTGTCGTACTCGGCGGTGAGGTGGGTCTGGTGTGACACAGTTATCCTGTTCGGGATGGGGCGTCATCGCATCGGTCACGGGACTGCCCCAGAAAAGCCGTTTCAACGTGGCACAGCCGGTTATCGACTATCGGCCGCGTCACCGACAGCCTCAGTTGACGTTGATCTCTTTGACGTCGGGCGACCGCTCCTTCAGCAGGACGCGGTGTCCGCAGTACGGACAGCGAACGCCGCCGTACTCGTCCAGCGTCACGTCGCGCTTACAGCGTGAACACTTGTAGCTCATAGTTGAGAGATAGGAACGGAGGTCCTTTACTCCTCGTCTTCGGACAGTGCGGCCCGAATGGAGCGTCGAACGGTCTTGCCGCCGGGCGTTTCCGGCTTGTAGCTGCCGCCGGTGAACTTGTAGTCACAGTAGCTGCACTGCCAGATGCCCGTGCCCTGACGGTCGACGCGGTCTTCGCCGCAGTTCGGACAGGCGTGGTCCTCGTTCATCTCCGATTCGATCTCCGCGACGCGGCGTCGGGACACGCGACCGTAGCGAGCGCCGAAACGGCCCGAGCTGCCGGTCTTTCCGCTCTTGCTAGCCATAGTGGTCTGTTGTCCGCCGAGCGGCCACATAAGGCCTTCGAGATGCGGTCCGGTCGGCCGACGGCCACAGGGGTTTAATCCACGCCGCCAGCAACGGCCGACCGACATGGACGAGATACTCGATGTCGTCGACTTCGTCGCGGACTCCGGGTTCGAGGGTATCGTTACGTGGCTCGTGCGACTTGTCGGTCTCGTCGCACTGCTGGGCGGGCTCGGTCTGTGGCTGTTCACAGACATGGGACTGCTCGTGGTGCCGGGAGTGCTGATACTCGTCGGCGTCGTCCTGCTCGTCGCCCCCAGCATCCTCCTGCTGGCCGCGGAGCTAGCCTAGGAACCACTCAATAGGCCGGCGGGCAAACAATCGGTCGATGGCAGCGTTCGACGGACTCCGAAGTCGCCTCCAGCGGGTCGTACCAGCCACGAGCGGGCGGCTTACGGCCTCGGAATTCCTCCTCTCGGGCGCGGCGGCCGGGCTGGTCGGCTGGGGCGGCACGCAGGCAATAGCCCGGCTGGACCACGTCGATACCGCGCTGCTGGCGGCGGTGCTGTGGGCCGTTCTTATCAGCGGTTTCGTCGGACTGACGGTCCTGCACGCACCGGACTCGGTCCGCTTTTCCGACGCAATGTTTGCTTGGGGAGCAGTCAACACTACCGCGACTGCGCTGACAGTCGGCGGCCTCCTCGATATCGTCCCCGAGCGACTGGCGTTCTGGCACGCGTGGGTCGGTGCAACGGCCGTCGGCTACTGCTGGACCGGCGGCGTCCTCGAAGGGGCCGGCCAGCCTGCGCGCGGCCGCGGCTACCTCGGTGCAGGCGTCGTCGGCCTCTGTCTGCTCGCTGTCGGAGCCGTAGCGTTTCCGCTGATCGCTCCGACGGGCTATCTGGCGCTCGCCGTGCTCCATGCGCTCCCGATGTTCCTCGACGTGCGAACGGCTTTGCCGGCGATTCGCCGGACTGTTGTCGTCGGAGTCGCGGTCGCCGCTGTGCTCGCTGTCAGCGTCGTCGTGGCGTGACCGCAGGTCCCGAAGCGAGCACTACTCTTGCAGTTCAGCTTCTCTGAGCGCCTCATTCAGGTCGGCTCGGACGTGTTCACCGAGTTCGCGGTCACCGGCCGTCGTGACGACGCGGTTCTCTTGCACGCTGGAGCCGTCACGGATGAGCACCCGGACGTTGCCGTTGGCGTCGGCGCGGGTCGCCTTCGCGCGAACACCTGTCGGCGAACTCGCGCCACCGGCGTCGATGGGGCCGGGGATGACCTTCTTGACGTGGGGATGGCCGGCGACGGTCTGAATGACGCGCTGGCCCGACCGGCCGCCGATGAGCGTCGAGTGGCTCCCGCCAAGTTTCTCCGCCGGCGCGGCGTCGACCACTTCCAGCGCGGGCTCGCCCTGTCGGTCGATGACCCGCTGAACCGGGTCGTCACCCTCGACACGAAAGAACTCGTAGTGCAGTTGCGGGCGGACGGCGGCGATGACATCGCGGTCGCCCGTGACGTACACCTCTTCGGGCCGCTTGCGCCGGACTTCGTCTGCGACGAGGCCGGCGAAGTTGCGAAGCTCGACGACGACGGTTTCGTCGCTCCCCTCACCCTCCGGCGTCGTCGTCACCGTGCGCTGGCCCACGACCGAGCCGTCGAGCAGCGATGTCACCGTCGCTCGCTCGCGGTCGAGTTCGAGGACGACGGCGTCCGTGTTGGCAGTGTGACAGACCAGACAGTAGTCGCCCGGTCGGTCAAGCGGCGTGGCGCACTGCCGACAGTCCATAGCTGAGGCTACGGGTCCGTGCGGATAAGGAGGCCGGTTCGCGTCCTAGCAGTAGCAGGCTCAGTCCTCGTCTTCGATGGTCGCACCGGGTGGGTAGATGGCACAGACAGCAGCGTCGTACCCCGCATCGGAGAGGCCAGTCCCGAGCGCGAACACCGTTTCGCCGAGCATCGCCATCGCGGCGTCTCCGCCGGCTTCGGTCACGTCGTCGATGACTCCTTTCACCTCCGGCGTCAGCAGGTCCGCCTCACGGGAGAACTGCCGGGAGGCCTGCACGAACGTCGATAGTTTCGGCTCCTTCACGACGGTTGAGAGTGCGCGCTCGCCGGCAGCCGTCAGCGTCTCCGTATCGCCGCCGACCACGTCCGCTGTCGATAGCTCACCGAGCGTGGTGTACTCGATGCGGCTGCGGGCCGGGATGGCATCGAGATAATTGAACTGCGGCCCGCCGGGTTCAAGACGGAGCGGGACGCCGCCGCGGGCCTGCGCGACAACGTCGCCGAGGCCTGAGCCGGACTGAACCTCTGCGCCGTGGGCGATGGTCACCAGTTCGTTGTACGAGAGTCCGTGGCCGAAGACGGCGTTAGCCGCCAGCGCAGTGCCGAGCGCCAGCCCACCGGAGACGCCGAAGCCGGACCCAAGCGGGAGCGGCGTTTCGGCGGTGACAGTCGCTGTGGTTCGCAACGCGTCCAGCACTCGCTCGACGGCTTCCACCTCAATCGGCTCGTCGTTCAGCGTTATCTCGGTTTCAGCCCCGCGGCTGACAGTGACGGCGACGCCGTCAGACAGGGCCAGCCCGCCCCCGCGGGAGCCGGTCTCGACCGGGTCCTCGCCCCGGTCAACGGTAAAAAAGCCCGTGATGTGGCCGGGAACGAACGCATGTGCTTCGTCGCTCATTGCCTCTCCGTGGGACCCGGCGGCGTTAAGGATTGGTGGTCGGTCCTTCCGTTCGGATTGGCTTCCAGACGGCTCGCTAGAGTGTCAGGAGGGCGACAGGCGGTTCCCCGACCCGTAGTTTGATGTGCGTTTACGGCGGATGACTGTGCAAACATGCCGACAATCAGCGCGCGGCTCCCGAGCGAAGAGAAAGACGAACTGGATGACGTCGCCGAGTTGCTCTCCGAGGACCGGTCGACCACGATTCGGAAGGCCCTCCGGGAAGGGCTGGAAACGCTCCGGCTCCGCGTCGCCGTCGAGCAGTACCAGTCCGGCGACGTGTCGGCGGCCGAAGCCGCACAGCTTGCGGACCTCTCCATCGCGGAGTGGCTCGACGTGGCTCGCGAACGCAACCTGACGACGCAGCTTGAGCTGTCCGATCTGGAGCTCGATGCTGACACGGCCGCGGAGCTATGACCCGCATCTACGTCGGGCCGACGGGGCTGTACTCGCTGGGGCAGGTGGGAGAGCTGTCACTGCTGGACGCGTTCGACGGCGACATCGTCATTCCGGAGCCTGTCATCAATGACGTCCAGATCGAACCGACCGCGACAAACCTGACGGAGTACCGCGAGAGCGGTATCGACACCGACATCGATGGGGGGCACGTCGACCAAGCAGAATCCCTGCTCGGTGATGCCGACCTCGGAGCCGCTGTGACGGTGCTGGCCGGCGTGTTGGCCCATCGTGACAGCGACGACCGCTCCGCCGTGGCTGTCGTCTCCGAGGACCGTACTGTCCGCCGGATGGCACAGGGGCTTGGGGCGGAGGTGACGAGCAGTTTCGGCGTCGTGGTCCGGGCCGCTATCGAGGACAAGTATCTCAAACCGACACAGGCAAAGCGGATCGTCAGGCGCATCGATCAACACGGGATGCACCTGACCGGGGAGCTGCGCGAGCGGGCAGTTGGCGAGGTCGCGTAGAGCTGACCCGATACACAGCCATGTCGCAGATAGCTCGGGTCGGTCCTGTTTCTCCGTAGTGCTTTCATACTGCGGGCTCCAGTCGGCTTCCCTCGTTGAGACGGACGATATACCTCGGTTTCGAGCGCTACAGAGCCTGAGACAGTCAGGGTGCTGTCACCCACGCCCGGAGCTAGATGCATGGGTTTAACACTCCGGCTCCCAACTCTGGAGGTATGCAGGGTAATCTTCCGCCTGAAGCACAGGAGAAGCTCGAGGAACTGCAGGACCTTCAGCAGACAGCACAGCAGGTCGCCGCACAGAAACAGCAGGCCGAGACCGAACTCCAAGAGTCCCAGACGGCTCTTGACGAGCTCGACGACATTGACGAGGACTCGACCATGTACCGCGAGGTCGGCGAGCTCCTCGTGAAGACCGAGTTCGACGAGGCACAGGATGACCTCGAAGAGAAGGTCAACAGCCTCGAAGTCCGCGTCGAGACGCTCGAAAAGCAGGAAGAGCGCGTTCAGGAGCAGTTCGAAGAGCTCCAGAGCGAGCTCCAGCAGATGCTCGGCGGCGCAGGCGGCGCGGGTCCGGCCGGCGGCCCCGGCGCTGGCGGCGCATAAGGCGATGCCGACAGACGCTGAGGTCGTCGAGACAGCCTCGACCGCAGCCGAAGACGTTGTCTTCTCACGATACGATGTCGGCGCGGTCGAGGACCTCGACGTGACTGTCACCTTCGAAGACGGCGTACTAGACGTCGACGTGTACGTCAATGCGCCCGACAGTCGTCAGGACGAGACACAGGTTGCGGACGACGCCGCCCTTGCCGCCCGGGCTGCCGTCGACGACCTGTTCGAGGAATAGGGACCCGCAACGGGGCGGGCAGCCACTCGGTATTTTACCGACGCCGCGAACCGTCAGTCGTGACTGTCGACGGCTGGGTCCCCGGTCCGGTCGCTCGCGAACCCGGTTCGGAACGCAATCCAGCCGAGCACTGAGACGAACAGTATCGGCGGGAGAATCATGAACCCCCATAGCGGGTCCAGTCCCCAGCCAAGTAGCAGGGCCAGATCGAACAGTCCGATAGCGAGAAACGGCGCGACGAACATGAGGGCTCGCTTCCGGTTCATGCCGCCAGACGATTCCGACGCCGACGAGCCCTCGTCACCCGCAAGTAGGTCCGCAGTCGTGCGGTCACCAGTTCCGTCGTCAGCGTGGACGCTGGACTCGGCGGTGTCATCCATAGGTAGCCCTCGGAGTTCAGCAAGCAAAAAAACCGCGCTTGGTCAGTATTCGGAGGAGAGCCGTCAGGTCAGAGGGGATTACGCGTCGCTGTCGTCGCTATCGTCCGCAGTGGGCTGTTCGTCGTCCACATCCGTTTCGTCAGTGGCGGCCTCGTCAGCATCCGCGTCGCCAGTGGACTCCGCGTCAGCGCCTTCAGATGTCGATTCGGTCTCGTTCTCGGCCCCGTCGCTCTCATCACCGGGCGTCAGGTCGCTGATCTGTGCGCCCAGATCGCCCGCGAGGTTGCCAGCCTGCTTTTGCCCGATGAGGGTGTGGATCTCGCTGACGAAGTCAGGGACCTGCTCGGGGAGGTCCGACGGCGGGCCGCGCTGGTCGCCTGCTTCGCCACCGTCAGCGGGTGGGCCACGACGGTCAGCCGCCTCAGCGGCGGCACCCGATTCGTTCTCGCCTGCGTTCGCTGTTTCGTTCGCTGCCTGCTCGGCTGCGTTGTCCGCCTGTGCGTTGTCCGCATGGTCATCGGCCTGTGCGCTTGCTGCGCCGGGCAGTGCCGCCGCCGAGCCCGTGATGACGAGCACGGCAAGCAGGCCGCCGGCAATCGTAGTGAGTTTCATTGTGGTCGTTGCCTCCGCTCCTCTCTCTGGCCCAGTGGCATATGAAGGGGGATAGCGGGAAGTGCGAATTAAGTCGAATTTGTCCGAATTGAGTGTTCTCTCGTTTGTTTTAATTCGATTTAATCCCGATTTAGTGTGCGCTCACCACTCCGTCGGGTCCAGACCGGACTGCTGGATGGGATAGCTAGCGTGCGCGTCGCGTAGCCGGTCCGGTTGACGAAGACGTGGCCGAGGCGGTCAGGCAATAGCGGACAGGATCGGTCCCTGAAACCGCTGCCGGGGTAGCTTTTCATACCCGCGAGCCCAACGCTGGACCATGGAATACGATGCCACGGTCGAAGGGGTCGGCGTCGGCGTCAGCGAGGAAGGGAGCGGCACGCCGGTCGTCCTGCTCCGTGCGCGTGAGGAGATTGTCCCCATCTTCGTCAGCAAGGATCAGGCCCAGTCGATGCAGTTGGCGATGGCCGGCGAGCCCTTCGAGCGCCCGCTCACCCACGACCTGCTGGTCGAGATGGTGACGGAGTTCGGGGCCGCCATCGACCGGGTCCGTATTGACGATCTGGCCGACGGGACCTTCTACGGGAAGATCGACGCGGAGCAGTACACCGACGACCGGCGCAAGGACATGGTGTTCGACGCCCGCCCTTCGGATGCTATCGCGGTTGCGCTCCGGGTGGATTGTCCGGTCGTCGTAACGGACGACGTTATCGACGAGGCCGGGCGACCGCCGGAGCAGTTCGATCAGGGCGGGAGCGGCAGCGAGGACCTCGGGCTGTGAGAACGCGAAACCTTTCTGCGTCTGTCCGCCCTCGTGATGTGTGATGGGGTACGAATCGGTCATCTTCGACAACGACGGCGTGTTGCTGACGCTAACGGACATGGACGCACATTACGTCGGCGCGCGCCGGGCCTTCGAGGAACTCGGTGTTGTGTCGCCGTCGGCAGCCCACGTCGAGGCGATGAGTATCGGCGTGACGGTGCCCGAACTGACCGATATCTGCACCCAGTACGATATCGACCCTGAGCGGTTCTTCCGGGCGCGTGACGAGGCACTGACCGAGGTTCAGCGGTCGCTCATCCGGGCCGGCGAGAAACAGCCCTACTCCGACGTATCCGTGCTCGGCCGACTGGACTGTCCGCTGGGCGTGGTGTCCTCGAACCAGCGTGAGACTGTCGCCTTCGCCTTCGAGCAGTTCGATATCGGCCATTACTTCGACACCGTCTGGGCCCGGGAGCCGACAGTCGAGAGTCTTCGGCGGAAGAAGCCGCGACCGTACTACATCGAGCGGGCGATGGCAGACCTCGACGTCAGCGACGCCCTGTTCGTCGGCGACAACGAATCCGACATCGAGGCCGCACACCGGGCCGGCATCGACTCGGCGTTTATCCGTCGCCCACATCGGGTCGACACTCAACTCGACGTGACGCCGGACCACGATGTGTCCGGCCTCGAAGACGTGGTTCGGATCGCTGGCCGGCATAGCGGGAGTGACTGAGCCGTATCCACACCTAATAAATACACATCTATCCCGTTCTGGTACGTATACTGAAAGCAACCTTTCCCATGGCAAGTGCCGTAAAACGGTATGGAGAAGCCGGTCGGTGGAACGGATGAGAACGAACAAGCGGCACGTGACACGCCGGCACAGCAGTCCCCCCCTGTGCTGTTGGAGACGCTCGCCGCGCGAATGCCCGAGCCAGTGGTCGTTACCGCCGCAAGCGGAGAGATACAGACCGGGAACGACCATCTCTGTGACCTCCTCGACTCGGACCCGTCGGACGTGTTTGGGAGCCCAATAGCTGAGTTCTTCCCGGGATTGAGTGATGTTGACCTCGGAACCCACTGCAGTCAGTCGCCAGGAACACCGCTGGTGTCGTCGTGTTCCGTCGGTGATACGGACCAGTGGGTCGAGATTACCTTCGAGCCCCAGCAGTGGGACGGCGAGGCGCTGTACCTTGGTATCGTCCACGATATCACCGAGCGCCACGAGCGGACGGAGATGCTCGAACAGTACGAGCGCATCGTCGAGACCATCGAGGACGGGATATACACGCTTGACGAGGCGTTCACGATGCAGACGGTCAACAGCGCCGTCGAGTCGATGACCGGCTACGACAAGGACACACTGGTCGGGTCGAACGCGACGCTGCTGGCGGACGAATCAGTCATCGAGGACGCTGCGGAGATGTCACGGCAGTTCATCGAAGGTGAACGCGACGTGGGGACGCTGACGACGGACCTCAGAACGGCTGACGGGGACACGCTCCCGATAGAGACCAAGTTCACGACGTACGACCGCGAAGACGGGAGCTACCGGCAAGTCGGCGTCGTTCGTGACATCTCGGACCGGAAGCGGTTCGAGGAGACGCTCGCGGCGTTACACGAGTCGACCCGAAAGCTGTTACACACGGAAACGAAGACTGCCGTAGCAGAGCAGATACTCGACACGGCCGTCGACGTGCTGGAGCTCCCTGACGTGGGGATTTACCTGTTCGACCGAAGCGACAACACTCTCCATAGCGTCGGCGACGCCGGGGAGAACCGGAGTTCGTCAATCGGGCCGGGGGACAGCACAGTGTGGGACGTGTTCGTGCAGGACAGCGCCGTCGAGGTCGCCCCGGGAGAGAGTATCGACCTCGGGGTGGGCCCGGTCACGGTGGACGCGAAGCGACTCTGTCTCCCGCTCGAAGACCACGGCGTGTTCTACATCGAACTGGGCGAGCAACACAGCGACGCCAGAACGCGCGAGATGGTTGACCTGCTCGCTGCCAGCGCGGAAGCCGCGCTTGCGCGCGTCGACCGCGAGACGACGCTCCGCGAGCGCGAGGCCGAGCGCCGCGAACAGAACCGTGAGCTGCGACGGCTCAAGCAGGTCAACGCGATTATCCGCCGGATCGATCAGGTGCTCGTCGACGCGGAGACCACCGAGGAAATCGAGCAGGCGGTGTGTGACCAGTTGGCCGAATCACAGTGGTTCTCCTTCGCTTGGCTCGGCCGACAGGATGCGACGGAACTCGTGCCCAGAGCGTGGGCGGGTGACACCGCTAGCTATCTGGACGCCATCTCGCTGTCGCTGGAGCGCGACGGGGGGCCGCCGGCCGTCCAGACTGCCCAGTCCGAAGCAATGACTATCATCCCGTCAGTGGCAGACAACCTCCGGGGAGACCACTGGCGGACGGAAGCGCTGTCTCGCGAGTTCCAGTCAGCGCTCAGTATCCCACTCGAATACGACGACTTCGTCTACGGGGTCCTGACAGTGTACGCCGAGCAGGAAAACGGGTTCGACGAGATGCTGCAGGAGGTGTTCGCCGAACTCGGTGAGACCATCGCGAACGCGATACGGGAGGTCGAGTCCCGACAGCGACGGGCCGGCGACGGAACCGTCGAACTTGAACTATCACTGTCAGCCCCACAGTCGTTCCTGACACAGCTCTCAGATCGGGTCGGCGTACAGGTCGTCTGTGAGGGAGCCGTACAGCGCAGCGACGGGGCGATCCGTCTCTTCCTCGCGATCTCGGACTGTGACCCGACTGTCGTCGAGGAGCAGATGCTGTCGATGGCTCGTGTTGACACAGCACGAGCGATTTCGACCGACCAGTCCGACGGGCTTTACGAAGTCGTCGTGACGGGCCAGACCGTCGCGGAGACGCTACTGGAACAGGGCGGGCGGTTGAAATCGATCCGAACGTCGACGGGCGGACTCACGGTGACCGTTGTCGTCTCGGGTGAAACCGATGTCCGGCAGTTCGTCGAACAGCTCGGCGAACGCTACGCCAACGTCGCACTGATCGCGCGCCGTGACGGCTCACAGTCCGACGGTCAGAGAGACGGGACGGTCCGGTCGGCACTGGAAGAGCAACTCACCGACAGACAGCTCGAAGTGCTCCAGACAGCGTATCTGAGTGGCTTTTTCGACTGGCCCCGGGAGACGACCGGTCAGGAGATCGCGTCCAGTCTGGACGTGTCACAGCCGACGGTCAATCGGCATCTTCGCGTCAGCGAGCGAAAACTGCTCGAACTCGTGTTCGGCGATAGCTGATCCCGGCGCTATACTATTAGTGACCAGTCCGGCAGACTGTATCTGTATAGCCACAATCGCCTTTTCAGTCACCAATCAAGAGACAAACAGCGACGACCCATGTCCCAAGCAAAACTGGTCTACAGACCGACACCCAACGAACCGCTGAGCGAAACCATCGTCCACGCCGTGGCCGACACGCTGGGTGTCGACCCCGTCGATCTTGATGACCGAATCAGTGACTGTATCGACCCTGATGCGCTTGACCGACTGTTTCGTCCCGATACGGACGGTACACCGAGTCCTGACGGACTCGTCGTATTCAGTATGGCTGGCTGTCGTATCGAAGTCGAAGGGAACCGTTCGGTGCTAGTGACACCGTCCCGTGACGTCTCGGCGGCTACCGAACTCGAAGCGTAGGCTCAGTCTGCGGCCATGCTACTGCTGTGTGTTGACCGTATTTAGAAGGGGTACTACTGCCCATATCCGTATTATTGTCACCTTATTTTACTCTCTCGGTTAGCTGGATTTTGAATTTTTCAGTAAGTAGATGTTTCTTTCGCGGTAGCAATTGAAAAACTGGTACGTAAATTGGATCAAGTCCGACCAAGTATATTGTTAATAGTATATTACTAGTACCCTACTCGTCAGTACCACTATAAGTGCAACTTTGCCTCTCGATTGTATGGACAGCGAACAACGACTGATCGAAGCCAGCTCGCAGGGCACGGGCAACGAGGCGGTACTCGTTCAACCGAATGCAAAACCGATGGGCAAAACGCGGTTAATCAAACATTATTACCCGGGCGGTGAGTCCGATGAGTGTTGAGTCTCCCTCGGCTGATGCACAGGACCTTCTCGAAGAGGTTCGGACAACCAGTCTCCCCGACAGGGTTGCAGAACTGGCAGACGAGTACGAGCGGGTCTGTGGCGAGCGTGATCGGTTCCTCTGGCAGTGGATCTACTCGCTGTTCCCCGAGTTCACGCTCTCTTCTGTTCATCCGGACCACGCCGACCACGTCCGGACGCAGAAGACGATTCTCACGATGTACGTCACAATGCTTGACGACATCGTCGAGAACGACGGGGACCGGGACACCTTCGAGGAGGCCCGGCGCCTCGTCCAAAACCCGTCGGCCGTGGACCCGAGCCGTGCGGCGGTAAGCGAGGACTATTTCTCCTTTATCGAGCGTGTGTGGCGGGAGTTCGAGGGCGGACTGACTGAGGCGCCCCGCGTCGACGAGTTCTACGACGTGTTTACTTACGATATGCGGCAGACACTGAACGCCATGGACTACAGCGCGGTCGTCAACGAGAACCCCCGAATCGCGAATCTCAGCGGGGCGGAAACCTACGGGGCACATAACATGGTAATGTTCCCCTACGCGGCCGTCGACCTCATGTACTCGCCGGAGTTTGCGCTTGCCGACTACGGCACGGTTCGGGACCTCATCTGGGACCTGCAGGAGATGGCCCGGATCGGCAACTGGCTCACGACTTGGGAGCGGGAAGTCAAAGAGGGGGATTACACCGCGGGGATCGTCGTCCTCGCACTCCAAGAAGGGTTCGTCACGCCCGAAGAGCTGGAAAACCCCGACGGGAAAGCCGAACTCATCGACAAGATCAAAGCCGAACAGTTCGAGACCAAGTTCCGAGAGCGGTGGGCCGACATCTACCAGTCCGTGCGTGACCGCGAGTTTGACACGGAAAGCGTTGATCTCGATGCGCTGGTCCGGGGCATGGAAACAGTGTTCCAGTACCACGAAGCCAGCCGCGGATACAAATAGCAGAGCGATATTTTGTGGCCCGCTGCAGGGCCGGACGGTTTTGCGTGCTTGAAACAGGGAGCTGTCGTGCCGTCAGTCGTCAGCGACGAGCGGGTCCTCGTCGTCGGCGACGAGGCGGTCCATCGCGTCGACCATCGCACGCACGGACGCCCGAGTGATATCGGAGTCACTGGCGGAGACGACGACGTGGTCGTCGCCGCGTGACATCTCGATTTCGACCGTGACGAGCGCATCGGTCCCGCCCGTGATGGCGTCGACGTGGTAGTCTTCGAGCGTCGCGTCGGCGGTGTGAGACAGCGCTACCTCGGCAGCATTCATCGCGGCGTCGACCGGCCCGGAGCCGACCGCTGCCTCCTTGCGCTCCTCGCCGTCGACCGCGAGCCGGACGCTCGCTGTCGGCGTATCGGAGCCGGAAACGGCGGTCAGGCCGAGCAGTTCGACCCGGCGGTCGCGTGCGTCACCAGTCACCTCGTCGGCGATGGTCAGCAGGTCGGCGTCGGTGACGCGCTTGCCGCGGTCGCCGATCTCCTTGACGCGGTTGACGATCTCCGAGAGCTGGTCATCGGTGACCTCGACGTCGTGTTCGTCGAGGGCGGCCTCGACACCGGCCCGGCCCGCGTGCTTGCCGAGTGCGAGACGGCGTTCGCGGCCCACCTTCTCCGGCGGATACGGCTCGTACATCGAGTCGTCCTTGAGCGTGCCGTCGGTGTGGATGCCGGACTCGTGGGTGAAGGCGTTCTCCCCGACAACCGCCTTGTTGGGGGCCAGTGGGATGCCGGTTCGGTTGGCGATGAGCTGGGCGAGGTCGTACACCTCGGTGAGATCCATTGACTCGACGCCGTAGCCGTGGTCGAGCGCGATGGCTATCTCTTCGAGGGCGACGTTGCCGGCGCGCTCACCAATACCGTTTATCGTCCCGTGGACGAGGTCGGCCCCGGCACCGAGCGAGACGAGGGCGTTCGTCACCGCGAGCCCTAAGTCGTCGTGGGTGTGGGTGCTGACCGGTCCTAGATCCGAGAGCCGGGACACGCATTCGAGCGCGCGGTCCGGCGTCGCGTGGCCGACAGTGTCGGCCCAGCAGATGCGGTCCGCGCCGGCCTCGATAGCGGCCCCGAGCAGTTCTTCGAGGTAGTCCAGATCGGCACGCGAGCCGTCCTCGCCGATGACCTCGACCCAGAGCCCGTGATCGGCGGCGTACTCCACCAGTTCGACAGTGTTGTCGACGTTCTCGGACTTGGAGGTGCCGACCTTCTGCTCTACGTGCTTATCACTGGCCGGGACAACGAGATTGATACCGTCGACACCACAGTCGAGCGCGAGGTCGATATCGTTCTGGATACCGCGACAGAAGCTGGTGACGGTACTGTCGAGGTCAAGCCCTGCGACGCGAGAAATCGTTTCGCGCTCGCCGGGGCCGGTACAGGCGCTCCCGGCCTCGATGACGTCGATACGCGCCGCGTCAAGCGAGCGGGCGATGTCGGCCTTGTCGTCCGGCGTCAGTGAGACGCCGGGGGCCTGCTCACCGTCGCGCAGTGTCGTGTCGAGAAACTGTACCTCACCGACATCTGAGAGCGCACGCATCGCTGGGTGCCCCTCGAACAATGTGTTCTGACTCACAGAAGATACTCCATCACGCGCCACGAATTTCGCGGCCAGCCGCCTCGCGGCGACTTCCTCTATCCTCCGTCGGGTGTTCCGACATAGTGGTGTCTACTCTAATCTTCATAGTCTAAAAGGTGACGGAACTACCTATCACGTCCCACGCCAATCGCACTCACGACTCAAGACGGACCGTATCGCCCTCCGAAACGCCTGACGCCGCGCCACCGGGCAGCTCGATGACAGTGTCAGCGTTCGCGTAGCCGACCGACCGCCAAGGCTGTAGGGTTTCGACGGCTTGCACCTCTTCGTCGACGAGCCAGAGCACGTCAAGCGGGAACCGGACAAACAGCATGTGGATGAACTGTCGACTCGCGTGGTCGAAGGGAAAGACGAGCGCGTAGTCGTCGGGGATAGATGACCGGAACATCAGCCCCCGGCCCTGTTCGAATATCGACTCGGCGTATTCCACCTCTGTCGCCAGCGGCCGAGCCGCGCCGTCGGGATCGTAGACGAGCCGCATACCACCGCGGAAGTCAGGGGCAGGGAAAAGCGTTCTGTCGGAACAGTGGGTTTGAGGGGCCACAGACCTGTATCGTGACCTATGGAGAAGGCCCCCGGGGGCACGTCCGTCGGCGTCGACGACCCGTACGACCACGTCAAGCGGTGTGACTTCGTCACTGACGAGGGGAAGTGTCGGTGGGCGCGTGAACACGGCCACCACGACCCCGAGTTCGCCAACGCCCGGAGCGCCGACGACTTTCGCTGTCCGGCGGCAATTGCGCCGGACGATGCGGACGCGGATGCGGAGCCGGAGTGGGACTGGGGTGACTGCCCGCATTTCCGCTCGCGGAACCACGACCGGGAATGCGTTCGCTGCGGACTCGAAGAGCGGCGGATGGCCCACTCCGAGGACCGACCGCTACTGGAGGAACACCACCTCTCGTACCGCGACGGCGGCGGTGAGCTATCACACGAAATAACAGTATTTCTCTGTCGGTGGTGTCACGCGAAGGTTCACCAGTCGTGGGCACGGCTCGACGACGACGCGAATCCAGACCCTGACGCTATCGCACAGCAGGAACAGCGACGCTCTAAGGAGCAATCTGAACTGGGCTTCGAATCGGCTGCCGACCGCTACGACGACTCGTAGCCGCCCTGAGTATCAATTCTGATATTCAGAGGTGGACGGATAAGTAGGTACACAGTAACTGATTAGTATAGTGACCTCTCCGGTGCTTACGAAGCAATCACTGGGGACGGGCTATGTCGTCGCGACCGGCGTCGTGATTACCGGCGCATTGCTCGCCCACGGCATGTCTACCGTCCAGCCGTCCCTGATCGATCTGGTCATCCTCGGCGTGGGGTTGACACCGGCGCTAGCTCTGGTAGCGGCGAACTATTGGCTCCCGGTGAGCGGGCTGTCCGGCGAACAGATATGGACCGCCGCAGAGTGGTGCGGGCTTGGTATCGCGCTGTTTACGGTCATCAAAATCGTCGTGTTGCTCGCCCCGGTACCGCAGTCCTCCATGGTCCCATCGATACTCGCAAGCGGGGTCGCGGTCGGCGGGTTTGGCGGCATTCTGTTCGGGTGGCTGCTGGAACTCCGACGGTCCCGACGGAGACTCTCCCAGAGCAACGAGGTGCTGTTTCGGGTGCTCCGACACGACCTCCGGAACGACCTCAACGTCGCACTTGGCCATCTCGGCGAACTGCAACGGGATGCCACAGAGCGCGGAGACCCCAAATGCCGTGCGCACGCCGACCAATTGAGCGGCACAATCGATGATATCATCGACACGACGGAGAAGGCACGACAGATAGAGTTCGCGTTCGATGCAGACCGTCGCGCACAGCAACCGATTGATCTCGTGCCGTGCGTCAGAGAACAGGCGAAGACGATCATGGCGTCACATCCCGAAACAACCGTTGAACTCGACCTCCCAGAACAGTCGCAGGTGTACGCTGACTGGATGCTTGATACCGTGTTACGGAACGTTATCGAGAACGCGGTCGTCCACTGCGAAGAAACCCCCACACTGTATATCTCCGTCGAGGAGCACGGCCGAACCGTGTTCGTCCACATCGGGGATAATTGTCCGTCGATTCCACAGCACGAACAAGATGTCCTCAATAGCGGTGTGGAAACGCAACTGTGCCATTCAAAGGGTATCGGACTCTGGCTAACGACGTGGATCGTCGAGAGTTACGGCGGGGCAGTACACCTCACGACGTCGGATGACGGCAACGTTGTGACGCTGGAATTGTGCGGGCCGACAGTTCTCGACGAGATTCGCCAGACCCTTCGAGAGTGGCCCTGAAGCCGGTCGCGAGGGGAACCGTCGACCGCATCAGGAGATATATACGCCTTCGTAGCCTTCGCGTCAGTAATGACCCGAATCGACGTTATCGACAATCACGGACAGTTCACACATCTGGAGCAGCGTGCGCTCCGAGACATGGGCGTCGACGTCTCACTCAGGGACAACACGACACCCCCGGCGGAGATCGACGCCGACGGCATCGTCCTTTCGGGCGGCCCGGACATGGACGATATCGGGAACTGCCCCGCGTACCTCGACCTCGACGTTCCAGTGCTCGGCATCTGTCTGGGCATGCAACTCATCGCCGACGAACTCGGCGGCCGGGTCGGCGGCGGCGAGTACGGCGGCTACGCGGACGTAACGGTCGAGATTCTCGACGACGACGACCCACTTCTCGGCTCGCTGTACCCCGAAACCCGGGTGTGGGCCAGCCACGCTGATGAGGTGAAGGAAGTGCCACCCGGATTCGAGCGAACCGCGACCTCCGACATCTGTGGCGTCGAGGCGATGAGCAATACAGACGAGGCGATATACGGCGTCCAGTGGCATCCGGAGGTCGCGCACACTGAAGAAGGCGAGGAAGTGTTCGAGAACTTCCTGTCGGTCTGTGATCAACAATCCGTCGCCAGCCAGTAATCGGCAACGGGTAATGTAACTGGTTTTATATCCGCTCGTAGGGAGTGATAGATAAATGACGGCGACACAGGGAAATCTCGCTAGCCTTTCCCGATTTATCTTCCGGGCTCCGACTTGGTACACGAGCCTAGCCTTTGCGCTGGTCATCGCCGCGATGACCGGCATCGTTGCGTTCGATTCACGGTTCATCCTCGACGACGCTTGGCAGGGCGTGTTTCTCATCGGCCTGCCGACCTCAATCGCCAGTGCCGTGACGCCGTGGGTCGACCGACAACTGGGCGGGCAGCTAACCCCGAACCGGGCCACCCTGCTTGCGGTCATCTGTGAGCTCATCACGATAGCGATGCTGACCATCGCCGGCCTTATCGCCATCTTTACCGTCCGGCTGGGCCAGAACTTCGTCTTCGACGTACTGTTAGTCGCGCTGGCGTCGATATTCGCCTTCCGGCTGCTGATACTGATGGCCGTCTCGCGACACTCACTGCTGAAAGCGGCGATTCCGGCGAGCGTTCAGACCATCACTGCCGCCGTGTTACTGGCGATATACAGCGGGGCAACCGCGTTCATCCTCGAAGACCCGATGCTCCGGGAGTACCTCTCGCGCCCGGAAGAGGTCCCGCCGCAGGTGCAGGGGTTCATCCCGCAAGACTTCATTATCCTCGCGGCTATCTGTGTCATCTACGCGCTGGCAGTCTGGCTGTTTCTGGTCGTCATCGACCAGCCGTGGCGCTCCTCGCTCGGTGTTTCCGCGCTGGATTTCCTCCGGGGCTTCATCGGGCACATCGCCGAGGGCACGCGCGAACTGGAGGAGTTCTTCGAGGAGATCGGCGAAGAAGCCGTCGTCCCGGTCACCGTGTTGTCGGTCCGCCAACCGGACGGCGAGGAGAAGGCCCGGTTCGTCCTGCCGATGATTCACCCCGGTCCGATGGGTGAAATCGGCGGTGGGAACCTCCCCAGACGCGTCGCCGAGTCGGCGGAGGGCTTGGCGTTCCCGCCACACGCGACCGCCGGCCACGACTTCAACCTCGTCACCGAACGGGAGGTCGATACAATCCTGTCGACCGCCGAAACGGCGTCCCAGAAGCTCAAATACGACGATCAGGCAACAGTGGGCCACCGCGTCACCGAGGGGGAAGCCACGCTGACCGGGCAGGCCTTCGGCGACGACGCACTCGTCGTGAACACGTACGCGCCGGGTTGTGCCGACGACGTGGAGTACGCTGTGGGACTCTCAGCGATGTCGGAAGCACGGGCTGACGGGCTCGACGACGTGCTCTTGGTCGACGCGCACAACTGCAACGACGGGCTTGAGGGCGACGACCTCGGCCACGTCGTTCCCGGCAGTCAGCGGTCTTTCGACATGCTCCACGGGGCCGGTCAGCTTGGCAGCCTGCTTACGGACGCCGAGACCGGCCAGCTCCGCTGTGGCGTGGCTTGGGACGAAACCCCTTGGGAGCCCGAAGATGGCATCGGCCCGCTCGGGATACGGGTCTGTGTCTTCGAAGTCAACGGCCAGCGGACGGCGTACGTACTCATCGACGGCAACAACATGGAGCCGGGCCTCCGCCAGCGCATCATCGACGCCGCCGAAGGCGTGGATATGATGGAGGTGATGACCAGCGACACCCACATCGTCAATACTGTCGAAGCCGAAAATCAGGTCGGGCAGGCGATCCCTGAGAAGGAAATCGTTGCGCTCATCGGGGACCTCGTCGACAGAGCTATCGCCGACCTCGAACCCGTCGAGGCCGGGATGGCGAGCGAACAGGCGACCGTGACGGTGTTCGGCAACGACCGGACAGAGACACTGGCCTCGACTGCCAACGCGATGGTCTCGATGGGTGGTGCGCTGGCCGCGGCGTTTATTCTCATCGTAATGACGGTCAGCGTGCTGATCTTCCTACTGACCTGAGCGGCGGTCGACCGGCTACGATCCGCCGGAGCCAAGCGCTGTCGCTTGGAGTTGGTCCGTCAGAAAGCGCCGAGGAGGAGATTTGAACTCCTGAGTCCGTGAGGACAGTTGCTCTCGAAGCAACCGCCTTGGCCAGGCTAGGCTACCTCGGCTCATCCATCAGTACCGCCGTTTGCTCTTTAGTGGTTTCGATTTCGGACTCGACACCCCTTTACCGGACCCGTAACATGACAGGCTATGGACGCTACCGAGGCAAGCGAGGTGTCGAGTCAGATCCTCGACGAGATCGGGAGTGCCGTCATCGCTGACCGCGGCTTCTTCGAGACGGTGCTGCTGGGGGTCGTCGCAAAGGGCCACGTCCTGCTTGAGGACGTTCCCGGCACAGGGAAGACGCTGACCGCCCGCAGCGTCGCGACCGCGCTGGGACTGTCCTTCTCCCGTATTCAGTTCACGCCGGACCTCCTCCCGGCCGACATCACGGGCACACACATCTTTAACGAGGAGTCTCGGAGCTTCGAGTTCACGGAGGGGCCGGTGTTCGCCAACGTCGTGCTGGCCGACGAAATCAACCGTGCACCGCCGAAGACCCAGTCTGCCCTGCTGGAAGCGATGGAAGAGGGACAGGTCACCGTCGATGGAGACACCTACGACCTGCCGTCGCCGTTTTTCGTCATCGCGACTCAGAACCCCGTCGACATGGAGGGAACCTTCGAGTTGCCAGAGGCGCAGGTCGACCGATTCCTCGCGAAAACGTCGCTCGGCTATCCCGACGGCGAGGGCGAGGTCGAACTCCTCCGGCGGCGCGCTGGCCGGACGACACAGAGCCCAACTGTGGAACCGGTGCTCGATGCGGAATCCGTCGAGGAACTCCGGAGCGTTCCGGAGACGGTCACCGTCGATGACGACCTGCTGCAGTACATGGCCGACCTTGTTCGGGCGACCCGAGACGACTATCGGGTGGATGTCGGGGTCTCACCGCGCGGGACCCAGCGACTGTTCGAGGCGACGCGAGCGATGGCGACAATCGCGGGCCGAGAGTACGTTGCTCCAGACGATATCAAGCGGGTCGCACAGCCAGTGCTAGCCCACAGGCTGGTGTTGACGCCCGATGCCCGCGTCGAGCAGGTCGACAAGGGAACCGTCGTCCAGAGCGTCCTCGATGAGGTCCCCGTCCCGACCGTCTAACCCCACGTCCAGTGTGCGTCAAGCGCATACCGATACACGCCTGTGATGACGATAGCTCCGCCGTTGCCGACCAGCGGCACGACGCCGCCCCATGTGACAAACGCATATAGGAGGCCCAACTGGATCGGGATCGCCGTCCCACGAACGAGGTTCGTCTTCCCTAATCCGAGGACGTACTCCCGCAGGTTCGAATGCTGCGACCGGTGAAACGTCCAAGCGTTGTTGAGAACGTACTGCAACAGAATCGTACACTCGATGGCGATAGCGGCCGCGAGGATGTAGTTCAGGTCGCCAAGGTCGGTGAACAGCCACAGCAACGCTTGCTGGACCGACGCCGCGACCACGCCAACGAGGAAAAACCGGACGAGTTGCTGTCGCCGGGCCGGTGTGACGACAGCAGACGCCATACAGCCTTACTGATAACCGAGCGCCTTTAATCGTGCTGTTATCTCGTCGGATGCCTCGGTGTTTCCGGTCCCCGTCCCGTCGCTGTCGAGCTTGGCGAGGTGGTCGGCAACAGCATCCGAGAGCCGGTCAAGCACCGTCGCCGGCGGATCGGCGTCCGTCGAGTCCGAACAGAGATCGACCTGCTCCTCGGGGTCGTTCGTCCGGTCGTACAGTTCCCGGCGGCCTGATTCCGTGAACTCGATGTAGGTGTAGCGCTCGTCGCGTGCGCTGAGGAGCAATTCGCCGTCGGCGCGGCTCCGCGGAATCGGTTGGCTGGTCACGCTCTCGCCCCGGACCGCCGCGGAGACGATGGGAGCGCGGTCCTCGATGTCTGCGCCGTGAATCGCCGGAGCGACGGACGCTCCGTCCCACTCCGCCGCCGGCGTGAGCGACAGCAGGTCACACACTGTCGGCGCGATGGTGTCGAGGCCGACGGGCGTCTCGACCGACTGGTGCTCACCATCTGGTGTCGAGACGATATACGGGACGTCGATGAGTTCCCGATAGAGCTTGGGGTAGTGAGCGAGATGGCCGTGTTCGAGGAACTCCTCGCCGTGGTCGCCGGCGACGACGACGGCGGTATCGTCGCGGTAGCCCTCTGTTTCGAGCGTGTCGAGTAGCCGTCCGACGCTGGCGTCGACCTGCCGGACCGTCGCCTCGTACAGCGTCCGGAGCGTCTCCAGCGTCCGGTCGTCGACTTCCCAGCCCAGTCCGGTTCGGAGGTGGGAGCTGAGCATCCGGAGGACGCCGAAGTGGTTGTCAGATACCTCGCGGATATGCCGCGGGGCCGGCACGTACGGCGTGTGCGTGTCCATGTAGTGAACCCACAGGAAGAACGGTCCGTCGGTCGTCTCCAGAAACTCGGTGGCACGGTCTTCGAGGTCGCCCATCCGTGACACGTCGGCGAAGGGGCGTTCGTCGGACCCGCCGCTGAGAACCGTCGCGGCGCGCCGGAACGGCGAGGTGCCCAGCTGGACCCAGGCCTGAATAGTCGGGTGGGCCGCCAGATACTTGCTGTAGCCGCCGCTGTCGACGAACGGCTCGAACTCGTCGAACCCGCGGTCGTACCCCCAGTGGTCGGTGAGAAAGCCGTTTGCAGCGTTGAATCCTGCCGTCTCGACACCGGCATCGGACACCTGCTCGGCCAGCGTCGGCGTCGACGCCAGACCGATGTCGTCGCTCTCCGCGAACACCGGACGCGACCCGTGAATGCTAGGGAACGAAAACGGCGTCCAATTCCCCTGTGCAACGGCGTTTTCGAAGACGGCACCCGACTCGGCGAGTGAGTCTATGACAGGGGAGACACTGTCAGGGCCACCCAGCGCGTCTGCCCGCAGCGAGTCCACCGTGACCAGCACCACATTGTTCGTTGCTGGGGCTGTCATAATCGACCTACACTCCCCTGTGGTCGTAATAGGACCGACGTATCGCGTCCGTAAACCGGGGTTTTCACCCAGCGTGTGCCACCGAATTTTCTCATACCCCCTATAACAGACACTGAATACTGAACGTTCCGGATAAATTCAGAGAGGGATAATAGAACCATACTCTCATAAGGTAGAATTAAACCCCCTCTCCGACAAGGGCTGTCCAGAACATATTCGATGACCGACCGGATTCAGTTTCGGTCCTACGATAGCCGAGACGCCGATGCTGTCTGGCGTCTTCACGAATGGGCGATGCGAGCGAGCGGAAACGACCCCAGTGACATCCCCGGAACGTCGGACCTGAAAAACGTCGAGACGCGGTATTTCGATACCGGCGGCGCGTTTCTCGTCGGCGTCGTGACCGCCGCTGACGACGAACTCCCGGGGACATTCGATGGCGGCCTAGCCGCGATGGGCGGCTTCCTCCCGAACGAGGTCGGCCACGCGGACGAGCGGACCGTCCCCGGCGCGGCCGAACTCCATCGGATGCGGGTCGCTCCGTCCCGGCAGCGGCGCGGCTACGGTCGCAGCCTCCTCCACAAACTCGAACAGCAGGTGGCCGAGCGGGGGTACGATGTCCTGCTTGCGACGACATCTCAGAGCCAACCCGCCGCGGTCGCGTTCTACCGAGACGAAGGATATCAAGAGGTCGACCGGTCGACACAGGGTGAGTACGAACTCATCCACTTCGAAAAACAGCTCTAATCGCAGCGACTGGACGGCGTTCAGTCGCCGCTATAGGCGTCGTCGGTGTCCTCGCCGAAGGAGGTGTTGAGCCCGCCCGGACTCTCTCGGTCTTGCTCGCGCATGCTCTGGCGCGTGAACTGCGGTTTTGCACGGACGGCCTTCTTCGAGCGGAACGACCACCACAGCGCCAGAGACAGGCCAACAGTGCCGGCGATACCGACACCGGTCGCGGGAAGCGATGCCTGCGTGTACAGGAACGCCGTCGAGAACAGCGTGCTTGCAAGCAGCATTCCGAGGATGAGCCGCTTGGTCATCGTCGCGAGCAGGCCGTCGGAGTCCTCGATGTCGGCTTGCACGCGGAAGTCCTCCCGCTCGACCCTGTCGAGGGCGGACTCCAGTTTCGGCGGGATTCGGACGGCCGACCGGGCCGCGTCGGACACTTCGGTCGCTCTGTCCTCGACGAAGTTCCGGACGCCCTCGGCGATGTACCCCTCCTCGCGGAGATAGTCGGTGGCGACGCCGATGAAGTCGAAGTCCTCGTCGAGGGTGACACAGACGCCTTCGACGACCGTGGCGACACGCAATACGAGCGCAAGATTCGCCGGCAAGCGAAGCGGGAACTCGTAGATGGTGTCCTCGACCTGCTGGATGATTTGCTGGACGCGATACTGCTCGATGTCCTCGCCGCGGGCGTCGGCGATGGCCAGTTCCATCACGTCACCCATCACCTGCCGGTCGGCTTCCGGCGAGAGCGTCCCCATCTCGATGAGGGCATCAAGGATGGCGTCGATGTCCTGATCCGCGACGGCGGCGTAGAAGTCGATGATCTTGTCCTGCACGAACGGGTCGACCCGGCCGGACATCCCGAAGTCATAGAAGACGAGCGTCCCGTCGTCCTGTACCGCGAGGTTCCCGGGATGTGGGTCGGCGTGGAACACGCCGTCGTCGATAATCATCTTGAGGTACGCCCGCTGGAGCGTCTCAGCCAGTTCCGTCCGGTTGATACCGCCCGAATCGAGGCTGTCGATATCGTTTATTTTCGTCCCGGGGACGTACTCCATCGTCAGGACGCGCCGCGTTGAGTGGGACTCCTTGACCTTGGGGATGCAGATGCGGTCGTTGTCCCTGAAGTTCTCCCGGATTTCGGTGAGCATACGACCCTCTCGCTGGTAGTCCATCTCTTCCCGGATGGTCTTCGAGAACTCATCGGCCAGTGTCTCAAGCGAGAACGACCGGGAGTTGTCGATGAAGTACATCAACAGCGGGAGCGACCAGCGGACGACCCGCAGGTCGGCCTCCACGAGCGTCTCGATGCCGGGGCGACGGATCTTGACGGCGACCTTCTCGCCGTCGACCTCCGCCAGATACACCTGCCCGAGCGACGCGCCGCTTATTGCCTCTGTCTCGAACTCGTCGAAGCGGTCGTCGACAGACCCTAATTCGTCCTCGATGACGACCCGTGCCTCGTCCCAGTCAGCCGGTGGCACGCGGTCCTGCAGTTTCGAGAACTCCTCGATGTACTCCGGTGGTAGGACGTCCGGCCGCGTCGAGAGGATCTGGCCGAGTTTGATGAACGTCGGGCCAAGCGTCAGCAACGAGTCAAGTAGCTGTTGTGCACGCTCACGACGCTGTTCGGGTGTGACGCGGCGTGATGAGCCGATCACGAAGAACCGTTTCCGGTCTCGTGCGTACGCGACCAACAGGGGCAGGAAGTGGCGAGCGACGACGAGGAACCGCCAGTACGCGCGAATGTTCACCGGCTTGCCACCTCTGGGTCAGTCCCCGTCGATCGGGATTGTCGTGCTCGGTGCGGCCGTCGCCTTCGGCAGGCGGAGTTCGAGGACGCCGTTTTCTACGGTCCCCTCCCCGCCCTGCCCGGTCGTGTCCGGCGGGAGCGGGATCTCGGCATCAAGGAACACGGAGCGGTCCTCGCGAACGAACGTGAACTCCCCGGGCACGTCCTTGGTCCGTTGCCCGTCTATGCGAAGGCGGCCCCCTTCAACGGTCACGTCGATTGTATCCGCGGTCACGCCCGGCAGATCGAGCACGAGCAGGTATTCGTCCTCGGATTCGAGCACGTCCGCGAACACGGCGTCGGGAAGATCCCGAAGCGCTTCACGCAGGGCTGGCATACGCCCATCTAGGTGGTACGCTGTGGTAAACCCGACGGTCTCCGCTACTGCAGGAGGACGGAAACAAGGGCGGCGCTGCCGATGCCGACGGCGATGAGACCGAACACGGTTTCGGCGAGAGCGCCCCGAACGATCCGTCGGGCAGTGCCGCGCTCGCTGGTGTCGGAGATGACGAACACCGGCGTCCCGTCGCCGTCCCCGACGATAGCGTCGACCAGATTACTCCCCCACTCTGTTGCGGGGCCGCGCATCGCCTGCCCGTAGACGTACACGTCCTCGGCGACATCCAGCCGCCGCTCGGTAAAGCGCTGTTTGTTCCCCAGACTGAGCTCCGTCACGAGCAGGTTCACGGACCCGTCCTGTGCCTCGACGCTCTTCGTCCGCTCGACGTAGTCAGCCAGTCGCTCGGGGAGTTCGGTCCCGGGGGACACCGTCACCGACTGGGACTCGAACCGCACGTCCGCCCCATCAGGATTCACGCGGACGCGAGCGTTTCCGTCGTCGACGACGAAGTCGACGCCGGCCTGCCCCTCATCCAGCGTCTCCCAGTTGGAGTGTTTCCCCGACGATCGGTATTCCTCGACTTCGTAGGTGTAGGCCAGACACTCGCTGCCGGTGAAGGGGGCCGTGACTGTGCCGGTGTCCTCGTCAGCAACGGCTGTGCCGGTGATTTCGACGGGGCCGGTGTGCCCGTCGAGTGAGCGCACTGGGACCGGATCGTTACGGAGGATATGAAACACTGTTCGGAGTTCCCGGCCACCGCGGACAAGGAGGAAACCGCCGATAGCCAGAAACGTGATGGCGACCAGTTGGGGGAGGACCATACGTCGATGCCGGACCCGACCGAGGAAAAACATTCCCGGTTCCGCCGTCCCACGGCTGGGACAGTGTGGCTGCCGGGAACGGTGAGGTGTCGGGACACCGCCGCTACGCAGGGTACTTTTGCCACAGCGGCCGCTAGTCCGAATATGGCTGGCTCCTCGCCCTCGGACGCCGAATCGCTCCCGCTGGAGACCGCTCGTCGCCGAATCGGTAGTGTCACCGGACCCATCGACCGGACGGACAGGATTCCACTCTCCGTCGCTACCGGGCGAATTCTGGCAACGGATGCGACGGCGAACGAACCTATCGGCGGGGCCGAAATCAGCGTCGGGGACGCCGTTTTCGAACAGGGCCATCAGATACGGCCCGGCGACGTGGGGCTGTTGAAAGCCGCTGGGATTTCCGAACTCCTCGTTCGCCAGCGACCGCAGGTCGGCATCCTGCCGACGGGCGATGAACTGGGTCAGCGAGACGCTGGCAAGGCCCAACAGGTCGAGACGGCGGGGTTCACACTATCACAGTATGTCGACCGCTGGGGCGGCAAGGTGACATACCGGGACCCCGTGGCCGACGACGCGCCGGCGTTGCGAATGGCCGTCCAGCGCGACCTCACCCGTGACATGATCGTCATTACCGGGACGGAACCGGGCGATACGCTCCGGGACGTGGTGGCGGACCTCGGCGACGTGCTCACGGACACCATCGCTATCGACCCCGGTGGCCAGACCGGTCTGGCCGTCGTTGCGGACCGGCCGGTGGTGCTGCTGCCGGAGTCACCGACTGGGGCCCGCGTCAGTGCTGTCCAACTCGTTCGCCCGCTCCTGAAAACGTTCGCCCACGCCCCGCTAGCTGTGCATCCGGAGACCCGAGCGACGCTGGCGGCGCAGGTCGACAGTCAGAACGCGACCCGGACCTTTAGGCCGGTAACCGTGAGCGACGGGACGGCGACGCCACTGTCCGGTGATGAACTCGCTACAGCGACCCGTGCTGACGGTTGGATATCCGTGCCTGCAGGCGAAACTGGTCTCGATGCCGGCGCGACCGTCTCCGTGGAAAACTGGGACTATCTCCCCTGAGACGACGACAAGTCGAGTAGTGAGGCGACGCGCTTGTCACCGCGCACGCACCGACCCGTCTCTGCCGGGGACCGCCGACCGACGTGGACGCCGTCGAGGCCCGCGTTCCACGCTGCGCCGATGTCCGACGGATTGTCCCCAGCAAGCACGCCGCTGTGGCCGTTGTACCGGACGCCCATCTCCCGCATCGCCAGTTCGACCGGCTTCGGGTCGGGCTTCCAGCCGATATCGTCGTCACAGCAGACGACCGTCTCGAACCAGTCGCCAATGTCGAGATGATCGAGCACCGGTTCTGTGAGGTACTGCTGGCAGTGCGTGACCAGTCCGACCGGTGTATCGAGGGTGGCGAGGAACGCCTCGGCGTCGTCGTAGAGATACGTCGCCTCGGCCCGGGCAATAGGGTCTTCCTCCTCGTGGAACAGCCGCCAGAACTCCTGCTGGTCGACGTTGCGTTCCGCGAGGGTCCGCGACCGTGTCCCACCGAATCCGTACCAGAGTGCATCCCGCTCCCGGTCCGTAAATTCGACGCCGAGGCGGTCGCCCACGGCACCCATCACTTTCCGGGGGTAGGCTGGCTCGATATCGACGAGCGTCCCGTCGAGGTCAAACAGCCAGAAGTCGTATTCGGTGGTCATTGGGGGTCGATTTGTTGGGGAGTTTCGAATATAGTCTTTCGGGCCCTACGACTAGTTTTGCTGCGTATAACCCCTCTGTAGCCACCGACTACACAGCAGCGTCTCGTTTCACGCCACCCGAATCGAACTACCAAGGTACTTGTTGCACACCTCGCTGACCGAACCGGCGTTAAACAGGGCCAAATTGTCGACGATCTCGGCTTTCAGCGACTCCAGATACGCCTCGTCGGTCCTGAGTTCGCTGAACGACGCCGAGACGACTTGACAGCCGAGTTCGTCCCCGGCGAGTCGACGGAAGTGCGGTTCGTCAGCGAGTTCGCCACGCCAGAGCGTGTCCCGGAAGAACAGCCAGCCGCTGGTTCCCGGGTCATCAGCCGCCCGGTACAGCGTCGTTTCGAACCGGTCAGGCTCGGTCCACAACCCATCCGCGTCCGGCCCCAGTCGGAATTCGATCCGGAAAACGTACCGGGCAGTCGCGCCATCGGGATCAGTCGGCCGGAGCGACGCGAGTCCGTCGGTCGTGTCCACAGTCACACCGTCAGTCGTGGATGCCGTTCAGCCGTTCGGCGAGATCGATATCGTTCTCGGTGATGCCACCGGCGTCGTGGGTCGTCAGCCGGACTTCGACTTCGCCCCAGCGGATGGTCATCTCCGGGTGATGCCACGCGTCCTCAGCGAGACCAGCAGCAGCGCTCAGAAAGCCCGACGCGTCCAGATAGCCGTCGAACTCGAAGACGCGAACGATTTCGTCGCCGTCACGGGTCCACTCGTCAGGTAGCCGGTCGCTAATCTCTTCCTCAGAGAGCAGGTCTGCCATATCGGCTACGTCGGACGGCGTGGGCAAAAAGGTGGGCGTGGTCAGTCGTCAGAGAGTCGGTCGAGCATCGCGTTCGGGATTTCCTCGCGCATACCGTCAGGGATGTCTTCGACCGACATACCCTGAGTGAACTCGGGTGGGGTGGTCTGGTCGGGGCCGCCGAAGTCAGGGTCGAACAACTGCAGCGCCGTATGGATTGTCGACCAGTCGTCTTCCTCGGCGGCGTCCCGCAGGCTCTTGGTCGGCGCGGCGAGGATCTGTGAGACGATAGCGTCGGCCATTGCCTCGACGACTTCCGCCTGCTCCTCGTCGAAGTCTGCCGCCGAGAGCGCACTGTTTATCTCTGCCGCCTTGACCTGTTCGGCGCTCTCGTACATCGTCGAGATGACCCTGTCGGCACGTTTGCGCTTGTACTGCGTGAGCAGTCGGTCGAACTCTTCGTCAACGATTCGCTCGACTGCCTCGGCGGCTCGCTGTCGCTTGTTCCGTGTTTCGGCGGTCACCGACTCCAGCGCGTCGAGGTCGTGTACCGCAACTGCTGGGAGGCGGTCAGCACCGGCCGGAACGTCACGGGGTTGTGCGATGTCGACGATAGACACCGCTCCGGCGTCGCTGAACGTTCCGATTTCGAACACCTGATCGCCGCTCCCCGTCGCCGAAATAACGACGCGGGCTTCAGAAACAGCCGCTTCGATGGCGTCGAGCGCAACTGCGCTCGCGTCGATATCGACCGATTCGGCGACGTGCTCGGCGTGTGGCACCGTCCGGTTGGCCACGAGCAAGCGGTCGACTTCCTCACTGAGTGCCTTTGCGGCGAGCTGGCCCATCTCACCCGCCCCGACGACGAGCGCTGTCTCGCCTGCCAGCGAGCACTCCTGTTCGAGCAGGCGAACCGCGGCGGAGGCAATCGAGACGACGCCCTCGTTGATCTTCGTCTCCGTGCGGGCGCGCTCGCCGACGTGAATCGCTTTCGTGACACCGTCTTCCAGCATCGGACCGATGCCGCCAACGCCGCGGGCGGTCTCGTAGGCGGTCCGAAGCTGGCCGAGAATCTGGTCCTCGCCCAGCACAATCGATTCGAGCCCGGCGGCCACCCGGAGCAAGTGGCGGAGACTCTCTTCGTGGCCCATCTCGACAACAACGTCGTCGGGCACGGCGCGGGTGAACAGTTCGAGCGCGTCGAGCCCGTCCTCGTGATCAGAGACGACGACATACCCCTCAGTACGATTACAGGTCTGCAGGGCAATCGCCTCTTCGACTTCGGGGTTCGCGAGCAGGGATTCGACGGCGTGGCGCTCGCTATCCGCCGCAGCGGTCTCTAATTGGTCGACGCTCGCGCGCTCATGGGAGATACAGACCCCAACGATTGCACCAGTGTCCCCTCTCACGTTTGATCACCAGGTAACTCTCCGATCACGTCTCTAGCTACTTGCTCCCCCTTGTACCTGCCACTATCTAAAGCCTTCCAAACTTCCCGTGACCTGACAACGAACCTAACGGCGTCACGCCGTTCGGCCGGCGGGACGCCCCGGTCGCGGAACTCCTCGCGGAGGTCGCCAACGAGAGCAGCCATCAGACCGGCGTTTCCGAACTCGTCTTCGAAACGCTCGCGCAGGTGCTTCGACAGCGCCGGCGCGCGCCCGCCGGTCGCAATCGCCAGCGTTACCGGGTCGTCCCGCACCGTCGCCGGAACGACGACATTGCCGAACGACTGGTCGCCGTGGTCGTCAGCTCGGTTGACGAGAGCGCCGTTGTCCTCCGCAGCCGCCGCGAAGGCGTCGTTCAGGGCCGAGTCGTCCGTCGCGGCGACGACCAGCACCGGATCAGTCCGCTCGACCCAGTCTGTGGCATCCTCGGGAGTCGGCGCGGCCCGGACCTTTTCCGCGTCCGCGAACGCCCGGTCGGCGAACTCGGGACTGAGGACGACGACATCTGCCTCTGTGGCGAACGTTCGAGCCTTGCGCGCACCGACCGGCCCACCGCCAACGATGAGGACCGTCTCGCCCTCGAAGTCGTGCATGAGTGGGATCATCGGTCGGCCCTCTCTGACTCGACATTGCAGTCCTGACTGCGCACGGTCACGCCGTTTCTGTGTTCTGCCGTGCTCGTTCGTCCAGCCTGATGCCCGTCTTCTTCAGGATACGTGTCGAGAACAGCGTGTCCCAGTCGTCCTCGGACACGTCCCAGTGTTCTGCCATCCGGTCGCGCACCTGCTGGATGCGCTCCTGACTTTCCGCTTCGCTTCGCCCGTGAGTCATCGCGAAGAAGTTGTACGGCCAGACGCCGTCGTGCCGAGGCCGTTCGTAGCAGTGGGTCACGAAGTCAAACTCGGCAATGGCCGGACCGACCTCGTCGATGACTTCGTCAGGGACATCCCAGACGGTCATCCCGTTCTCGCTGTAGCCCAGCGCGTAGTGGTTCGGGATGACGCCGACCCGGCGAACCTTCCCCTCCTCGTTGAACCGCTGTATCGTCTCCAGAACCCAGTCCACAGCCGCGTCGATTTCGTCGGCAACGTCGGCGTACGGCGTGGCGGTAATCGGCAGGCCGTCCTGAATGGCCAGCACGAGATCGAGTTCGTCAGCGGTGAGCGACCGCGTCTCGGTCGACATCACGTCCGGCCCGAGGTCCGAGCAGTCGATATCCTGTGTCTGTGGTCCCTCGACGGGGAACTTCGCGCCGACGTGGAACTCCTGTTGTTTCGGGAGGTTGTACGTCTCCTCGCCGGTCTCGGCTTCGATGTCGGCCAGCACCTCGTCGACACGCTCCTCGTCAGCCACCGAGAGGACGAACCACATATTCAGATGCGGATGTTCGCGCTCGTAGTTGTGTGCGACCTCCGGGTGGGCGTTTATCAGCTCGGCGTGTTCGTCGTAGCTGCCCTCGGGGGCGTGGGTCGCGACAAGCGTTGCGGTGCCGCCGATGGCTTCGGCGTTGATGAGTGCCCCAAACCGTGTGAGCACGCCCGCATCGTCGAGGGCTTGCACGCGCTCTAACAGCTCGTCCGCGTCGATGTCGACGCCGTGGTCGCCGAGGGCCGCCGCGGCTGGTTCGAACGGCCGCTCGACGACCGGGAAGCCGCCCTGAAAGGCGTTCAACACCGCCCGGTCTACCGTCTCGAGGTCTTCGCTCATGCCGAAAGCTGGGGGTTCTGCGAATAAAAACAGTCCGGGACAGTCGGGCACACGCGGCCCACGTGTCCAGATCGCCGGAGCGTTTTACCTTTCTGCGTCCATAGTTGACGCGTGGCAATCTCGACAGCCGAACTGGCAGTCCGGCTGCTGGTCTACCTGTTCGTCCTGCTAGGGGTGCCGCTGTGGTTTGTCCTCATGTTCCGGCTCATGGACTACGCCGCACACGACACGCTGGTCGAGCAGTTCAGCGGCCAGCGCAACGGTCGCGACACCGGCCAGCTCAACGCGTACTTCGAACAGGCCGCCATCGAGGCACGGACCTGTCGCATCTGTGGCGCGGCGAACGGCTCCGACTACACCTACTGTCACAACTGTCAGGAACGGCTGGCGACTGACGACTGACGTGGTTACTCGCCTTTGACGCCGGTGACTGCGTAGCCAGCGTCCTCGACAGCTTCGAGAATCCCGGCGTGGTCGGCGCTGGCCTCATAATAAAACACGAGATCAAAGGAGCCGTTGCGCAGAAGCTGCTGACACTCCCAGACGAACTCCTCGTCGTCCAGCGTGAGCCCTTGGTGCTGGTTCGACGCGAACTCAGGGTCGTCGCTGCCGGAGTAGACAAACGTATCCGTCGGGTCCAGCCCCGCACCCTCGGCGATGAATTCGCCGACCTCGATGGTGGCCTGCATCATCTCTATCTCGTCGCTGCCGTCGTATTCTGTGTGGACGACAGCACCGTTGAGCTGGATCTCGCCCGGCTCGAGCAGCTGTTTGGTCCGGCGGTAAAGGTCGTCGTCGAGTGCGTCGGCCTCGCTCATACCATGCGGTCGGTGTTGCTCTCCCTAAGATACTTCGGATTCGGAGCGCTGGTCGGTCTATCCGAAGATATTCGGTTCGAGAGACGGCGCGGCGACAGCCGTGGGAACCCACACGCTGCCGAGTAACGCCGCTCGGTCCGAGCACGAGCCCCGTCGAAAAGCGAGCCGCTCCCGCTTACAGTCGCGTGAGGTTCGTCGCTCGTGGTCCTTTGTCTGCCTGTTCGATGTCGAATTCGACTTCTTGCCCTTCTTCTAAGTCCGGGCCGCCGACGTCTTCCATGTGGAAGAACACGTCATCGTCGGCATCGTCGGTTTCGATGAAACCGTAGCCACCCGTATCGTTGAAGAAGTCTACAGTGCCTGTCGCCATGGTTACAGCCGCGTGAGGTTTTTCGCGCGCGGGCCTTTGTCGGCCTGCTCAATCTCGAATTCCACTTCTTGCCCCTCCTCGAGGTCAGGACCGTCGATGTCCTCCATGTGGAAGAAGACGTCCTCGTCGGAGTCTTCGGTATCGATGAAACCGTAACCGCCTGTGTCGTTGAAGAAGTCTACCGTACCGGTCGCCATTGCAATTCGAACGTTGTGCCGGGGTGTATTAAAACTATGCGCATATATTTCGCCGGATTAGGCGGGAAATAACTGTACCCAGTCCCTTCCACAAAGTCCTTATTGAGTGGTTGAAATGTATACAACGATGCTATCGAGGGGGAAGCGACTGGGATATGCGGCCTATGAGCGATTGCTCCAGTGGGAACTGTCAGGGACGCCCGACCACGTCGCAGTCATCATGGACGGGAACCGAAGATACGCTGAAAAGCAGGGTGCAAAAAAACAGGAGGGTCACAAAGAGGGGGCCCAGACGACGGAGGCACTGCTGAACTGGTGCGACGAGCTCGGCGTCCGGGAAGTAACGCTGTACACATTCTCGACGGAGAATTTCGACCGCGACCCCGAGGAGCGCGAGCACATCTTCGACCTCGTCGAGCAGAAGCTCCGGACGTTTGCCGACGCCGACCGAGTTCACGAGGCCGGCGTGTGTATCCGCGCCATCGGCGAGACGGAGATGCTTCCCGAGCGGGTTCGTGATGCTATCGACTACGCCGAAGGGCGAACCGCTCAGTACGACCAGCTCAACCTCAACATCGCGCTGGCCTACGGTGGCCGGGCCGAACTGCTCGGCGCGGCCCGCGATGTCGCCGCTGCCGTCGAGGACGGGACTCTCGACCCGACAGACGTCTCAGCGGACACCATCGAAGCGCGACTCTACGAGGGGCCGACCCGCGATGTCGATCTCATCGTTCGGACCGGCGGCGACGAGCGCACCTCGAACTTCCTGCCGTGGCACGCTAACGGCAACGAGGCCGCCACGTTCTTCTGTACCCCCTACTGGCCCGAGTTCCGGAAAGTCGATTTCCTGCGGGCGATTCGAACCTATCAGAACCGAGAACAGTCTTGGCGGACGACCCGTGCCGAGCGGTCGCTCGCACTGGTTCGTGCCATCGAACAGTCGGAGCTACCGACGGCCAAACGGATGCTCGGACGGTTCCGCGACGCGCTCCCGAGCACCGAGCGCAAGCAGGTCGACGAAGAGTACGACCTCGCGGACTGATATCCTAGCGGCCGAATCGCCGCTGGCGCTCTTGATAATCCCGTAACGCCCGCAAGTAATCCCGCAGCCGGAAGTTCTGCCAGTTCACGTCGGTGAAGTACAGTTCCGAGTACACGGACTGCCAGATCATGAAATCGGAGAGCCGCTCGGCCCCGGTTTTGATGACGAGATCCGGATCGGTCGGGAAGACCAGATGCTCTTCGACCGCAGTCTCGTCTATGTCAGCTGGATCGAGAGCACCGGTATCGACGCTTTCGGCGAGCTTCTGGACGGCCGTTGCGAACTCCGACTGTCCGCCGAGACCGATCGAGATCTGAATCGGCGCGTCGGCCGTCGTCTCGTCGTTCGGTACTCTGACCGCTATCTCCCGTGGCGCGGTGACGCTTTCGAGTTCGCGCTGGAGTGTCGGAATCGCCTCCTCATCGAGGACGCTCACGTAGACGACGACGGTATCGGTACCGTACTGGACCGCCCAGTCGAAGAACCGCTCTAACGTCCTGTAGGCACCGTCTCCCAGCAGGTCCCGCTCCGTAATCACCAGCGCGACCGTCTCGGGCAGGTCGGCGTCGCTGCGCCGAACGCGCGTTGCGAGATATCGGTCGTATAGTCCCACACCAGTCGGTATGCTGACAGCCGCAGTAAATCCCACGGTACCGTCGCCTCCACAGTTCGGAAAGGGTAAGTGCCTCTCGGGGATACCGGTGGGACGTGACTGGCACAGTCCGTCGGGCAGGCGCGTTCGCCGCCGTGGGGACCCTCGCGGTCGCCGTCCCGGCCGCAACGGGCTTTCGCTCGCTCGAACTCGCGACTGTCGCCGCTATCGCACCCTTCGTCCTCGTCGCCGCGCTCGGCGTGACGGTCATCGGACAGGACTCGCGGCTGTTCGACCTGTTCGCCCGCCCCGGTGACTACGAGGACGGGAAACTGTACGGCCTCACGGCCTTCTCGCTTGCCGCTGCCGGCCTCGCGTTGCTTGCCGTCCGATTCAGTCTGCCGGTGCCGGTGTTTGTCGGCGTCGTCGTCATCGTCGCCTACGGGAACCTCGGTCAGCGGCTCGCGTACACTGTTCGCTCCGACGAGGTGGTCGCAACCGCGGGCTTCGTCCTCGTCGGCTTCGTTGCCGGCGTCACGGGACAGGTGCTCGGAACACGGATTCAGGCCGCTGTCGGCGAGGGAGCGGCTGCTGTCGATCTCCCGCTCGTGCTGTTTCTCGCCGCCAGCGGCGCGTTTGTCGCCGCGCTGCTTCGCTCGGTGCTGTTCGAGCGGGACGACCCGCTGGTGATGCTCACCGTGGGACTGCTGCTGTGGCTGTTTTTCGAACTCGACCCGTCGGTGACGGCACAGCGCGTCGTCATCGCACTTGCCGTGACAGTCCTGCTCGGATACCTTTCCTACGCACTTGACACCGCGTCTCTCCCGGGGATGCTCACCGGCGTCCTCCTCGCGTTTTTGACCATCGTACTCGGCGGGTTCGGCTGGTTCGCGATGTTGATCTCCTTCTTCGGGCTCGGTGGGCTCTCGACCAAGTATCGGTACGACGAGAAACTCGACCGCGGCATCGCAGAGGAAAACGAGGGCGCACGCGGGAGCGGAAACGTGCTCGCGAACTCTATCGTCGCACTGTTCGCCGTCGTCGCCGCGGCGGCGAGTCCGAGCCATACCGCCGTCGACCCGCTGCTGTTCTTCTACGCCTTCGCCGGGGCCGTCGCCGCCGCGATGACCGATACGTTCTCCAGTGAGTTCGGCGGGCTCTACGACAACCCGCGGCTCATCACGACGCTCAGACCCGTCGAACCGGGTACTGATGGTGGCGTCACATGGCAGGGCGTGGCTGCCGGGGCCGTCGGCGCGGGCATCATCGCCGGCATCGCCGCGCTCACCCAGAACATCGGGACGGTCGGCGGCGGCGTCATCCTCCTGTGCGGGCTGGTCGGCATGACCGTCGACAGCCTGCTGGGGGCGACCGTCGAGGGCTCGGTCGTCGGCAATCAGGGCGTCAACATGCTTGCGACGCTGGCGGCCGCTTTGACCGGTGCCGGTGTCGTGCTGGCCGTCGGTCTCCTATGATCCGCAAGGCCCGCTCCGAAGACGAAGCCACCCTCCGGGCTATCCAGACGAACGCGCTCGACGAGCCGTGGCCGGAACTGCTCGGCGTTGGAATCAACGGCCCGCCGCTCGTGCTGGTGCTCGATATCGGTGAGCCGGTCGGCTACGCGCTGGTGGTTCCGGACCACCCGGTCGCGTACTTGGCGGAGTTCGCCGTCACGCCCGGAAAACAAGGTCAGGGCCTCGGAACGACACTGATGGACGGGCTGCTGGAGAGACTCCGGGCTGGTGGATTCGAAACGGTCAGACTCACCGCGCGCGCTGACGACGGGCGGGTCCGTTCCTTCTACGATGGGTTCGAGTTCTCGGTCGCCGACGAACTACCCGACCACTACGACGACGGCGACGGCGTGTTGCTCGTTCGGGACCTCTAGCCCTCGATGCGAACGTGAACGGCTGTCGGCTGTTTGACGTACTCGCCGTGGCCGCCAGCGACGACAACATCGACGCCGCGTTGTGCAGCGACGTCGAGGAGTTTCTGTGAGCAATCGGCATCGATGACGACGGTCTTGGGAACGTCCGCAGCGGATTCTAGCAACGAAACAACGGCATCGGCGTCGCCCTCCGCGAGTAGCGTCGCGTCCTCGTCGACCAGCCTGACCGTCCCGCTGTGGTTCTGGATAACAGCTTCGATGTGGTCCGAAAGCGAGGGGATGGGCGGTTCGTCGCCGCTCTCGGTCGTATCCTCGTCGGTTGCTGCATCCGCTACCGCGGTCGCATTCGAGCCGTCCGTGACGTTCGTCTCGCCATCGGTTGTTTCGGCCTGCGCCGACCCGGTCTGTTCCCCGGGGGTCGGCTGGCTGTCGGCGGTATCCTCAGACATCGCGGCCGCCACGGCACCGCCATCAGCGGTCGTCGATTCCCCGGCATGGGACATCTCCTCGCGGATGCTGTCGAGGCTCTTGGCGCTTGCGACCGTCTCGTAGGGGACCTTGTCCCGCAGCGCCGACATCACCTCGCTACGCGAGAGATCCTCGACGGACTTGTCGCTGGGAGTGACAGCGACGTAGTCCACGTCGCCGACCTGCGCGAGTTCCTTCAGAATGAGGTCTCCACCACGGTCACCATCGAGGAACGAAGTCACCGTCCGACCGGCCGTCAGGTCGGCGATGGCGTCGGGGACATTTGTGCCCTCGACTGCGACGGCGTTCTTGATTCCGTATTTGAGTAGTTGCATCACGTCCGAGCGGCCTTCGACGACGACAATCGCGTCGGAGTCGGCCACCCGCGGGCCGGCCGGGAGTCCCTCGTAGTCGGTCACGTCGGCGACCCGGACCTGTTGTCTGACCGTCTCGACGATGTCCGCAGTCTGGATGGATTTCTCCTCGAAGTCGTTCAGCAGTTCCGTCGCGCGCTCGACGACTTCACGCCGCTTTGCGCTGCGGACGTCCTCGATTTCCGAGACCTCGATCTCGGCGCGACACGGTCCCACCTGTTCGATGGTCTCCAGTGCCGCGGCGAGAATCGCTGTTTCGACTCTATCGAGGCCGCTCGCGACGGTAATCTCGCCGAAGGACTGGCCACCTTCGGAGCGGATCTCCACGTCGATGCGGCCGACCTTCTTTGAGTCCTGTAGGTCCCGCAGGTCCAATTCGTCGCCGAGCAGCCCTTCCGTCTGGCCGAACACCGCGCCGACGACGTCGCTGCGCTCGACGACCCCCGCCGCCGTGATGTCGGCATGTATCAGATATTTCGCCGTATCTTGCATGATTGTCCTATTTTCGAGCCCGTCGAACGCTGTTCCGACGGACTGCTGTCACTATGCTGATGTTGGGTAGTACAGCGGAATAACCTTGCGCACGCGAGTCGGCAGTGAACAAACTCTTCCCCAGTTGCACTGCATGCAGACACTGCCGCAGTTGCGCAGTGGTTCGACGCTTTCGCTGTGGCTCGCCCCACTGCCTGACAGGTCAGCAGTTCACTCCAGCAATGGACGCATGCCGTCGATACCGGACTGGATGGCGTCGACTGGATTCTCGGGGTCGTCATGTTCGAAAACGAGCCATTCGGTTCCGGCCCCGCGGGCCGCATCGACCACGGCCTGAAGCGGGACGACACCCTCGCCGAGCGCCGTCGGCTCCCCGTCCTCAGTCATATCTTTGAGGTGGACGACGGGAACGCGCCCGTCGAGTCGCCGGATCAGTGCGACAGGGTCTTGACCTGCCGCGTGCGCCCAGCCGGCGTCGAACTCGAAGCCAATCGATGTCTGGTCGACGAGCGCGTCGAAGGCGGTGCCGTCGCCGAGCGGGACAAACTCGTGGTCGTGGTTGTGATACAGCAGCGGCCGGTCGAAATCCGCCGCAAGCATGCCAAGTAGCGTCGCCGTCGACTCGATGGCGCTCTCGCTTGCGAAGTGGTCGTCGTCGAGATACGGGAGGACGAGGTACGGCGCGTCGAGCGTCCGGACCTGATTGCGAACGGTTCGAGGGTCGGACTGCAGGTCTTCCAGTTGGACGTGGACGCCAGCAATGCCGAGTCCCGTTTCGTCGAGCGCGCGCCGGGACGCACCGGGATCACCAATGCCGGCGAACTCCACGCCGTCGTAGCCGGCGGCGGCGATGCGGCCGAGCACGTCCGAGAGGCGTTCCCGGAGGTCTCGAAGCGTCCAGAGCTGTATCGCTGTTCGCATACCACCGCTGCGAACGCTGTCATAAAATAAGTGGACGTACTACCGGGGCGCATGGGATTCACGGAAACCGAAATCGACCCCGCACGGTTCCTCGAAGATGTAGAGATGCGCATCGGCGAAATCGTCAACGTCGAGCCGTTCCCCGAAGCGCGCAAGGACGTGTACAAACTCGACGTGGACTTCGGCGACGAGACGCGCCAGTCCGCGGCGGGACTGACCGACGTGTACGACCCGGAGGAACTGCTCGGTTCACAGGTCGTCGCCGTCGTCAACCTCGGCACGGTCTCTATCGCCGGCTTCGAGAGCGAGTGTCTGGTCACCGGCGTCGACAGTGAGGACGGCGTCGTCCATCTGGCCCCCGAGCGGGAGGTCGAGCCGGGGACCCGCGTGTATTGAAGAAGATAGTTCTTCAACGAGAGACGGTGAAGGTTCGTTACCCATTAGTACCGCCAGCGGCTAGTTTGTCGTAATATGAGTACGGGCAGGGCCGTCGGGTGGACAGTCGTCGCGCTCGTGTTGATGGCGCTGGCAGTCCCGTGGTTCCTCTGGGACACCAGCGGGATTGCGGCTGGACTACCTGTGTGGCTGTGGTGGCACATCGGGTGGATGGCGCTCGCGAGCGTCGTCTTCGCCGTCTTCGCGCGCACCGACTGGGGCCTCGGTGTCGAGGAGGTGGGCTGAGATGGCCGACACCGCGCTCCAGTTGGGCATCGTCGGCGCGTACATGGTCGTCGCGCTCGCGGTGGGAGCCGTTGCCTATCGGCTCACCGACCGGACCGCCGAGGACTACTACCTCGCGAGCCGAACGCTGGGCACGGTTGTCCTGCTGTTCACGACATTTGCGACGCTGCTATCGGCCTTTACCTTCTTCGGCGGCCCGAACCTCGCGTTCAGCGCCGGCCCCGAATGGATACTCGTGATGGGGCTGATGGACGGCGTCATCTTCGCCGTCCTCTGGTACGTGCTGGGGTACAAGCAGTGGCTGGTCGGCAAGCGCCACGGCTACGTCACGCTCGGAGAGATGCTGGGCGACCGGTTCGGATCGACGGCACTCCGCGTTGTCGTCGCCGCCGTGAGCCTGTTCTGGCTGTTTCCGTACGTGATGCTCCAGCAGAAGGGAGCGGGGCAGGCCATCGTCGGCCTCACGAACGGCACGGTCCCGTTCTGGGTCGGGGCCGGCGGTATCACACTGTTCATGGTTCTCTACGTCGCGCTCTCGGGGATGCGCGGCGTCGCTTGGACCGACACGCTTCAGGGATTGTTCATGCTCTCGCTGGTCTGGGTCGCCGTCGCTTGGGTCCTCTCGGCCGTCGGCGGCGCGGGTGAGGCGACGGCGCTGTTAGCAACGGAGAAGCCCGCCTTCGTCGGTCTCGGCGGCGGCCTCTACACGCCGCAGTACATCATCTCGACCGCGGTCAGCATCGCCTTCGGCGTGACGATGTTCCCCCAGATCAACCAACGCTTCTTCGCCGCCGGGTCGAAGAAGGTGCTCAAACGTACGTTCGCGCTCTGGCCGGTGCTCGTGCTCCTCCTGTTCGTGCCGGCGTTTATGCTCGGCGCGTGGGCGGCCGGCCTCGGCGTGACGGTACCGGAGGGCGGCAACGTCATCCCGGCGCTGCTGGGCGAGTACACGCCGACGTGGTTCACCGCGCTGGTCATCGCCGGCGCGATGGCCGCGATGATGTCCTCCAGCGACTCCATGCTGCTGTCGGGGTCGTCGTACCTGACGCGGGACCTCTACCGGCCGCTGACCGGCCGCGACGACGCTAGCGACGAGCGGACCGACCGCCGTGAGGGGCTTGTCGCCCGCGTCGGCGTCGTCGCCTTCGCCACGCTGTCGTTCGTTGCGAGCCTCTACACGCCGGGAACGCTGGTCCAAATCGGCGATACCGCATTCAGCGGCTTCGCACAATTGACGGTTCCCGTCGCACTCGCGCTGTACTGGCAGGGGACGACGCGCTCGGGGATGTACGCCGGCGTGGTCGGCAGTCAGGTGTTCTACGGCCTGCACGTCTTCCCGGTACTTTCGACGATTGGGGGACTGGTCGGCCTCAACATCGCCCTGCCGACGGCGTACATGGGCTGGACACCCGGCGTCGTCGGCATTCTGGTCGGCCTCGTGCTGACGGTCGCCATCTCGCTGGTGACGGCCCCCGCTGCGACCGAGAATCGCACCGCCTACGCCGTCACCGGTCTCGAAAGCGACTGAAACGCCTTCGGTCCGGGCCCGACCATTCAGCGCGACAACCACCGGACGGCAGCCATCGTCGGACATGTAAACCTACAAAAGCGTCCAGACCAATGTGTCAGTATGGACTCCGATCAAAACGTTGGCGGTCGCGACCGCCTGATCCGAGCGGTGCTGGCAGTCGTCCTGACAATCGTCTCCCTGCGCTGGCTTCGCAGCGGGAAGCGCAAGCGCGGGCTGCTGGCCGGTGTCGGCGCGCTCGGTCTGGGATTCAACGCCTCAACGGGGTACTGTGGATTCAACGACACGCTCGACATCGATACGGCGGCCGATGACGACGACGTGTTCGCGCCGAGCGACGCGGACGACGACTCGGCGACCGACGAGCCGGCCGACGTGAGCGTTGACTTCACCTCGTCCGACGATGAGGCCTCGAACGGCCACGCCAGCGGTACGCTGACCTGCGCCGTCTGTGCGGACCCCATCGTTCCCGGAGAGCGCCGCGGACCGAACGAGGACGGCGCTATCGTGCACGAGAGCTGCGAGTAACGCACCGCCACTGCGCTCAGCGGCCCGAGTCTGGTTCTTTTTATAATCACCGTCCCAGTCTTTCACGTATGCAGACCCACATCGTCCCGGTCGGGTTCGACTACGACCGGCTCATCGCGCCGCTCGTGCGCGAGCAACTCGACGTTGACCGCGTCATCCTGCTCGAAGGGGCGGTCGGCAGCGAGGCCAACGTCGAGTACTCGCGCAACCTCGCCGAGAAGCTCGAGAAGGACTACCAGAACCTGCTCGGAGCGGAAACCGAGCGATTCGTCGTCGCCGACGTGTACGACTACGACGAGGCCTTCGAGCAGGCCTTCGAACTCATCAACGCCGAACTCGATGCGGGCAGCGAGGTGTGGGTCAACGTCTCCGCGATGCCCCGAACCGTCTCGTTTGCCTTCGCGACTGCGGCCCACTCGATCATGGTCGAGCGCGAGGGCGACCGGGACCGAATCCACACCTACTACACGGTCCCCGAGAAGTATCTGGAGACTGAGCTCGCGGAGGAACTGCGCAAGCAAATCGACATGCTAGAGGACATGCGCACGGGCGAAGAAGTCGACGAGCGGGTCGACGAGCGACTCGAAACCGCACGGGACCTGCTGTCGGAGTTCGACGAGCGCGGGACGACCATCGGCGCGAAGGAGATCGACGGCTCCCACATCGTCGAACTCCCGGTCGCCTCCTTCTCGAACGTCAAGCCCTTCGAGGAGGTCATCCTCTTTACGCTCGGCGAACACGGCGAGTTCGAGTCCGTCTCCGAACTGGCCCAGCAACTGGCCCGGGACATGGGCGAGGAGTACACAGACTCATTCCGCTCGAAGGTCATCTACAACGTCGACCGGCTCGGCCCCGGCGGGAAGGGGTACATCGAGCAGGAGGATCACGGGAAATCCTACCGGACGACACTCTCGCGCATCGGGCAACTGTGGGTCCGCGCCCACTCTGCCGAGGACCGCGATCACCGCGAGCCTGACCTGCCGTAGTCAGCGCTGTGAATCTGCTGGAACGCCAGCGAAAACCGAAGTCATTAATCCTGCCGTTGGTGGAATACTACATACATGGTGCGTCGACTCGCTTCCGATCTGGTTCTCGCGCCCGTCGGTGTAGGGGCCTCCACGCCCCACACCACCTCCCCAAATCGACGCACGCACCGCCGATAACCGCGCCGATAACCGCGCCGCAGTCCGATGCGACTCGGGTGTTACACCCACAGTTAGAATATGAGTGACACACAGGACTCACCGCAGGACGAATCGACTACAGACAACTCAGAAGACGCCCTCGACGGGGAGTACGACCCTCGCGAGGTAGAGCCGGAATGGCAGGACCAGTGGGTCGCGGACAAGACCTACGCCTACGACGAGGACGCTGACACCCGCTTCACTATCGACACGCCGCCGCCGACAGTGTCCGGGAACCTCCACATGGGCCACCTCTATCAGTTCACGCTGCAGGACTTCGTCGCCCGCTACCACCGGATGGCCGACGACACCGTCTACTTCCCCTTCGGATACGACGACAACGGCATCGCCTCGGAACGCCTCACCGAGCGTGAACTCGATATTCGACATCAGGATTACCCGCGGCGGGAGTTTCAGGAGAAGTGCCGAACGGTGTGTACCGGGTTCGAGGACGAGTTCACCGAGGACGTCCAGTCGCTAGCGATTTCCATCGACTGGGACAACACCTACAAGACCATCGCGCCGGACGTCCAGCGGGTCTCCCAACTGTCCTTCCTCGACCTCTACGAGCAGGGTCGGGAGTACCGTCAGCGCGCGCCGACTATCTGGTGTCCGGACTGTGAGACGGCCATCTCACAGGTCGAACAGGAAGACAAGGACAAGCACACGAAGTTCAACGACATCGCCTTTGATCTGGTCGAGACCGGCGAGGGGCCAGCCGACGAAGATGCTACCTTCACCATCTCGACGACACGACCGGAACTCCTGCCGGCGTGTGTCGCCGTCTTCGTCCATCCCGACGACGACGAGAATCAGCACCTCGTCGGCGGTTCCGCACGGGTGCCTATCTTCGAGCAGGAGGTCCCCGTCATCGCCGACGAGCGCGTCGACATGGAGACCGGCAGCGGTATCGTGATGTGCTGTACCTTCGGCGACCAGAACGACATCGAGTGGTATCAGGCGCATGACCTACCGCTGCGACTGGCCATCGACGAGTCCGCGACAATGACCGATGTGGCCGGCGAGTACGAGGGGATGCACACCACCGAGGCCCGCGAGGCCATCATCGAGGACCTCGACGAAGAGGGGGCGCTGCTTGAGAGCCGCGACCACGACCACACCGTGCAGGTCCACGAGCGCTGCGAGGAAGAGGTCGAGTACCTCGTCACCGAGCAGTGGTACATCGAACTGCTCGACAAGAAGGAGGAGTACATCGAGGCGGGCCGCCAGATGGAGTGGTTCCCCGAGAAGATGGCGACCCGCTACGAGCACTGGATCGAAGGGCTCGAATGGGACTGGTGTATCTCCCGCCAGCGCGACTCCGGTATCCCGATTCCGGTGTGGTACTGCGACGACTGCGGCGAACCCGTGATGGCCGAGCGCGAGCAGTTGCCGGTCGATCCGCTGTCGGACGACCCGCCGGCTGAGAGCTGTCCGCACTGTGGCCACGACTCGCTGACGCCCGAGGAGGACGTGTTCGACACGTGGGCGACATCGTCACTAACGCCGCTCGTGAATGCCGGGTGGGACTGGGACAGCGACGCCGGAGAGTTCACCTGGGACAACCCCGAGCTGTACCCGTTCGACCTTCGCCCGCAGGGTCACGACATCATCTCCTTCTGGCTGTTCCACACCGTCGTCAAGTGCTACGAGCACACCGGCGAGGTGCCCTTCGAGAACGTGATGATAAACGGGATGGTGCTGGACGAGAACCGCGAGGCGATGTCCAAATCGAAGGGCAACGTCATCCCGCCCAGCGAGGTCCTGGCGGAGTTCCCGGTCGACGCCACGCGCTACTGGGCCGCCGGTACTTCCATCGGCGACGACTTCCCGTACAAGGAGGGCGATCTGGAGGCCGGCGAACGGCTCCTCCAGAAGCTCTGGAACGCCTCCCGGCTGGTCGACCAGCTCACGCCGGCGAGCAAGCCCGACGAACCTGAAGACCTTGCGGCGGTCGACGAGTGGCTGCTGGCCGAACTGGACGCGACCGTGGAATCGGTCACGACGAAGTTCGAGGAGTACGAGTTCTCGAAGGCCCGGAACGAGCTCCGGTCCTTTTTCTGGAACACGTTCTGTGACGACTACCTCGAAATCGCCAAGCAACGACTCAGCGACGGCGGCGACGTCTCGACGGAGTTCACGCTTCTGGAGGCCCACCGGACCTTCCTCCAGCTGTTCGCGCCGTTCCTGCCCCACATCACGGAGGAGCTGTGGGAGCGGTGCTATAGCGAGAGCGAGGCGCAACGCGCCTCGGAACAATCGAGCGGACAGGGTCCGCGAGACGAGGATCGCTCCATCCACACGACGGACTGGCCGACGGCGGGCGGCTACGACGCAGACCTCGAAGCGGGCGAGACGGCCATGGAGGTCGTCTCCGCGCTCCGGCGCTACAAGACCGAGAACGGCCTGCCGCTGAACGCCGACCTCGACCACGTCGAGGTGTTCGGCCACATCGCCGGCTTCGAGGACGCCGTCGCCGAGGCGATGCACGTCGCCCAGCTGGACACCTACGACGAGGCCCCGGACATCACGACCGAGGTCAGCGGCATCGACCTCGACTACTCCATCGTCGGTCCCGAGTTCGGCAGTGAAGTCGGCGCTATCGACGCCGCTATCGAGGACGGCGACTACGAGGTCGACGGCGACACGCTGCAGGTCGCCGGCGTCGAACTCGACGACGAGATGTTCACCGTCGAGGAGTCCCGGACCTACTCCGGCGAGGGCGAGATGACCGAAACCGAAAGCGCCGTCGTCGTCGTTCGGTAAGCTCGGCGCGTTTTTCCGATCGCAGAAGCATCGGGTTCGCACCCATCGCCGCGACCAGTAGCATGAAGACCTGCGGGGCCGGTGGTTTGAACCATGCAAACGGAGGAGGCCATTCGGGACCGTATCGAGGCGCTGCAAGCGGAGTACGACAAACACGACCCGCCCTCGACCGAGCTGGAAGACGAGGCCGAGGTCGCCATTTTGCGCGCCATCGAGGAACTGGAATGGGTCCTCAAAGAGCGCGAGGCCGAGGACGGTTTCACGACCTGAGCGGCCGCACTACCGGTGCAGGACAGCGGTGGTCACGCCTGCCGTTTCACTTTCTCTACGCGTGTGGCCAGTGCCAGAAACGTCGCCAGGAGCGTCAACACGACTGCCCAGCCGGCCGCGAGGTCGTGGGCGAGTACCGTGTGGTCGAACCCGCCGGCGGCGACCAGCGGCTCGGCCCGCAGCCAAGTGTGGTGTGGCCCATCGAGAACTGGGACGAAGTAGTCCACGATATCATTGAAGCCGTACCAGCCGACGGCGACCGCGACGGAGGCGACCGAAAAGCTCGCGTAGCGGTGGATGAGAAATGCTTCGGCGGCCATCGCCAGATGGCTCAGAACTAGGAACCAGTAGAGCCACAGCGGAATCCCGCCGGGGCCGTTGAGGACGAGCTGGACGTACGGCGTCCAGAGGCCGAGCTTGATACAGCCGAAGAAGCCGAGCATGTGGAGCCACTGTACATCCCAGTCGAGCCGCCACGCCACCAGCGAGAGCCCGATGAACATCGTCGCGACGGGCGAGTCCGGAATCAGCGGATAAGCGGCAAGCGGGGCCGCGCCGAGTTGCCCCTCCACGAGCGGCGGGGCCGTGTTCAGCGGTCGGCCGGCGTAGTACCAGAAGCCAAACAGCGTGCCGACCAGATTGACGAGCGCGATGGGCCAAGCGAGTCGGAGCCCGGCATTTTCCAGCCACGCCGGTAGCGGCGCGACGTACCGCGGGAGCCCCTCGGCGTCGGGGAGCCGCCGGCTGAACACCCGCGCGACAGCCGCGTCGATGCGCCCGCCGACACTCTCGTCGGTAGCCATGTCGGTGCAGTGGGGAGACGCGATGAAAACGGTAGTGGTCTCAGCCCCGTCCACTGAGGAATATCGCTGCCACTGGCCCGATAGCAGTCCCCTCGCAGACGGGTCAAACGGCGTTCTGTCCCTCGAAAGGACACGCGTTAAGTAAATCCAGTCCTAAGCCGAAGTAATGAGTGAAGAGACCGACCTCGAGGACCTCCGTCGCGGGACTGACCTCGTCAAGCGCGGCTTCGCGAAGATGCAGAAAGGCGGCGTCATCATGGACGTCGTCAACCGCGAACAGGCTCGAATCGCCGAAGACGCCGGCGCAGTCGCCGTAATGCACTTGGAGTCGGTGCCGGCCGACATCCGCAAGCGCGGCGGCGTCGCCCGGATGGCCGACCCCGGCAAGCTCGAAGAGGTCATCGAGGAAGTGTCAGTTCCGGTGATGGGCAAGGCCCGCATCGGCCACACCGCCGAGGCCCAGATTCTGGAAGCCGCTGGCGCGGACATGGTCGATGAGTCCGAAGTGCTGACACAGGCCGACGACCGCTACCACATCGACAAGCGCGAGTTCACCGCGCCGTTCGTCTGCGGGGCGCGGAACCTCGCCGAAGCGCTGCGCCGTATCGACGAGGGCGCGGCGATGATTCGCACAAAGGGCGAGGCAGGCACCGGTGACGTGAACCAAGCTGTCACGCATCAGCGGAACATCCAGCGCGCTATCGGCAAGCTCGAAGGGATGGCCTACGAGGAACGCGACGAGTGGGCCCGCGAACACGGTGCTCCCCGGCGGCTCGTCCACGAGACGGCGGACCGCGGCCGACTCCCGGTCGTCAATTTCGCGGCCGGCGGCATCGCGACGCCCGCTGACGCCGCACTGATGATGCAACACGGCTGTGACGGCATCTTCGTCGGCTCGGGCATCTTCGGCGCGGAGAACCCGCAGGCGATGGGCGAGTCCATCGTCGCAGCGGTCAACAACTACGACGACCCTGAGCAACTCAAGGAAATCGCGAAGAACCCCGGCAAAGGGATGAAGGGGCAGGCGAACGCGGACCTAGATGACGAAGAGCAACTGCAGGGCCGCGGCGTCTAACAGGGGCCGCGCCAGTCCTTTTTGCTTCGGTATCAGACACCTTACAGACGACCGTTCAAAGACGAAGACACAAGTTCCTACGGTGGCGATAGGTGGCTGTGCAGGGGACGGCTACGCCCACGCCAGCGGCCAGCGACACCGGTGAAGGGCTTCTGGAACTCTTTACCGTGTTACAGCGGTCGCTGGAACAGTTGGTCGCGACGCAGGGGCGACTCGTCGCGACGGTCATCCTCTTGGTCGTCCTGCTTTTCAGCGTCGTCGCCGTTCCCGCGGCCCTCTCCCGGTTGCGGGCCGTCGCCGCGGACCGGACCGGCGACTGGGTGCAGGTTATGGCGGACTACACGCCGACGACCATCCGGGGCGTGTTTCTCCGGATCGCCCAGTTCTCGATGGTCGTTCTCGTCGTCATTTCGTTTCTCATCGTCTGGGGGATCTTCGATGTCGTCCAGACGGTGGGCCCGTACCTCGACGGGAGCGATCAGTCAGTACTGGCGACGATACAAACGGTCGTCCTCGTCATGCTGGCCTTTGTCCTGTCCGACCAGATGCAGCGATGGATCAGCCGGTTCAGCCAAGCCGTTACTGGCTTCACTGAGCATCAGGAGGAGATTCTCCTCCGACTGGGGCAGGTCACTGTGTTCGTCACCATCGGCGCGACAGTGTTCGCCGTCTGGGGTATCGACCTCAGTGGCCTGCTTGTCGGGGCCGGGTTCCTCGGTATCGTCGTCGGTCTGGCCGCCAGACAGACGCTCGGGTCGCTTATTGCCGGCTTCGTCCTGATGTTCTCCCGCCCGTTCACTATCGGCGACTGGGTACTCATCGGCGAGCAGGAGGGTATCGTGACGGATATCACTATCTTCAATACGCGGCTGGAGAACTTCGACGGCGAGTTTGTCATCATTCCGAACGACCGCGTGAGCGACCGCGCGGTGACAAACCGCAGCCGAAAGGGGCTGTTGCGCCTCACAGTCGACATCGGTGTGGACTACGACACCGACGTAGACCGGGCGATGGATCTCGCTCGCGAGGCGATGGCCGACATCGAACACGTCGTCGATTCGCCGACGCCGGACGTCGTCCCGAAAGACTTCGGCGACTCCGCTGTAGTGATGGAACTCCGGTTCTGGATCGACCACCCGACGCCACCGCGGAAGTGGCGCGCTATCTCGGCGGTCGTCCGGGGTGTGAAAGCCACCTTCGACGAGGAAGGCATCTCGATTCCGTTCCCCCAGCGGACTCTCTCGAACCGTGTGGACACAGCGGATGGCGAGTCGCCGGAGCACGGCGTGGAGATGCGTCCGGACGGCGACGGCTGACTACAGGTCGAGGCCGTCGAGCAGGAGTCCCAGCCCGAGAACCCAGCATCCCAGTGCGGTTCCGAGCGTGCTGACGTAGAACAGCCGGGAAAGCCCCTGTCCTGCTGTCAGTCCCCCGTTCATCGCTGCGGTCGCGGAGTCGGTCGCGGCCGGGAGCGACCCGGCGATGAAAACCATACCGACGAATGCACCGATGGCGACAGGCAGCAGCATGGTGACAATCGCCAGACCGGCACGTTCGGCCAGCGCGGCGACTGTAGCCGGGTCGAGGGATCGGCCGTACGTCGGGACCGGCTGTCGCTGTGACATGCTAGTTCATAACATAGGAAGCTGGCATAAAAGTGCGTTCCCCCGACCGGGACTGTGACGTGTGTTCGCAGCGCATAGGCAATTCGACAATCACTACAGAACAGCAGTTTTGGGTGCTAAAAGGGGCGTTCGCTGTTTTGTTTGGGCGGTAGGGACATCGTGGCGGAGCGGTCGCCGGTCGAAACTACTATCCCCAACGGGACGAACGGAGTGATATGAGCACTCCGCCGGGGGAGTATTACACCGAAGAACGCTGGCAGAACTGGCTAGACCGTATCGAGGAAGAGGAAGTCGACCCTGAAGACGAGGATTCGGCGCGACTCCTGTTGAACCTCCAAGACGATGCCGCGATTGCGGTCGCGAAGATTCTCACCGACTACGAGGACGGTGACCTCGACGAGGAGACGACCATCGACGAACTCACCGGCGTCCGGGAAATCGTTCTCGACGACATCGACATCAACGACGAGGAGACCGTGATGCTGATCGACGGCGTCCAGACCTCGCTGCTGTGCGTGTTCTACGCGGCCGAGGAGTTCGTTGCTGAAGGGGCCGCAGACGACGCGACCATCACGGACTACATCGAGGCCGCCGCGGACGCAGAGGCGGAAGAAGACCTCGATGCGGCGCTGGGCTACTGTGTGCAGGCCGGCACGCAGATCATCGGCGGGTCGGAGCTCCCGATGGAGGTCGCCGAGGACCTCGAATACGGGCTCGTCTCCGAGTGGGTCAATGGACTCGATAGTCTACAGACCGCGATGAGCGACCCGGAAGTCGTCGAAGAAGACGAGAGTTGATAATTCGGCAGTCAGGTTTTTACCGCCGTCTCCGCAACTCATCGGCATGACTTTCACGGGCGATGAGCGTGCGCAGTCAGTACAGGTCGGAGCTGTGCTGCTGTTCGGTGTGCTTATCATCGCCTTCTCTTCGTATCAGGCGTTTGCCGTCCCAGAGCAAAACCGAGAGGTGGAGTTCAACCACAACCAGCAGGTCCAGACACAGCTACAGGACCTGCGAAACGCCATCGTCTCTGTTCCGGGACAGTCGAGTCGGCAAGCCGTCTCGGTCCAGTTGGGAGCGCGGTATCCGAGTCGGCTGGTGGCGACGAATCCCGGGCCGCCGTCGGGGTTGCTGTACACGGACGGAACCAGCAACGAATCGCAGAACCTCACGGTTCGTAACGCCGAAGCGCGCAACCCCGAGACGGCAGATTACTGGAGCGGGACCACACCGCAGCACTACAACACGGGAGCTATCGCCTACAAGCCGGAATACAACGTCTACGGGGAGGCCCCAGAAACCGTCTACGAGCATTCGGTCGTCTACAACCAGTTCCGTGAGGGCAACATCACGCTCTCGGAACAGGCGATGGTCGACGGCCGCGACATCACACTGGTCACAGTCAATGGGTCGATGAGCCGCTCAGCAAGCGATTCGGTTACGGTTGATGTGAAGCCGACATCGCAGTCGTCCCGAACGGTCCGTGTCACGAACGCGACTGGAACAGCGAACGTCTCAGTGTCGTTTCTCACCAGACTTCCGGCGTCGGAATGGGAAGTACTTCTCGAAGATCAAATCGACCCGAACCCGGGTGACAAGAGCAACGACCGGTATGTTGCGAACGTCATAGAGGCCGAGGGACCCGGCTCGCTCTACAACGTCACTATCGTTTTCGAGCGGGGATCGACGTACCGCCTGAAGATGGCGAAAGCGGGCGTCGGCACTCGTGTGACTTCTGAGAGTGAGGCGTACCTCACCACTGTCGGCAGTGAGAATATTACGGTCGCAAAGGGTGACAGTGAAGAGATAGTGCTGGAGGTCCGGGACGCGTACAACAACCCCGTAAGCGGCGTCACAGTCAACGGTTCAGTTGACGGGAATAACGCGGGGTCGCTTACCACAGACACAGAATCGTCCGACAATGACGGTCGCGTCAAGTTCGTCTACGAGGCAAGCCAGTCGACGGCAACTGGAACAGCCACTGTCCAGTTCAGCCTCGATGAGATCAACGGTTCGTTCGACGGCGAGACCCCAGAAGACGTCTCAGTGCCGGTGACGGTGACGGAAGCGAATCAAGGGTCCGGTGGCGGGTCCGGCAACAGTGGCCTCATCTACAACGAGGACGCCGTTGCCCTCGACAGTAACGGAGACATCGATGGCGGCGTCCAATTTAGTGCCACCAACGAACTAGGCGAGACTATCACAATAACGACAGTGACAGTCGATCCAGTGGACGAAAATATAGACTATCTGAGCGACACGTACAGCAATGACCGCGACCCGGCGCCACAGGAGAACGAACTGTACATTGAAGCGGATACTGACGGCTACACTGACTTCGGTGGTGGGACAGACGTTCCACGCATCATCGATGTCGATGACGAGAGTCGTTCCGTGTCCGGACCGAATCCGGTCATGGCCGACGGCTCGGTTGCGACGTTTCACTTGTTCGAGTTTGGTAACGGCGTCGACGAGGTGAACATGGACGGGGAAAGCGTCACCATAACCGTGACCTACGAACTGTCGAGTGGCGGTACCGACTCGAAGATGTTCACGGTCACTCCCGGCGGCGCGAACACGAACGCGCAACCGAACGCCGACTTCACGATAACCTCCAACGGGGGGGAATCAAACGACAAGTGGGACTTCGACGCTAGCCCGTCCAGTGACCCGCAGGGAGACATCGCTGTCTACGAGTGGGACCTCGATGGCGACGGTATCTTCGACGATGGGAGCGGCCAGAGATTAGAGAAGAGAACCGTGTCCTCTGGCACGATAGTGTCGCTCCGCGTCGTCGACTCGGAAGGGAACGCCGACACCATCCGAAAAGAGGTGCCGTAACTGCGCCCAGTCCCTCAGCAGAGATTCACAGTGATATAGACGACACCGTTAGCGGTCGCCGCGCCGACGCCGATGTGGTTCGCGTTCGCTATGTACAGCGTATCGCGGGGGCCGGAGAGGTCAAACCAGTGGTCGGCGACGGCGTTGGCCGTCCGGGTCGCGTTCGCGCCGTTGGGGTCGATGCTCGTGACGAGTTCGAGGTCGGTCACCGGACGGATGTACGCATTCCCTTCGTGGCGGAGGCGACACTGTTCGGACAGTCCGGCGGCCGCGTACCGGTCTGTCGTGTCTGACCCATTTGCAATCGGGGAGGCAAGCCCCTGTGCGGCCATGCGCACGCTGTGGTTGCCGGCCATGGCTGACAGCTTCTGTCCTGTTTTGGTCTCATCCGAGAGGGAGCCGTCGAAGGCGTCGCTGGCAACTGGGTTGCCGCGTCGGTCGTTGATTGCCGCGACAAGCCGGTTTTCGAGGCGCTCCGTATCGACAACTGGGCCCGAGTCCCCCGGTGGAGTCTGTACCGCGTCCGGCGTCGGGGTAGGTTCCACGGACTGCGTCACTCCGGCCGCAGTCTTCTCACCATGTGGCGTGTCGGGCGACGCACTGTCTGCGTGAGGCGTCGCTGCCGGCGACGCTTCCGCGGATTCCATCGGCGCTGGCTGGGTCGCGTCTGCGCCAAGTGTCCCCTCGACGGCGACACCTGCGAGTCCCGAGACACTGAGTGCCGCCAGCACTACCAATCCGAATGTGATGACCGATCTGTTCATATGAAACGTTCCTGTACCGTTCCGAGAACTGATATCTGAGGTATACTTCTCTCGGAACTGACTCGAACGGCGTAGATTCGGCTCTCTCCCCACAAATATGTTTGGACGGTATCGGTGGTCCGATTACCAGCGACGAAAACCCGCCCGTAAACATCTTTACTGTGGGTGAGTGTGCTGAGATATGGGTGACCTGTCGCGGCGCGGCTTCGGGGCCTCGATTCTCGCCGCGCTCTCCGCCGGCTGTCTCGGGAGTCGACCTGAACAGGAAGCCGAGACGACACCAGTCCCGGAACTGACAGCGTCACGACGGACTGTTGCAACTGACCGTGTCGATACTACCTCGACGCCAGCGGCAGATGGTGCTGCTACTCCGGCGAACACTTCAACAGCACAGCGCGCCGAGGCGTCGCAGACGAACAACTCTACGGAAACGTCGGCACGTCTGCAGGTCGAAACCGAGACACCGACGCCGACGCCCGAGCCGAACCACCGGTCGGTCGATACGACATTCCGGCTGGAGGAAAACGAGTACGAAGATTTCACAGTTGACGCGACTGGCCAGACGACGCTTACTTACGACCTCATCGTTCGGCGTGGCCCGGCTGTGGATGTCATCCTGTTCACCGAAGAAGAGTACCGGGCGTTCCAGAGCCGCTACCGGGCCCGGTACGCTGATGAGGTGTCGCGGTTCCACGAGACGAACATCCCCGACAACCGGATTACCATCGGGCCGGGAACGTATCGACTCGTGGTGAACAACACCGACTGGTCGCGTGCCGTTCCGTCACCGAGTGAACCGTACGACAGTCTCGAAGGCGAATGCATGGTCGATTTCTCGTTTAGTACGGAACCGGCGACCAGCGAGTAGCGGTCTTACAGAGAGTTCGCGTCCCATCGGAGGATAATAGACAATCGTCGAAAGACCAGTCGACAAACCCATATACATCCACACTGACGCTAGAGTCATGACTGCTGTCGGTATCGACGCCATGGAGATCTGGACCGGGAAGCTCAAACTCGACCTCGCTGAGACGTTCGCGCCGGCTCAGGGAGATGATCCGGGCAAGTACACGAAGGGCCTTGGCCTGCGCGCGTCGTCGTTCCCGGACGTGTACGAGGACATCGTCACGATGGGGGCGAACGCGGCCCATCGCCTGATGGAGCGCAAGGGGCTGACACCCGAAGACATCGGCCGCATTGACGTGGCGACTGAGAGTGCTTTCGACAACTCAAAGCCCGTCTCGACGTACATCGCGGGCTGTCTCGAACAGGTGTACGATGAGAACTTCCACCACGCCAACAAGGGCGAGCGGAAGTTCGCCTGTATCTCCGGGACACAGAGCCTCGACGACGCCTACAACTGGATCCGTGCCGGACGGAACCGCGGTCGGGCCGCGCTCGTCATCGCGACCGACACCGCACTGTATGCCCGTGACGACCCCGGCGAGGCCACGCAGGGGGCCGGCGCGGTGGCGATGCTCGTTGACGAAGACCCGAATCTGGTCGAGTTGTCGACCGAGCAGGGATACGGCAGTGCCGACGAGACAGACTTCCTCAAACCGAACCAGCAGTTCCCGTCCGTTGACGGGAAGCGCTCGGTGAACGTCTACCTCGCTCGCATGCGCGAGGCGCTTGAGGACTTCGCTGAGGTGGCCGGCGACATCCACCCCGGCGACTACGAGATGATTCCGTTCCACACGCCGTTCCCGGGCATGGTCCGGAAGGCCGCCGCGCTTGGCTACCGCCACATCATCCGCGGTACCGACGTGGGCGATCTGATGGCCGAGGAAATCGGCCACCAGCCAATGCGCGCGGATTTCGAGACCGACGACGAGTTCCACGCGGCTATCAAGGAGTACACGGATGCGCTCACTGAAACCGAGCGCTATCAGGACTGGTACGCCAACAGCATCGACCCGACGCTTGCGATTTCACGCGAGGTCGGGAACTGGTACACTGGCTCCGTCCACATCGCCCGCGCTGCAGGCCTGAAACACGCCCGCGAGAACGGACTAGATCTGGACGAGGCCCGATTGTTAGTTGCCTCCTACGGGTCCGGCGCACAGGCAGAGGTCCACGCCGAGACTATTGTCCCCGGTTGGGAGGAAGAAATCGGCGCGCTCAACATTGACGAGCAGATCCGGAACCGCTACGAACTCACCTTTGCGGAGTACGAACAGGTCCACGACGTCCATAATCACGAGACTGAGACCGATGTCGAGGAGTTCACCGCACCCGAAAACGAGTTCGCCTTCGACGGCTGGGGGCGGATGGGTGAGCGGAAGTATCGGTACGTGGAATAGCGAGGGGCGCGAACGAAGTGAGCGGCCCTCGAACCGAAGCGGCGACCGAAGGGAGCCGTGGAGAATAGCGAGAGCCCGAGCAAAGCGAGGGCTCTCGGATAGCGAACGGGGAGCGTAGCGACCCGTGAGTAGTGAGAGGCTTCGTTTCACTCGGCCTCTCGGATCGAAGGGGCGGGCGCGTTACTTTTGAGACAGGCGTCAATACGAGCGTGCACTCGACAGTCAGGGAAGGTTTCGAAGACCGCCCAGCAGTTCCTCCAGATCGGTATCGGTAATCGCCAGCGAAAAGTCGTCGATGCGGGCGAGGTCCTGTGCGTGCTCCCAGACGGCTTCATCGTCAAGCCCATGCAGGATAACCGCGTTGGGCGTCGGTGAGACGACGCGGAGCGCGACCAGCGGGGACTCGCCGCGGGTGACGTTGGTGAACACGAGCGCGCGGTTTGTCGACTGGCCGTATAGCTGGTAGAACTCGTCCGAAGAGAGGCGCGTGATGGCGGCGATGGAGTTGATGACGGTGTGACCCGCGACGGTGTCCTGACTGCCCCGGAATAGCTCTTCGGCACCGATAGCGTCGTAGACGCGCTCGACGCCGACGTTGGCGGAGTATTCTCGGAGGTCATGGACCACGTCGCTGTCGAACCCGGCGGAGAGCACGCGGGCGTGCTGGCGGATGTGGTCGCCGCCACGGTTCTCGTCGATGTCGAGCAGTGCGACGACGAGACGTCTGACAACGCCGATACCGGGGTTGTCACGGCGGCCGCTCTCGTAGTCGGAGACGACAGACGGAGAGACGTCAAGTTCGTCAGCGAGCTCGGTCTGTGCAACGTCGAAGTCAGTGCGCCACTTCCGCAGGGTCGCCCCTGGGTCGTCGCTCAGTGCCACCTCACCCGCCATTTTTTCCGCGAGGTCATCGCGTGCGCCCCCTGCCATTAGTTCACACGCTGGAGGGTCGCGAATAAAAGGGTATCGGAACCACGGGCACTTACCGCCGAGCGGTCAGTTCGACCGCAGCAAGGACGCCGTTCGAAGGGGTGTGAATGACACGCACTGCGATGGGATCGCCCGGGTCGACAGTGCCACCGCCGGCGTTCAACTGGAAAGTGATGACCCGGCCCGCCGACCACCGCTGGCCGCCGTTGGCGATGACGCCGCCGACACAGTAGTCGTAGACGACGTTGTCCGGGTCGTCGGTATTGCTCGCTGACAGTGCCGTGCCGGAAACTGGTAGGTCGACGACGCGGGCGTCGCTGTCCGGCAGTGCAACAGCGACTTCCAGTTCGTCGGCTGGGACCGGGTCGCCGCCGGCGTGTCGAATCGTCACCGTGTTCGCGCCGCATCCACCCGACGGGCCAGTCACGAACTTTCCTGTCGAGCGGGCGACGGTCGGCGTCTGATGGCCCAGATCAGGGGTCGCACTGAGCGCAACCCCGCCGACTGTCGCAGCCAAGAGGACGGTGATCGAGAGCATGAGGACCACGCCGATGACGGGACTGACGCCGCGACAGTGCTGATCGGGGCTCTGTAGGACCACTGGTGTCACGCTCTATGTCCCGCCTTGTCTCAAAAACCCCAGCAGTGGACCGATACCGCTCCGCAATCCCTAAACGCCGGTCGCGCCAATCAGGACCCAATGGATTGGACGGAGAAATAGTTAAAATCACACCCATATTATGCCACTACTCGTCATCATCAGTCACGAGATCGTTCCGGTCGATGTAGTCCTCAACAGATAATCGTATGAAGTCGCTGAGGTTCTGTACTCGTGGTTCGTTTTCCAGCGCCTGTTCCCATCTCTCTTTTTGCTCGTCGTCTATTCTGAGGCTGATCGTAGGACTGCTCATCGTATAGCGTGCGTATTAGTAGAGGCGTATATCTTATGACCGCTTTCTGGGTATCGAATGTATATACGCTGTGGGGTCAAAAGATATACGTATGCTTCGGCACTATAGTACGGTAGAGGTTTTCCAGATTGCCCGATAGCACCACCGAGGACGTAGAGGAGAAGGTGGAAGAGTTGGAGAACAAAGTAGAACGGTTGGAGGATCGGACGAACGGGAAGAACCAGATCGAGATTAGCTCCCATGATCTGAGTGTTCAAGCCAGTAGCGAGGAGGCGAGTATGGAGGAGTTGATGGATCTCTGTAGTGATGAGATGGATCGTATCTCGAAGCGTGCGCTCGTGGGAGAGTATCAGGAATTGGAGCGAGAAGGTCTCCACTCGCAGCTTTTCGGTGATTAACAATGTTCGGGCTTAGAGACTCCGACGATACCCAAGAAGAAGAGGAAGATGAGTGTCTGAATCTGCCGATTCAGGTGACTACGATGCTGATCGAGCGAGATGTGAAGGAGGCTAACGAGAACATCGATATACTCAATCACGAGTATGATTGGCAGGTCTACCGCCTCCCTGTTCCCGGTGAAGATCAAATCCCTACTCTGGGTCAGTTGAGGGAGATTGACGAGGATCTTCGTCGGTTGTACAACAAGGTCTCTGAACAGCGCCCGCTGGACACTACTGAACGGCGTCGGATCATCCGTGCCCGTCAGTCCGTTCAGGAGTTGATCGACTTCTATCTCTATTTCGATCAGATCACTGAGCCTGTGGAAGAGTCGTCTGCTGGTTCTGACGACGAAGGAGGTGTTCCCAGTGCCTCGGTCTGATGCTATTCAGAACTTCAATGACGGGATTTCAGCATATCAGAACGTCCTCCACAGTGCTGGTGTCCATCTGAATCCTCTGACCAATCCCACTCGGGAAGCGATTGATGAGCGCATGAACCAGATCGAGCGAGCGAAAGAGAACACGACTCACCCGGAGAGGATGCAGAAACTGAACAGGCTCAGGAACTACCTGCTGGAAATCAACTACGAAACCCAATGAACCGCCGAAATTACCTCAAGTCGATGGCCGCTGTACCGTTCACTCCTACCCTCGTCCCTGAGTTTGGTAAGAACGAGCCTGATTCCAAGGAAGGGATGAGCGGTGTGTGGAAGCGCCGAGTTGACGAGGGCATAGTAATCACCACAGAAGGAGAGAAAGAGTATCAGACGTACACTGAATGGCGTCGAGCAGCTGCTTCTGAGGCTCGGCAGTCCAGTCATAATCTGATTGCGACCCTATTCGATTTCGAATTGATTTCGATTCAGACGGACGAAGACAGGTGGCGCAGCCATTGGGCGCACGATTGCGGTCTTGAAGCTACTATTCGTGAGGATACGACTGAAGAAGTGGGATACGAGATGGTCGTTACTCACGTAGCTGAAAAGTGGGAAGAACACCGGCACTACGCTTCTGACAGCCAGATTGCTATCGCTAATAAGGCGATGCAGGAGCGTGACGAGTATCTATGAATATGGAACGAAGGGAATTCACCAAAGCAGTTGCATCGCTCCCGGTCGCCCCTTCAGTACCGAGTTTTGGTAAGAACGAACCTGAAAAAGACTCTCGAACCCACGGTGAAGAGGATGAATTCTGGGAGATCTCTTCGGCGTGGTTTCAGAAGCACGATCATGGCGATCTGACTCTCGTGAAGAATGGCGAGGTCGAACACCGATGGAAGTATGAAGACTACGAGATGTGGCGAAAGGCTACTCTCCTCAACTCTCGTTTCGTCGCTGACAGTGGAAACCAGCAGACGGAGTATGTCGCTGACCTGTTTTCGATGAATATCCACGAGATCTACGTCGATCCTCCGTATTTCTCGGTTACATTCCGTGGAGAATCCAGCGAGGCCCATATCCAGCAAGGCAAGTATTCCGAGGATGAGTATGTCTATTCCGTAGAGAAGCACGATGATGAAGCTCTTCGGGGCGTCGATGGTGGTGCGGATTCGATAGAAGAAGTGATCTCCGAGGTTGGTGAATTCATCCGTGACTGAATCGTTGGTCAACGAATACCAGATGTGGACTTGTGGTGAGTATCGAGTAGTTGTCGGTCTCCGTCACGGAATCGCTTTATTCGCCCGCTGCCCGTGTCCTAAGAGCAATCTGAGTGAAGAAATAGAAGTCAACGAGTGGGGCTACAAAACGTGGTCTTGGGAGTCGTCGTACTGTGTTCACACAGTAACTGTGCTGGCTCACTACTACGCTGAACATGCGAGAAAAGACCTTGAAACGGAGCGGATCAATGCGTAGGCGTAGCTACCTCTCTTCAGTCGCTTCGCTGCCTCTGGTTCCAGTTTTATCTAATCTGACCACGAACCGGAATCTCATAGAGACTCGGAAAATGTGCCCGCCTGCACGCAACCACGATCAATTCATTTCTACTGATTACTGGTACACTATCAATTCGAACGGGCATTCAGAGCGCACCTCCGATGAAAATGAAGTAGATCGTGTAGTGTATGTCGCCATCAGAAAAGAGTCGTCTGTAGATGCTACAGAGCTACTCCCGCCTGTAGAATTCGATCACTTGGAATACGACGTGTACTTCAACTTGATCACAGAGGAGGATAGACTTCTGGTCGCACAACGGGGTCTCGTGAGTCCGTCTGTTGTCGATTAGTCTTTGTCTCGTTCTACATCAACAGATTCAGTCATAATCTTCTACCACCTCTTCTACATCCTCAGCAGAGAAGTCGCCTTCTAAGCGTGCTATTTCTCCGGCTTCTTCGTGATGTATTACCAGTACGTCACCCTCGTTAGATACGATGAAAGACGTATCTTCGATAATTTCCATATTGTTCATAGCTTGTCAAATACAACGTTAGAATAGAGTAAAGGAGTTAGCCCGCTACCGTTCTTGGTAGTGTTCATAGATCCGTTCCGTTGTTGCAATTGAACGGTGTCGGAGTCGGTTCCGAACGTCAATCAATCGAGTATCAGGATCTTGGAGCATGTATGAGGCGAGGCTGTGCCTGAGTGCGTGAGGGTGCATCTCTGATGGGTCTGCTGGCTCTCCATCCGAACGTCGAGGAGATACGTCGGCTTCCACGGCAAGCCTTCTAATAACGTTCCTGATGGATTCTGTAGTCATCTGTTCTGACTGCCTCGATGGGAATACATATTCACTATCCTGAGCCTGCCACCAGTCGCTGTTGAAGTACCTCTTGAGCAGTCGTTCGGTTCCGAATAGGCCGTAGGGATCGATCTCCATACGAGCAGAACTCGGAGAGGCGTCTGTTGGGTACTTCTTCTGGATATCAGCTGGAAGGAGTAGGTGTCCTTCATCGAACCGGAAGTGACTGCGCTTCAGCTGATTCAGTTCTCCAACTCGAAGCCCAAAGTCAGATGCTGCAACGACCAGTACTTCGTTTCGGTCAGCGAGGTTTCCTCCGATATCGTGGGCGGCGTCTCTCATCTGGTCGATTTGATCGACTGTGACTCGTCGGTGGATTGTTTGCTCGCTCATATTCTTCTATCACCCCATCTTTCTCGACCTCTGTATACAATATATGAGAGAACGATTCCGTACACGAACCCGACGTATAGTGGATCTGTAAGCGTGTATGCGAACCTGTGCGCTCCCATCAGAATATCTGGTATCGTCGCTAATATTCTGGAAAGCACCCATACTATTCCACCACCAACGACTATCGTACCTGCTATAATGATCAGTACGCCAAATCCTGCAATCAAATAGTCTACCCAGTCTTCTAACTCAGCGTCTTCACTCATCTCGATCACGAGCCTGTCGGCTCTTTCGGTCGTTCTCATCGTCTTCGTCGTCCTCGCCGCTGTTCTTAGCAGCAGAGATCAGGAAGGCAGCGATGAATAGGCCACCAAGTATGACCTTTAGAAGTGGATATAGCTCGATCATGAGCCATCACCTCCAGACTCGTCAACCTCTACAACTCCAACTACTCCGGAGAGTTCTTTGTCTGCTTCAACACAGTCCTCGCAGGCATACTCGTATCGACCGTCCTCGAACAGGATGACGTAATCTTCCGATTGAGCGCAACGAAGAGTCATTCTGCATCACCTCCGTTCTGTATCGCTCGAATAGCATCCAATACGTGCGATTCTTGCTTGTATACGTAATATCCTATCCACAGTGAAGGGAAGATAGTCAAGTGGGCGATAATGATAATCTCATACGTCTTCAGCGGATCTGGTTGTGTTGTCGTGTACCAGATAGCTCCTGCAACCATCCCTACTAAAATCACAACCCGAGCTGCGAATTCTCTAATTCCGTTTTTGATGTACTCTACTTGTTCGTCAGAATCGAGATCTCTGAAATCTCGTTCCTCAACACTTGTGACTTTCATGCAGAACCACCTCCGAGGATTTGTAGGATGAGTAGAGTACCAACGATTGTACCAACTATTCTGACTATCTGAGGTAGATCAAAGTAGCCTGTAGTGAACCAGAGGACGCTGGCTATGAATCCGATGAGGAGGAATGACCCTACGACGAGGAGCAACCGAGCAGGACCTTCTTGAGGTAATTCACCACTCATTGTGATCACCCACTCACCTTGCTGTAGACTCCGAGAATGATTGATATCCCGACGATACTGAATATGAGCTGTCCAGCTGGGTTCATCGCAAGATCAAACGGAATGACTCCAAATCCAGTCAATATCCCAGCGATGACGCCCCCTACGATTTGACCGAAAAAGAGGATCAATATCCCCTTGAGTAGATTTTTGACTGCTCCAGTGGCGCTCATACAGAATCACCGGCATCGTCGCCTCCTTTGCGAATCTCTCTGAGTTTCTGTACATCTACGTCTGATGCGTCGAATTCATCATCGAATACGATGATATCTTCTTCATCATATTCTGTATTGTTATTTGACATAACAATATTATAATGTAAATGGTATGGTAAAAAACTTCTGCGAGTTTTGGAGTTTGCATATGAGTCCGATTTTTCCGCTCGAACCCTACCTATAGACCGCTCAAATCGGGTTGAGTTTTGGTTTCTGTTAGTAGACTCCAAAACTCACGAACACCTTTGGGGAGAAATTATAATATATATGATAAGATGGCGACAGACAACTCATCGTTCACTCTCGCAGTGGACGACGATCTACGAGAAAAGATGTATAGACACGTTCTGGGTGACGATTTCTCAGAGAACGACGTTCGAGACGGTTTCTGTATCGAGTGGGATGACATAGGCCGACCGGAGGAAGAAGCAATCGGGAACGCCAAACAAGGATTCATCGCTGAAGCTGCTCTCTCCCAACTGTTCGAGCAGGCTGGAATCGAACATGAATGGGATGGGAGCGAAGGAGCAGATGATCTGGTTGTTCACGGGAAGACTATCGATGTGAAGACACGAGCGAGCAAGTGTGAGTACAGAAATCTGATCAAGGACTACTGTATGAGCAATTCAGATACAGTCGATTTCTATTTCCTGTGCAACGTCCACTACCATCCAGTAGATCGGAATCGAATTACTGCGGTTGAGTTCTTGGGCTACATCAGCAACGAGGAATTCGAAGAAGTGAGCCAGCCGGTCAAACTCTACGACCACTACGAATCCAAGAAGGCGGAGTGTACGCCAAATCACCTGAAGCCCATCGAGGACTTCATCAACATTGCTCAGATGTTCTAATTTTGTTCCTCGCCGCTCTCTTCTTCCGATTCTCTCAGTTCCGCCATTAGTTCGACGTGCTGATCCATGTCTTCAGGTAGAGTGAAGAAATACACATCACCTTCCACATTCGCAATTACCGTTCCTCCGTTATCCTCGATAACGGTCGGGTTCACTTCATCGACATAGAACATCTCGTTGTTCACCTGCCTAACCCCTACATTAGAGTCGTCTCGGTCCTGTAGAAATTGATAGACCTGTATGAGGGTGCTGATACTGCTTACAATTAGAATTCCAACTGAGGCGACCTCAGTTACAGATTTTCGTATGACTTGTCCTCCAAACTCAACTTCGTCTTCAGCGTCGATCTCCTCTGCAAGTTCTTGTACTAACTGCTCACTCTCTTCACTGGACAGCTTCTCGTCTGTATCGAGAAGCCATTCTATCTTGTATTGATCTCCCATGGGAATGCTGTCTCGCTCTGAATTATAGTAGGTGGTCGCTTGTCTGATTCAGAATTCCTCTACGAGCTGTACCAGTAAAGCCGCTATAATCGCCCCGACAAACAGCCAGACCAATATCTCTACGAAGTTCGGGAGGAGATCAACTAAGACCATCCCAATGTCCTGATTCCAGATCGTAATTGCGACGACCAACATCACGACTAAGATGATTGTCGTAACAAACGCTTCTACCACGTCGTCGGGGTTCATTCGTCGTCACCTCCGTTCATTCGATTAATTTTGATTCGGTTGTCGATGGATAGCACCAGCAGTGCGAAGATAGCTAATGCCATAGTAGAGACGACTATTGCGCCAGTTGCACCAATACTGTCGAGAAATACTCCATATACCCGACCTATGAGGGTCACGCTGACCGCTAAAGCCCCAGCCACGGAACCAGCGATCATAACGAGTTGTTTGTCTACCATTCTTTGAACCCCGGATAGCTATCAGAACGTATCGAAGTCCCAGATCTCCACTCCGATTTCTGCTAAGTCCTCAGACCGGTCCTGTATCTCATTATGAGTCCAGATATCGTATTTCTCTCGGATCTCTTGGGTCATCTCGAAGTCTGAGAGCTTATACTGGTCTTTTTTCTGCTGGAACGGATTATCGGATGCAGATTCGTTTAGGCGATCTTCAAGGAGTGTTAGATTCCCCAGACGGTTCTTGTATTGGCTGAACCCATCTTCATCAACACCCAGAACATCTCTCCATGGGCTGTACTTCTTAGCCGAGAACGTCGCTCTCGGAGCAATATGCTCAATATCGACGGTTGCCCTGTTGTAAGACTTTGCACCACTCCCCTCAGCGGGCATATAGTGGTGTCTCTCAATCATGTCCAGAATATACTTCGTTTGAGCAGTTCGGCTGAAGTCGTCGTTAGCGAGACCGGCATAAACTTCCTCGTTACTTGGTGCTTCTTCGCTCAGTTTTTCTTTTATTGCATCGAGTGGGTCTTGAGGTAGCGGTTCACCACTGCTGAAGGCATTAGAACAGAGATCAGAGAATATCTTGTCGAGTCCTGTTCCACTCTGATAGTTGGCCAGCTTCCAGCGGATCATAAAGACTTCCACGTACTTTAGAGTCTGATTGATCTCGCCATACTCGTCGAATTCGTCAAAGGCTCGCAGCAGTAGTGTTCGAGAGTGAGACGACCCGATATCATTCAGATTCTGTAGACGATTGTTGATTTTCTGCTGTTGTCTACCTTGGAATTCGTCAACTTTCGCCTGCGTGAGTCCTACGTATAGATCCGCTTCTTGGACCATACCATCTACATAGTCGATTAGGTCTACGCCATTCGATGGAAGCTTATTTTTGATTATATCGTTGAATTCCTCATATAGACGCCGAGACGTGACGCTTCCCGAAATGTCAGGTTCGGGGCGAGACATGATATAGTGCCTGAAGAAACGATCTGGATTGTCGATCTCGTAAACGACTTTCTCAAGGACCGTTTCCCACTTGTTTCGAATTGACTCGTACTCGTGAGTCCCGAATTTGGTTGATGCGACTTGTAGCAGAGAGTTTTTCATCAAATCAACGGCAGAGAGTTCTAATCCCCGATCATTCAGAGTCTCGAATAGACGGAACGCAGACGCAGTTCCGCTACATTGGATTACAACCATATTCATTGAGAGAACCAACCGTTTCCGTATATCGTTGATTTCGTCGCTATCAAGGCCTTCTAACAGTTCTTGGAAGTGTCTGTAGGCTTTGAGTAGTTGGCTGTCTTCATTGACACTGGAGATATTCTCCTCGATTATGTTTTGGTAATCCCCGTCCTCGAACTGGCTCAGACTTAATTTGACATGCTCTATGTTATCTGGATCAGATTCATAGAGGTAATCAGTACGAATCATACCACTGATGTCATTCGGGTCGTCGTTCTCCTTGAAATGAGTCTGTATGGCCTTCAGGAGTAGAGAAATCGTAGTCAATCGCTGTTGACCGTCTACCAACTCGTACTCATCCAACTTTCCAAATCCGCCGGTTCGCTCTATAACGACAATTGAACCGAGAAAATGACTCTCTCCTTCTTCTAATCCAGTAAGGTCTCGCCAGAATTCATCCCACTGATCTTCGCCCCACGAGTACAATCGCTGGTAGTCCGGAACTGAAAACAGTACTTTTTGATCCAGCACTCCACTGATGTTTGATTCTGAGACAGAGCTGACCAGTTCTTCCGACATACTGTCCTCTGTGCCTCACCGCCACTTGTTTTTATGGGTAGATAGTGACTGTCAGGACCTACGATAATTCAAGCGCCACCCTCTGTCTCCCAGATCAGTGTATTTCCTGCTGGGTTCGACGTGACCTTCCCTTCATCCTCAAGTTCAGATAGACGGTCATGGGCAGTCGTTCGGTGACAGTCCAATCGATCTGCGACCTCACTTGTAGAGAGTCGAGTACCTTGGAGAAGAGATAGAATCTCCTCATCCGAGTAGACCTCCTGATATCGCCCCGATTCGTCGTTCCTTCGTCGGGTCACTGGTTTCGGGTTCATGCTCTGATACAATATAACCCTCGAACCAGCAGCTCAGATAGTAAACATTTAGTGTCCATACTACGTGATGTAGGATGGATACAGTCACCCGATTAGCAGGAGTCGGGCGAGAGAGCAACAGAGTAATCAACACCGCCACCAATGAAACTCACAACCAGCGCCCCCGAACGTGATATAATGACTGAGGACTCTGCCGTAACGGAACTGATGGACTCTGACCCTTACTACAATGCAGAAGGAGGGTCGGCTTTCCATGGGAATAGCAAGGAGCTTCTAAAAGAACTCCCTGACAACAGCATCGACCTGATCGTTACCTCGCCTCCCTTTGCTCTTCAGCACCAGAAGGAGTACGGCAACGAGGATCAGGAAGGGTACAACGATTGGTTCATGGAGTTTATTCCTGAAGTTCGTCGTGTACTCCAGCCCCACGGGAGCTTTGTAGTCGAAATCGGGGGCGCATTCAAACGAGGATGGCCTGAGCGGTCTCCATATCAATTCGAGCTACTGAATCGGCTCGTTGACGAGGATGAAGGCCAGATGCATTTGGCTCAAGATTTTTACTGGTATAACCCGGCCAAACTTCCGAATCCGATTGAATGGGTCAACGTCCGAAAGATTCGGGTTACGGATGCAGTGACTCACATCTGGTGGCTCACGCCGGAGATCAACAAGGAATCCGCCGTCGAGGAGGGCGAACATCCTCATCCAGAAGCGAACAACCAGCGTGTCCTACAGGAATACTCCGATTCCCAGAAGGAGCTGATGGAGACTGGAGAGTACAACGACGGCAAGCGTAGTTCTGGATGGAACATCGATTCGGAGTCCTTCGCAAATGAAAACGAGGGGTCGATCCCTGACAACTTCCTCGCAGGAGCCGACGCTGAAGCCATTCTGAATAGGCTTGACGAAGTTTCTGCTGAGGAATTCTTGGAATGGATTATGGGGTCGGATGAATTCGAGGACGCTTCTGCTGGAGATCTACTTCGAAGGCTCGGGATGGGTGGTCGAACAGCAGACAACGTGATTGAGGCGTCGAACACGGCGAGCAATACGCACTATCTCTCGATGTGCCGGAAGTTCGGATTCGATTCTCACCCTGCTCGCTTCCCTCGCCAGATCCCCGAATTCTTCATCGACTACCTGACGCCGAACCCGCCCTACGACGACTGGGACCGAAGTTATCTTGATCGGCCCGTCGTCCTCGATATCTTCGGCGGGTCGAACCTCACGGGCAGTATTGCGCAACAGAAAGGGCGTTACTGGATGGCGTTTGAACAGGAAGAAAAGTATCTTGAGACCTCTCAGTTCCGCTTCCTGACGGAAGACGAGATCAAGAAGCGGTTAGACGAAGACCAGTCCGACTTCGGAGATTTCGCTGAAGTTGGTGACGACTAATCCTCTGAATCTTCGTCTTCATCAGGGGTGTAATCGTCCAGTGACGGTTGATCTTGGTCGAAATCTAACTCGTCCTCGAACTCTTCCAATGCTTCGTCCTCTCTGTCGATGAGATCCATACCATCTTCCTGCTCCACCTCTCGCCTATCGAGTCGTTTGATATTGTGAATTCTGCGGGCTTCGCCTCTCAGGACCGTAAGCAGGTGGTCGGTGTTATCGTCAAACTCCTCGATATCATCTCCTGTGAGGAACATGATTGCGATATTCTCGTGTCTCATCACTTGGTTGGCGTACTGCTTAGCATCCTGAGAGATACCGCCTCGGGCGATCATGAGGATGGTATTCGTTTGTAGAATCCGGGCGATCCCTACTTCACGGGAGATTTGTTTTGACTCCAACTGGCTCTTAGTGTTCTTACACTGGATCTGCCAGCGATTGAATGTGGTATCGATCTCGTCCATCACCACGTCCACTTCGGAACCGCCTGTCTTTCGTCCTCGAACACGCCAACCGACGAACTCCAATCCGAGTAGTCGGCCAGTCTTTACCGTGAGTGTTTCGAGTGCAACCCCTTTCTCGTGAGTCGAGTCCGAATCCAGTTCCTCCATCACTTCATCGAACGAGAGCCTGAGAACGTGGCGAGGAACACCGACACGCTCTGAGAGATCATCAAGGACGGGTTTCAGTATCTCAGCATCGAACTTGTCGGTTGTCTCAATCAGGTTTGGCTTGCCGGAGACGTGTTCCCACTCAATGTATCCTGCTTCTTCGAGTGGATCGAGCGTCCTCCGACTGATATTGGATTGGCTGATGTTGACTCCGTAGGCGTGTTCAGCGATTCGTTTGACTGTCCGACTCTTCACTTCTCCCGGTGGGTCGATTAGAGCCAATGCACGGAGGAATGCCTGCTGTTGCTCGGTTAATCCATCAAGCTCTACAATATCCTCCGAATCGACGCCAATCAGTTCCTCAATCCGAGTGCGGTCAATATCGTAGCGGTGCGTTCCTTTGTTTACAACGCCCGCCTCGGACATCCACGCCCGCATTTGGCTCCAGTGGTTCGAGGTCTCGTCAATGTGGAAATCGTACTGCTGTTTGAATTCCTCTTTGACGTTATCGTTGACTGTCTTCCGTCCTTCAGCCTCCAGATCCTCGACGATCTCGATTCCCTTCAGTCCATGAAGGTTTCGTAGGATGTGTTTGGCAAACCTGTCGTATAGGGCATCTGGGTCGTCTCGAAGCTCGTGGAGTTCGTCGCCCAGTTCGGTGAAGTAGAAGTCCTCATCAGTAATTTTGTACCCTCTATCCTTCATTCCGAGCCTGACGTTCTTCGCTCGGGTCGTATCAACATCACCGGGGAAGAAGGTCTCTCGAATTGCTTCATCGAATTCGTCTTCCTGTCCTTCGTACTCCTTCGCCATTTCCAGAACGACAGAAAGCTCCGTTCGGTCATCGTCAGTGTGGAGTTGCGCTGGAGAGAACGCATCTCCGAATGGGAGGTCGGTGTCGTGACGGGCCATAGTAGCTCTAAAACAGCTCTTCAAGGCCGGGCACATAAAGCTGTGGTTAGTGAGAATGTCTGATTATAGCCCCAATATAGAACTGAGCTTATTCTACCCCCAGAATAGAACCCGTAGAGGATATCACCGTCGCACTTGCGTTGGAGGTTTGCTCCAGACCAGTAATTTGAGACACGACAGTACCAATTCCAGCAATCGCCAGAAGGATGGCTAAGCTGATACAGACGACGGTGAACACGATGAAGACGATCTCTGCGAAGATATTGAGGTAGTTCCTTCGGGTGATCGACGTGACCACATCTGCCATCGCTTCCTCTACCTCATCTTCGTTGCTGGTGACTTGGTAGGAATGAGGATCTGACTGCGATCCGTGCTTCTGGATTAGATGGTCAGCGTCAGATAATTTCTTCTCGGTTCTGTTGCCGAGGTACTCCGGGCTGTAATCTCTTGAAGAGATCGTGAATACTGCGTCGTCTCTGTCGAGAGCGTTCAGGTTGTCTCGATATCGCTTCCGTATCCTATTACGCTCTCGTCTCGCCTTACCGAAGTCTGGAAAGAGATCTCGTAGAGTGTCGAGAGCAGCACTCATCAGATAACCTCAAACGAAACCTGCTGCTTCCGATCAGTAGACACGTAGAGATGGAATGTTTCGTCGTCCTGTACGAAGGCATCTTCCACGAGTTCGTGTTCCTTCGTCTCGTCTATATTCAGTCCAGAACTGGGAATATCGATTTCAGTGGTATAGTCGCCGTTTGGGTCGGGTTTGTACTTCGTATCCTGTAGCGCCGACTTGATTCGGACTTCAACAGACATTTTCTGTGTTCTCCTCAGGTGCTGAAGACTCGCTGCTCCGATTCCGCTGAGACATACACATGGAATGACCCGTCGTCTTTCATAAAGGCATCCTCAACCCATTTGTGGTCCTTGACCTCATCTAAATTCAGCCCAGAACCGGGAATATCCACTTCCTCAGTGTACTTTCCGTTCTCATTCGGCTTGTACCGCTTATTCTTGAATGCGGCTTTGATACGAGTCTCAACAGACATAGACCGTATTTAAAAACAGAGTGTGATAATGGTTTGGCTATTTGACTCCTCCAATAGGTGGCTCATATCCCTATCCTCACCACCCCCACCCCCTCACCGACATAATGGGCGAGCAGGTGCGTGCGTGTAATTTTCATTTCCTAAATATATTTCGGCGTCTAAAATCTCAAACTGGAACCCAGAATACCACGAGAATATAGTACTCACTCGAAAAAAGAGAAGGTCAGATATTGCCAGCTACTATTTCACTCTGAGCTTTTTCCAGTTCGTAATCATCTATTCGAGATTCGGTCAATATCTCGTAAGCAACCCGCTGTCCTTCTTGGGTCGGCCTTGGAGAACTAAAACCGCCTGCCAGAAGCCCTCTATCTCGTAATGGTCTGAATATCTTCCTCTGTTCGTCGCTACTATCACTACCACGCTCCCATACCTCTTCTGGGTATGCCCCTTCTCCGAAGACTACACTCAACAGGAACTCTCGTTGCTCTTGACCTATTCTGTGATCAAAGTCAGCAGTATTATCACTACGCATCGATTCTCGGGCTCTTTTCTTGAATTGATAAACCATAATAATTATTCTTATATCATTTCCTAAAGCATTTTTGATGTTTGTATGAATATCAGAGAACTTTCTGCTTGAATCGCTGGAGATCGGTATCGTTGAGTACAACAGTAAAACCGACCTCTGAACGTCGATCTACAGCAACAATATTCCGCCCTTGATGGTGCTTCACCGCTACCGTTAGTTCATCCGAGTCAACCAGCAACTTATCCGCCTTCGAGATAACAAAATCAGTCTTCGTGTCGTTCTTATCCAGCGAATTCTGGTTCTCAGAGACCAATTCATCGAATAACATGAGTATCACTTACTTTGTGAGTGTGACTTCTGCTCGTCCAAGATCTGAGCTATATACTACCATCTGCACTTGATTGCCGTCCACTCGGCTAATCTCCTCGATCTCTGGATCTCGACCATCAGAGTCGCTCAGGTAGTCGAAGAAAGCCCCGGTGTCGTGCTTCGCCCACACAGCGAAACCATCTGAGTCAAAACTATCTATGTCTCTTGCATCTGCGACATTCAGTTCGGAAAAACGAGCGACGAATACGGGTTTCCAGTTCCATCCGCTCATCGAATCCTGCGACTCCTGAATAACAACGAACCAGTTGAGATTGACTCCAATATCGTACCGTCCATTGCTATGTATCTTCTGTAAGTCACCAAAAGCAGAAGTAGGCGGATTCTCGCTGGAATATTTCTTTCCTACCTGAAGTATCTCAGGAGGGACAACTGTTCTATCCTGTCCATTATTACGACCGTGATTATGTGACATTATAGTAAGAAAATGTGTTTAACTTCCTATATATGTTGTGATGTTTGTTTGAAAGAAAAGGATTCACCATTTGTAGTCGTCGGTATGACCCGCATTCGGATCTACATTCTCGTCTGAATCGTCCATGAACTCGTTTTGTTTCCCACCGTCCTCTTCGCCTTCTTTTTCATCTAAATACTCCTCAGCCCGCTCTCGCTCGGCTTCTATGGACTCTTTGATACTCGAACCACCATCGTCGTCTCGGTGGTATGGACAGCAATCTATGTCATCTTGGAGTAGTTCGGGGTATTGCTGACTCGAAGCCCCACAACCATTCTGTGAGCCCTCTCCACCGTGAGAACAGTATACTCTCGTGTCGTCAGGCTCACCACCGCCATCCTGATACTTCTCCCAATCGTCGATTAGCTGTCCTCGTTTGATCTGATTCTCAGGGTCGTCAAGGTTCAATTCCAGAGTAGCGAACGTCTTGTCATCGAATCCCCAGAGAGAGTGGTCAGAAACGTCCTGCATCCCTCGAACACGGAATTCAGGATCTCCACTCTGGTACTCATCGTATGACTTGTAGTAGTTCGCTCGATCAATCCCTTCCCCAGCTTTGTTGGGTGCCTCTATTACACCGTCAGCGTTGTTTCTAAGTGCAGGAAGGATATCGGTCGGATTCTGGTGGCCAATCGCTATAATCCTACAAGAACCACCCTCAGATTTCCGCAGAGCGTTGATAACTCGGACGAAAATATCCTGAGCATCGTTCGAGGACGTGAGCATATTCGCCACCGTGGACAGCTCGTCCAGCAACATGACCTTCTCACCGGGTTCTTTAGCGAATTCGAGGAAGTCAGAGATTAGTTCTGAGTAGCGAACGTCGTAGTCAGCTTCCTCAAATTTTCCGTCTTTGAAGCCCTCTAAGGCAAGATTGGTCATACACTTCTCTACGATATCCTCGTCCATCGCCTTCCAAGCGAGATCGGACATCTTGGTCGATTTCCCAGATCCCTTCGGACCTTTGAGTATCAGAGTTTGAGCAGCTGGTTCCAGTCTCTCCAGAAGCATTCCGTACCCTGTCGCATCCACAGAGTTGTCCGAGACGCCCTTAATCGCAGAGACCTTCGTGAGATCGTCTTCCTCTATTGCGGTATTGATAGCGTTGGACTTGACGTTCTTCAGTAGCTGATTGAAGGTGTCACTTTCTTCTGGTACAGGAAGCGCCTGTTCCATCCGTAGAAGGTACTGTAATCTCTCGGACGATACATACGTCACCCACTGTGGAACTTCGCCTTCATTCCCTATATGCTCGCTCAGATAAGCCGCAGAGAGATCGTCACTACTCATCGTCACCACCTCCGATCTCCTCCTGAATATCTTGGATAATATCGTCCTGTAGTACGTCGTTATCCTTCAGGACACTCTCAATATCAGTCTGCCGTGTGTCACTCTCCAGATTGATGTTCTCTCGATTTTCGATGTTGGTTTGAATCTCTTTGAGAGCCGCTTCACGGGAGATATTCTCTCGTTGAGAGAGGACTTGAATAGCAGATTCAGCCATCTTCCATGTGACTGTGACTGCTTCATTCAGTTGCTCTTTCTCCGCTCGAAGGTCGATCTGATTCTTCCCGGCGAGCCACGTTACCTCTGCCTCCATCGATTCCTTATCGAAGTCGGTAACGAGGTAGGCAAGCCCGTGTTCAGCAGTATGAATTTGGTCTACATCGTCCCAGTCCATCGGCTCACCATCAGGATTTCTGAAGTCGATTTTGTGTATCAACTGAGAAGGAATAGCCCACTTCGCCAGTTTGGATGCTTTGGCATTGTAGGCGTACAGGCGTTCTCTGGTATCATCGCTAACGTACTGTCGTAGGAGTTCTGCGGGTACGAGACCGACATACACACCATAGCTCCAGTATACAGAGTACGGGACCATATGCTCAGGAACACCTGAATTCAATCCTACGGCTTCGAGGATACCGAAAACTCCTGTGAATAGGATGAAGATGAGAAGGAAGTAGCTCTTGATGATCTGCTTCGCTCTTCGATATCCTCTCTTCAGATCGGTCTTGATCCGACCGTATGAGAGTCGTTTTCGTGTCGATTCACCGTCTGAGTCGTTCTGTTCTTTCTGGTTTCGTTGTATAATTGACATAGTATATCACCTCAAACTTCTCGAATTGGTTCCTGATCGTGTCGATTAGCGAACTGTTCAAGGGCGAGAATCGTCCCCATCGAAACGAGGATTCCGAGCAAGAGGATGATGATCCTATACTCGGCAGCAGGGAGGAAGTTGAAATTGTCCTCACCAAACGCAAGCCACGTACCACGGTCTGCCGTCACAGAGATGTGTTTCCTCGATGGATTTCGCATTTGGACGGACAGTATATTCCGCCCATCAACCTGAGAAATCGTCTTCAGCTGAGCGCCAGATTGCGTCTGAGTCCCATCAGCCACGACTACTGTTGTCGGTTCATCTGTCTCGACGTAGACTCTCGCAACGCCGTCTTCAAGGTCATACTCAACGTGGTAGACTCGAACATTTCCATCCCACCGATCAGGGAACGGGTACGTAGTCTGGGCCGTCGAATCCCACCTTTGGCCAGTATACTGCCGAGAATTGTCTTCCGATGACTGTAGATCGGCGTTTTCAGCCTCCACAATCCAGTCCAGAACCCGTTCTTGAGCAGGTTCGGGTAATGAATCGGAATTATCTGAATACCACTCCTGAACCGTCCGTAATTGCTCTTGCGTGACTGTACTCATGTCCGACTGTATTATCGACCGGATTTCCTCTGGAATCGGGTTAGACTGTGTATCCTCCTGTGCAGCGACAGTAGCAGGGAGAACCGCAGACCCCAGAAGAAGAACAGCCAATAATACAGCAATACTACTCATTTGTTTCATATATTATATATTAACAAATGTCAAAACTCGGGTAAATATGTTGCGACGACTATAGGAAAACGCAGAGAAGAAGGCTTGCTGATTAGATTCTGAGTATCTTGATGTAGGCGAACAGAATCATCACAACAATGACTGCAACAATCATGAGACCACCAGCTACACCGATTCCAAGGTTCTGGAGGAAGCTCTTGATAGCGTCTTGCGAGATCCCAGATCCGCCACCACTCGACTGATTGGCCTCATATTTGTCTTCGAGAGCCTCCATCTTGTTGATGAGTTCAGAGATTTGGCTATTGAGGTTCGAGGTATCTGTTGTAGCGAAATCGTTTCCGGTCAACGTCATGGAATCGACTTCATTTCCTTCGTCATCGTACACCTGAACTACTGTGAATTCGCCATCAAGAGGGTAATCCTCTGGCTCTGAGTCCTCTGGGTTACTAACGAATGTAACCGAATCAGAGACCTGTACAGTACTGCTATCGCCGTCATCTGACTGTACATAGGTCGTTCCAGTCTTGACTTCATTATTCGGGAAAGCATCATCATTAGCGTATATCACGCCCGATTTGGTCGTCATAGAGCCATCTCCGTTGAAATCAGCTTTCACATCAACGGTCTTCCCAGCATCATTCACAGCATATCCTGCGGACTGAGCTGATAGAAGACGGTATGTGAGGGAATCATTATTCCCACTGCTCGTTAGCATAACCTCAAGCGGGCCAGCTGCATCAGATACAGATACTTCACCGGGTTCATAGTTCGAATAGATGGAATCAGCCATACTACCTACCGCAGAATTGGCCGAACTATGTTTATCCTCCAGCGTTGTGAGAGCAGTCTTGAAACTCCCTCCATCAAGCGGTATTGCTGTCGATCCATCTGGAGCGACGACGTTCAGGAAATTATCTGAATCATAGATCGACTCATCTACAGGAGCTTCAAGATTTCCAGTGTAGTGGTACGGAGCTATCGTCTCATAACCATCTGGAGCATGGTAAGTCATCGACCCCGTGAGAACCTCCATCTGCTCGCCATTATACAGAGTTACAGTACGTAGCTCGAATTTCGTTTGATAATCGTCCTCACCGCCATCGAGCGAATATGGATATATAGTCTCGAATTTGAGGTTATCCGTTTGAGTGAATTTCTGATCCATCATCTGCCAGTGCTGCATCTGGCGGTTTTGTGACGTGTATAGAGATTTCTGGACTGTACTGAACACAGAATCCACTTCTTGCCGTGCTTGATCTTCACACTGTGACTGCGAATTTCCGTTATTCATACACTCAATTATCTCTATTTTTGCGTGAGCGAGAGCAATACCCTGTGTCTGCTCGATATAGGATATCTTCTCTTTCACCGTCTGTCGGCGGTGATCTTGCATGAATACAGAATCACCATAGATATCCCAGTGTACCTGTTCAGGAGTAGATCCGTCTACGTCGCCGTATTCAGCCGAACATTTCGTGAAGAAGGTAACTATAATCCCACCACTGGCGCAGGATGCTTCTTTTAGATTTTCATCCCACGAGTCTTCATAATTTGAATCTGATTGTGCCTGAACAGGAGACGCCATCAGAGGCGCACCCACTGACGAAAGCAGAACCAGAGAAAGGAGAACTATACTACCGATTCGTTTTGCTGTATCACTCATATCTGTTATAAAATTGTCAAACAATAGGTAAATATATTTCGACAGTAGCGACTATGAAAAATATCGTTAAATACTGTGATTTCGGGAAAATAGAAAGATAAGCCTCTAATCCTGAACTGCGAGGAGAGTGCTTATCACAATGAAGACAGCAGCGAATGCACCGATGATTGCGAGAACGCCGTTCGACGGAACGCTACCAGATCCTCCACCTCCAGTATTCTCTTCAACTGTGAGAGTAAAGGTGGCAGAGTCAGTAGCTCCGTTTCCGTCACTGACCCGAACATCGTATTCGTAAGTACCTGTGCTGGACTCTGAGACAGTTGCTGTGGAGCCTGTAGCGTCATCGAAGGTTCCGTCGCCATCGAGATCCCATTCGTAGCTGATCGTATCAGCGTCGTCGGGATCACTGGACGCCGAAGCGTCGAGGGTGACGGACTCGCTTACACCAGCAGACGCCTGATTATCGCTGTCAGAGAAGTCAGCTGTAGGAGCGTCATTGGCTGCGACGAGGGAAACAGAGTCAACTGTTGTAGTCTCGCCGGAGGTTGTGTCTCCATCATCAGGTACGTCGATTACAACGTACACGGATGTAGCTGAGGACGAGGACACATCGAAGGAACCACTACCAGTTGCACTGACCTCCTTGCTGTTAATCAGCGAGTCGTCAGATGCATCGTAAAGTTCCAGTGTAGCGTTCGCCCCAAGCGAGGACACATTGTATTCGAATGTGTCAGCAGATTCGTTCAGACTGAAGGCTGTGGATGTGTACGATCCACCCTCCGTGATCTGCGCTCCTGTGCTGTTGTAGCTAACTGTAGTTGCTGAACTCTCGTTCCCGCTGAAATCAGATCCAGCGTCCATAGTAACGAGAGTGGCCTGTGCTGCCATAACCGGTGCAGCGACCAGCATTAGTAGCCCTAATGCTACCACACCGAGTTTTGCCGTTGATGAGTTTGTTCCTAACATAATTCATCACTCTTTGTTGAAAATGGCATCAAATAGTGAAGCCTTGATTGTCGAAGTTGCGAGTAGGACAAGAACGATCCCGAGAATAGGAGCCCATGGATCGCCAAGGCTGCCAATTAGTTGATGATTTTGAAGAACCAGATCTACACCGTATACTCCGGAGAATAGACCCGATCCTGCCGATACGCCTTTTTCTAAGTATTTGTCTGCCATAGCACATAAATAATTTTAAATTAAATGGTAAATATATTACGCAGATTACAATTTATAATAAATTACTGAGGCAAGATAACGTGAATGTGTCTACTCTTCCTGATCTCGAACTGCGAGGAATAACATTATTATGACGAATACTAAGACGAACACCCCAATTACAACGAGAATATTATTCGATGAAGCACTCCCAGATCCTCCACCTGTATTGTCAGAACCATCTCCACTTGTGTCGTCAGTAGTGGACTCGGATAGGGTTAAGACGACCTCATATTTATCCTCGTCTACTGTAGCAGTCTTAGTACTGGTTTCATAGCCGTCTGATGACGCCTCAAATGTGTACGTGCCATATTCTATATCAGCTAACTTTACAGCAGCACCATTCTCGCTAATCCCGCTCGTGTACGCCGTACCGTCTTGCGATACTGTGTAGTCGAAGGAATCGAGTTCCGACCCACTGCTATCTTCAACCACAATATCGAATGACTTCATGGGGGTCTCGAACTGAATCGTTTTCGTGGCAGTCGTATTTTCTGAGATGGTTACTGTACCGAATGAATCTGGTCGGTCAGGATGAGTGATTTCTACATCGTATGTTCCTGTAGGTATATCCGAGAACGTCGCTACACCGTCAGAACCAGCAGACTGACTCGCTATTTGTTCACCATCCCACAGCCCGACAGTAGCATCACCATCAGCGAGAAGGTCGCCGTTCCAGTCCTCGACGGTGATCTCAGCACTTCCTGAAATCTGCGATAGAGTGAAACTATTGGAAGTCGTGCTGTTTTCCGAGATCGTGTACGTCTTCGTGACTGAATCATACCCGCTCTTGGAGACACTTACATCGTAGTCGTACTGGGATTCTACAGTTTCCGTAACTGGTGCAGATGCTCCCGTCACAGAGGCCACCTCTGTACCGTCTGAAACTCTCGTAACTGTGTAGTCGAAACTACTTAGAGAGTCACCATTAGAGTCCGTCACACCACTGATTTCAAGTGTTCCAGTCGGTGGTTCATTGACGGTAAGCGTGTAGGTTGCGTAGTCATATCCACCATTGCCGTCTTCTACTTCTACCTCGTATTTGTACGTTCCACTACTGGATTCAGAGACCGTCACAGTTTCTCCAGTGGCCTCGTCGTAGTTACCGTCGCCATCGAGATCCCATGCGTAGGTCAAGCTATCTCCATCGGGATCTGTAGAGGCGGAGGCGTCTAATGTTACAGTCGTTCCCGTTTCTACTGTGGACGCATTGTCGCTGTCTTGGAAATCCGCTGTAGGGAAGTAATTCTGGACGGTTAGGTTGTAGGTTTTAGACGTTGTACTCGAAGATGGACTGAACGTCTTAGTCTTCTCATCGGTCGAGTAGCCAGTAAATCCCCCTTGTGCCGTCACAGTAACATCGTAGGTGTAACCAACCCAGATATCACTCTTAGTGTACGGCATCTGGGCGGCGATTGGATCATCAACCGTAGATCCAGTATCAGTATTCACGACTTCCATATCTGCGTGGCTAACGTCGCCTTCTGCACTCGTCGTAGCGTTAACTTCGATTGAACCCATTGTTCGATCAAGACTGTAAGACCGGGTATCAGTCGTTCCTGCTGTGTTCGTCACTGGACCGACCACTACGTTGTCGTAATTCGGATTCTGGACGTTGAACGAGTAATCCTCACCACTTGCGTACCCACTAAACGTAACGGAGTTATCGGCGTCCGAGTCCGACATCGTTTTCGTCCCTACAACTGTTGTAGATCCGTTAGAGTCCGTCTGAGTAAGCTCTATAGTCGTATCGCCCTTCGGGGTATCTCCAGAAGTATAGTCGGAGAGTGAGAGCTTCATGGAGCCTGTTTCATTAACCGTCAGGGTGTACGTTGCCGTATCAGTACCTCCATTGCCATCACTCACCTGAACCGAGTAGTTGTATGTCCCAGCTGAAGACTCAGAGACCGTGATCGAGCTACCACCAGACTCGTCTCCATAGGTTCCATCATTATTGGTGTCCCATGCGTAGGTCAGGCTATCTCCATCAGGATCACTACTGGCCGAAGCGTCGATGGTAACAGAAGTGTCAGTCGTTACCGTAGAGGCGTTATCTGAATCTTGGAAATCCGCCGTAGGTGCAGAGTTAGTGGAAGACGAGACGAGTTCGAGCGAATCCAGAGTACTTGACTCTGCTGTATCATTACTATCGCCATGAGGCATATCCACTTCAACATAGATATCGGATGTGCCTGTCCACGTGATAGAGCCAGAGAGATTGCTGTAAATCCCTATCTCTTTAGACGTGATTACAGTATCGTCAGAAGCGTCATATACCGTTATAGTAGTCGCAGTCTCTACTTGGTCGAATGTATAGGAGAGTTCTTGACCAGACTCAGGGCCTACAGATACCGTTTGAGACGTGTATGTAGCACCAGTCATAGTGCCAGTGTCTTCAACCAGTTCTATTCCAGTAGAAGTGTAATTCACCGTCCCAGAGGTAGATGAAGCGTTGTTTTCGAATTCTGTTCCTGTGTCCCATGTGAACACTGTAGTCGCAGCAGCAACAGGTGCAACCATCACCACGGCGGCGAGGATGAGAGCTGCACCTATTGTGGCATATTTCGTTTTGCTATATTTCATTTTATATACATATAAAAATTCTTATAGTGTTCTAAATATATTGCGGAAGATAATACTGTGGAATTTTTCCAAATGACTCCTAAGCTTGAAGGTTATTCTCTCTCACATATGGACTATGATTAGCCGAATTCGAGGTACATGGGGTAAAGTGACCAACCTCTTCAGCTGGTGGCGTCGAGGAAACTCGAAACAACATCCCACCAATGGCCAGTGGGTGAGCGGAAGGATGGAGGTTGCTCAGACACTCTTCCTACGAGGATCATCCGCCCTCTACTCCCTTCTCCATACCGTCCTGTTCGGGATCTACGCCATCCTTTCAGAGTTCGTCATCGGTGTCCTCAGTGACCTCTGGCACTCGGATCGACGGCACACGAGAAACTTCGTGGTATGGGTCGGCTCCGGTATAGCGACGATCCTCAGAGGAATAGGGAAAGGACTCGCCAAGATCGGCAAGGTAGCATACGACTCGCTGAAATAATCACGTAACGACCGCAAGAAAATCAGTACCGCTTAAGAAACAGACGTTGGCGTGAAGGCATCTAAGCCCTCTTGCTCGTCATCATCCGAAGCATCGTTCGTATCACGGTCAAAATCATCTTCAACCGCCTTCTCTGCGTCTCTACAGTACTCAGATATCCTCTCCGCAGTCATTGACTCATCGAGAATACAGATATCAGAGTAACCAGCCACAGAGAGGTACTTTTCGCCTTTGAATGAAGACAGGCCTACAGCAGAGACATACACTCTGTCGCCTTCCTCAGCGTCGATCTCGTTGTTCCAAAGGACCAGTTCGATTTCATCCTCAAATCCATCCTCATGTTGTAGCGTCGAGATGACGTATTTCTCCGAGATCTTATTCGTCTCAGCGTCTACCTTCTCATCTATTCGCACCACCGTAGCGAAGTTGTCTCCTCCAGCTGAGGCAGGCTGAGATGCTACCCACCATGTCTTTCTATTATTGTCCCAGTCAATTGCGTCCTCTGCCCCATACGAGACTGGTTTTGGAACACTCGTGCATTTTACCATTGCTCCTTCGACCTCTACCTCTAATTCGAAGTCGAGATCGTCTATCTCAACGGAATACCGGGCACACTCCCTCTTTCTGTACGTCCATTCTTTCTCCTGAGTTAGATCCACACTCATATCTAAATATATTGTCACTTACCCTTTATTAGTGTTAGGGTGTTTTGACCACATTTGACTACGAACTCAGCAAATAAGATTACAAACGCCGAAATATCTTTACTATATTATCCTCATAGACACGCATATGGTATCAAGTAAACGAGATTTAGTTTGGATTGAATTGATGCGATATGACCAACGAGCGTGGACAGTTCAGCAAATGCAAGAGAGGATTGAACAAGACGTACACGAGAGTACGGTGAGACGTGTGTTCAAGTCAGCAGTTGAATCGGGTTTGATGAGTCATGAGAAGCACGGGAAGATCTACTACCTGAATTGACTGAGACGCTTTCTAAGCGACTTCCTTTCTGAAGACAATGGAATACTCACAGAACATTGGTTAGTCTGTTCTGGACACCAATACGTGCCCGCATATAGCTCAAAAGAAGTAGTCAAGCAACGTGTGTGATGTGAGTGAGAGTGAGAGGACTCGAACCTCCGTAGGACTGAACCAGTTGATCTTAAGTCAACCTCCTTTGACCAAGCTCGGACACACTCTCTGGTGGCATTCGCCCTATTCAGGCTAATAGCCCTATTGAAAGTCCCCTAACAGCATACACAGAGGCTTCACGGGTTCTATTTGGGTCCTCACAACAGTTTTTATTTGATTCCTGTTGTTCCATCGACCCCAAATGAGAATGGAAGGATTCGAACCTCCGTAAAGGCCTCAGCCAGCTGGTCCTAAGCCAGCTCCCTTTGACCACTCGGGCACACTCTCAAATAAAGCGAGGCAACGTTCCCAGCTCATTCAATAGTAGTATCAACAATCCTAAAGATGTACCGCCAGTCAACCCGATATTTGATGAGAGAAGGAATTTAGATATCTTCACTTAGATACTGAACCTCGTCTATCAACGATACCTGATCGCAGTCCTCGTAGAGAGCTGATTCAATAATCGACGGAGAAGCTACCCAGACCGGGGTATAGTCGTACTCGCCCGTATCCATATTCTGTACTCTCACGATCTCCTCACCAGTCAATTCTTCATGAGCTTGGATCAGCCGTTCTCGTTTCTCGTCCACGTCGTCGATGACCCGCTCGAAGAATTCAGACATCCGGCCGTGGTGAATCAGCAGACGTAGCTTGATTTCACGGTTTCAGAGACTGCTTGATGTTGTGAACGACACACATCAAGACGAGTTCACGAAATTCGCCGTACCAAGTTCGCGCACGCACGGTGTCGCCGAGCGTGCGCTTAATCGTGGAGAAAACGGTCTCACACATCGCTCGTTGGCGGTATTGAGGTCCATCGATCCGCGCGTTATGCGCGTGATCGATGGGCTGGAACTCACGATGTTTGATCAACGGTCTTACGCCCTCTTCGCGGAGTTTTTCGCGTAAATCCATCCAGTCATAGCCTTTGTCCGCAGCGAGGCTGGCGAGGTCGCCCGCGTTGCGTCGGGCGACCTGCCAGCCGAGCTGTGTGTCGTGGCGTTTCTCAGTCGTACAGTGAACGTCTAGAATCGCTTGGCTTTCTGTGTCGACGAGAGCTGTCGCTTTGAGCGTCTGAACCCGGTAATTCGTCCGCCGACAGTAGTGTTTGCTAGCGTTTTCGCGGTCGAAAAACGTCGCATCGATAGCGGCGTGATCGCTTGGCTCGTGCAGCTGCGCCGACAGGCGCAGCAGCACTCGCCAGAGTTCGGTTTTGATTCTGTCAAACCACTTGACTAGCGTGGAGTGATCGGGGAGATCGGCCGCGTCAAGGCCGATCTTCCCAAGTATTTGTGGCATCTCGCTCAGCAAATCAAGTGCTTCTCGGTAGGACTTTCCTAGGTAAACCCGCAGACAGTGCAGCGACACCACCGCATACTCGGCGAAGCCGCCACCCCCTTCGGGGGCGGCGACTTCGCCTCGCTCACCAACAGCATTTTTAGCTAACTGAACGACATTGCTCGTGAAGCGGGAAATTTTCGACATGAACCATCGGCGGTTTCCCGCTTCATTCCACTAGTTCTAACGGTCGAAGTCGACGCTTTCCAGCGATTCACCAGAGCCTTCCATCCGGTCGCGCTGGACGCGGAGGTCGTGTTCGCGCTCGGCCTTCTGCAGTGCCGCCTGAACGTGCGTCGCGTACATCCGGGCGAGTCGAACCGTTTCGCCGTCAAACGTAACGGGGGTAAGCGAGCCGATGTTGATGACACCGTACTCAGCAAGTGGCAGGATAATCTCGCTGCTGACGGGCGAGTTCTCGTTGTACTGGCGCTGCTCATCGTTGAGTTCGGAGTACGTCCGAACTTCGTCTTGCTCGAACGCCTCCCACGAGAGGCTGTTGCCGGGTCGGTAGGTAACCGGCCAGTCGAATACCTCGTCCGCCCGCTCCGTCGACGCCGCCAACTGCAGTTCCGAAGCGTCGCTGTCGTACAGCCACAGCGCTCCGAGTGGCACGTCGAACACAGACGAGATACCCGACATTGCGATCTCGCAGATCTCACGCTCAGACTCCGCAGTCATCAACTGCTGTGTGACGGCCTCGAACGAATCGAGGTCGAATGCGACTGTTAACTCCCCACCCATCCCGTATAATTCATGCAACAGTGTATATAAATCTCGGTGGTCTCGTATCAGTGATACGTGCGTGACGTCGCCGCCCCGCCAATGTCGCGGGACCTTTGTATCCACAGCCCTCAGAAAGCGGTATGCGAACGGTCGAAATCGACGGCCTCCCGGTGGGTGATGGCCACCCGACACGCGTCATGAGCGTGCTGAACATGAGTTCGAACTCCGGGTACAAGCCGAGCGTGTATCTGGACCCCGTGGAAGCCGCCGACGCTATCGAGGAGAACCTCGTCCCCGCCGGTGCGGACATCATCGATGTCGGTCTCCAGTCGGCGAACCCCAAATACGAGTCCAAGCCGGTCGAGATGGAGAAAGACCGGCTCGAAGCGGTCGCGCCGCTCGTCGACGAACTCGACGCCGACGTGCCGCTCTCGCTCGAAACCCGCTACGCCGAGGTCGCCGAGGAAGCTATTGGCCACGGCTTCGACCTCATCAACGACGTCTGTGGCTTCGCCGACCCGGAGATGAAAGGCGTCGTCGAGGACCACGACATGCCGGTCGTCAAGATGGCCAGCCCACCGGACCTCTCACGGCCCGGCGCGCTGAAGACTATCGACGACCTCTTCGAGGCGCTCCAGCGGGACGGGTTCACGGACAAGACCATCATCGACCCGGCCTTCGGCGGCTGGTACGACGGCAAGGAGTTCGAGGACAACTGGGAGATGTTCCGCCGCCTCCGGGAGTTCCGCGCCTTCGACCGACCGATGCTCACCGCGACCAACCGCGAGGACTTCCTCGGCGATCTGGCCGACCAGCCCGAGACGGAGAACCAGCTCGCGGTGTCGCTGGCCGCCGCAACGATGGAGGTCGAACGCGGGGCCCACATCATCCGCACACACGACACCCGCGAGACCCACGACGTGGTCAAGGTCGCCGACGCGCTCGGCGACGAACGGACGACCCGCGCTGAAACTGAACCCGGCCCGACCGTCGCAGAGTTGACCGACGTGACGCTGCGCGAGGTGGCCCGCCATCAGTCCCTCGGCGAGACGGTCGCCGGCGGCACCGACGACGCCGCGACGCTCACGTTCCTGCTTGGCGACCTGACCGACGATGCCCGTGCGAGCCTCCGAGCTGTCGCCGAGGTGACTGACGTGGTCGTCGTCGAGAAAGACAGCGGTAGTCTCTACGTCGGCGGTTCCGCGGCTGCGCTGAAAGTCGTCACCGACAGCCTCGCCGAGGATGGCCATCGGGACCTCGCCGGCGAACTGCGAGCGTCCCTGTCCCGTCGCGTGTAGGGGTCGCGACTGGTCCGTACCGCAGCGGCGAATTTTCACACAACCCGGAGAACACTACTGTCCGCTGGTAGCTATTCGCGAGCAAATCACGCGGCGATTTCTACGCTGAGACAGGAGACTACGAATCGCTAGCCGCGCATCAGATTCAGCACCTCATCGACGACGTCGGGTTCAACAGCGACGACATATCTACTGCCGGGTGTCAGTGTCGTGTCTGCACGGGCGATTCGCTCGCCGTTATCGTCGGACACGACGAGGGCCCCTTCGGGGAACCGTACGTCTGAGAGGGCTTTTCCGGCGGCTGGAGCGCCATCAGCGACGCGGATGTGCATGATATCGAGAGTGCCAGTCACGTCGGCAAGCGTCTGGACATCGCTCCCCAAGATTTCGTTTGCTGCCACTCTCGAACCGGCCCGTTCCGGGAAGACTACCGCGTCGACAAACCGGGTGTATGCCTCGCCCCCTGTGCGGTCGATACGCGCTACTGTCCGGATCTCGGGCGTCAACTCCGCAGCAGCTAAACAGACTGCGAGATTCAGCCCGGTCTCACCGGTAAGCGCGGCAACGGCGTCCGCTCGCTCAATGCCTGCCTGTTCGATGATATCCGGATTCGTTGCGTCACCGTGGATAACCGTCGCGATCCACTGATCAGCGATATCCGAGACCATCCGCTCATCGCGTTCAATAATGGTCACATTGTGACCGCGGTCGGCGAGTATCTCAGCTGTTTGGAAGCCGACGCGTCCACCGCCAGCGATGATAATGTCGAGAGTGCTAGTCATAGGTTACTCTTCAACTCCTTGTGTTATTTCAGTGTCGTCAGTCGTCGGTTCGCTTTCCGACCGCTTTTTCGCCCGGTTGAGAGCGAAATACGCGATAGCTCCGAGCAGAATCCATGCCGCACTGAGTGTCAGCGCCAACGGGTCCGTTCGGAGCAGGAACTCTATCAGCACGCCCGTCAAAAGCAGATTGAGCGCGATACCGATTATCGGCGGTGCCGGGTAGAACGGCATCTCGTACGGCCGATTCATGTTCGGCCGCTCTCGCCGGAGTCTGATGACGGCGACGTTGACGATGATGAACGATAGGAGAAAGAACAGGCTCGACATGTTGCCGGCACTCTGGGTCGGCAGTGCCACTGAGCCAAGCATCACGACGGCGCTAGCGAGGATTGCGACGAACGGCGTCCCGTAGCGGTGGTGGATCTGGCCGATCGACGGGAGCAACTGCCCTTCACGTCCCATCGAGAACGCCACGCGCGATGACGCGATGACGACCGCGTTGAGGGCGGTGAGCGTCGAGAACACGGCTCCAAAGACGATGAGTGCCCCGCCGTTCTGGATGATCGGTAAGCCGGTCGGCATGAACGATGTCGCTGCCGTTGCGATACCTGCCTCGCCAGCGTCAGCAAGGCCCTTTGCCCCAAGCGTCCCGATAGCGACCGTCACAACTGCGAGATAGACGACGACAGTCACAGCGAGGCTGATAAATATCGCTTTCGGGATGTTTTCACGCGGGTTCTGCACTTCCTCCGTGACAGTGGTGATGAGGTCGTACCCCTCGAAGGCGATGAAGGTAAGTCCCATCGCCGGCAGGACCGCGGCCGCCCCGCTGCCCTGCGGAAACAGCGGCTGGAACTCGGCCCCGGAGAACATCGGTGAGGTGAGCCCGAACGCGACGAACACAACCAGAATAGAGACTTTGATGATGGTGAAAATAGTCTCCACGCTGCCGCTCGCGGCCGTCGAAACGGCGTTGAGCGCGACGAGGCCGAGTACCGCCACGAACGCCAGCAGGAAGGCCAGCGGGAGCGCCACGTCGATGACTGGAACCACAACGGCACCCACCTGCTCCGGCGGCGGAACCACGCCGTAGACGTGCAGCAGTTCGAGAAAGTTCGGTGCAAAGCCCAGCGCGTACAGCGCTCCCGCAATCATGTAGGCGAACCAGAGCATCCAGCCCATGATGAACGAGGCAAAGTCGTCGAATATCTCTCGCACGAAGGCGTATCCACCGCCGCTTTTCGGAATCGAGGCAGCGAGTTCTGCATACGAGAGTCCTGTGAACGCCGTAACCACGCCGTTCAGTGCGAAGACGAGTATCGCGGCTGGACCAGCGATCTCGGCGGCCAGCCCTGTCAGCACGAAGATACCGGCCCCAATCATCGCCCCCATCCCGATCATCGTCGCGTCAAGCAACCCGAGTTCAGCCTCGGGTGACCGAGTCTGGCTCTTACTCATTGCACCCTGTTTCGATTCGGCATGCTATCCATCGTACGCTGTCTGTACTCTGTTCGATCATTTGAGTTCCGGGGTAAATTCCTCTATTGTAGGAACTGTGACCGTATTTCATAAAGGGTTCCGCTCACGAGCCTTCAGTAAAATCGGGCGTGTTATCAGTCCATTAGAACTGTCGGGGCATTGAAGATGACGTGTTTTCAACAGTAGGGTAATGGCCCGGACAAAGCGCTTCGTCATCGCCGGCGGTGGCCGTGTCGGGAAACAGACCGCCGAGAACCTCGGTGATCAGGGTCACGACGTACTACTGATCGAGTCCGACGAGGAGCGCGTTGCGGCGCTATCCGACGCGTATCTCGGTCCCGTTATCCACGGCGACGCTAGCCGCCCGTCGATTCTCGAACAGGCCGACTTGGCCGAGGCTGACGCTATCGCCGCACTCACTGACGAACCGGGCACAAACCTCGCCATCTGCATGGAGGCCCAGCAGTATGCTCCGTCGATTCGGACCATCGCGAGAGCAAAGACGGAGACGGAACAGGAGTACGACGAGGTGGTGGATGCGACGCTGCTACCGGAGTATCTCGGTGGCGACTACGCGGCAGATATCCTGACCGGCGAGGATATCCGGACGCTCGTGTACCCAACTGCTGCCCTCGATATCATCGAGGTGAGTGTCGCCCCGTCAGCCCCCGTCGCGGGGCGCCGGCTCGATGAAATCGCGCTTCCGTCCGGAAGCCTGCTCATCTCGACGGCGGACCGAACGGAACTCGCAGGAGCTGACATGGTCCTGAAACCTGACGAGCGCTATATCCTCGCCGTCGAAACCGATGTCGTCGATGAAGTACTGAATCTCATGCGCGGATAGCAGTCCGAATTGTCAAATTTCTCTACATCATATCTTGCTATTTATTCATCTGTGAAAAAGTGGATACACACGCTTAACAGCGAGTGGATACATCCATCATTATGAGCAGTGAGTCCGCGGATGGAGATCTCCTCGCCCACGTAGTTCTTCCTGTTGCCACTGCAGACGATGCGTTGGCAACAGCAAAGGCGCTTGAACCGTACGAGCCGAGTAGCGTGACTACCCTGCACGTTGTCGAGAAGGGCGGTGGCGTCCCGGACAAGACGCCGGTCGAACAATCCGAAGACTTAGCTGAGGAGTCGTACGCCGCCGTCCGGTCCGTGTTCCCTGATGCAGATGACCACACGGCCTACGGTCGAGATGTCGCGGCGGAGATATTCGAGGCGGCTGACGAGGTGGACGCCAGCGCCATTGCCTATCGATCCCGTGGCGGAAACCGCCTTATGCAGTTTCTCTCCGGTGATATCTCGATGACGCTGGTAACGGAGGCTGACCGTCCCGTCATCGCCCTCCCCAGCGAGGCTGAGACATGAGCGAGGAAGACCTCGCCAAGGACCTCGGGCCACTGGCGGCCCTGACCATCGGTGTCGGTACGATGATCGGTGCCGGCATTTTCGTCTTGCCGGGTGAGGCTATCCTCAAGTCCGGATCGCTCGCGTCGGTAGCGTTCGTGTTGGGCGGCATCATCGCCATGTTCACAGCACTGTCGGCCAGCGAACTCGGCACTGCGATGCCACGCTCAGGCGGGGCCTACTACTACGTCAATCACGCACTTGGGCCGATGTTCGGGTCGATTGCCGGGTGGGCCAACTGGCTCGGGCTGGCCTTCGCCAGCGCCTTCTACATGGTCGGATTCGGCCGGTACATTGCCCGGATCTTCGGACTCTCCGGCAGCGTCGGCGTCGGGCCGGTATCGATTGCGGTCGTGAAGCTGATCGCACTCGTCGGCGGCGCCTTCTTCGTTCTCATCAACTACGTCGGCGCGAAGGAGACCGGACGGTTACAGAATGTCATCGTCGTCTTGCTGATCGGTATCCTCACTGTGTTCACACTCCTCGGAACACTCCGGGCCGAGCCGTCGAACCTCCCGGCTGCGACGGACGTGGTCACCACCTTAGAGACGACGGGCCTCATCTTCGTCTCCTATCTCGGCTTCGTCCAGATTACGAGCGTCGCCGAGGAGATCAAAAACCCCGGCAAGAACCTCCCGCGGGCGGTCATCGGCAGCGTCGTCATCGTGACTGTCATCTATGCACTTGTCTTAGTGATCATGAGCGCGGCCGTCCCACAGGGCTTTATCGCGGACATCATCAGCTCTGACGCCGAGAACCCTATCGCTGTCGTCGAGGTCGGGAACTACATTCAGGGGGCCGCGATGGGCGGGGCGCTCCTGTTTGGCGGCTTGCTCGCGACCGCCTCCAGTGCGAACGCCTCGATCCTCGCGTCCTCGCGTATCAACTTCGCCATGGGACGTGACCGGATCGTTACGCCGGCCCTCAACGAGATCCACCCCCGGTTTGGGACGCCGTACAGGGCGATTGGCATCACCGGCGGCCTGATTCTCCTGTTTATTGTCATCGGGGATCTAACGCTGCTTTCGGGGGCTGCCTCGGGGCTGCACCTCATCATCTACGGGCTACTCAACGTCGCACTCATCGTCATGCGGTACGTGAACCCTGAGGAGTACGCGCCCGACTTCGTCGTCCCACTGTATCCCTTGCTCCCGATTCTCGGCGTCGTGCTCTCTTTCGCGTTGCTGGTGTTCGTCGCCGGAGACGCACTGTTGCTTTCGTTCGGTATCGCCACCGCAGCGATACTGTGGTACGTGTTCTACGCTAGATCGCGCACAGAAAAACAGGGTATTCTCTCGAAACACATCATTTCACGGTCCGACGAGATGCCCGACGCGGCCGTCAGCGCGGCTGCCGGCGTCCAGCCGGATGGCGGTCAGTATCGCGTGATGGTGCCACTGGCCAATCCCGCACACGAACAGGAACTCATCACACTCGCCAGCGCCATCGCCAAGCAGCGCGGCGGGAGTGTAATTGCCACCCACATCGTCACGGTACCCGACCAGACGGCGCTCGCGGCTGCCGCCGACCGGTCCGACGACATAGACAAGAGCTCACAGCAACTGCTTGACAACGCTCGAGAGGACGCTGAAACGTTCGGCGTCGACGTTGAGACACACACGATCCTGTCGCACAAATCATACGAGGCAATCTTCGATGCCGCCCGCACACACACCGCCGACCTCGTCGTGATGGGGTGGGGCCCGGACGCACACGGCTCACCGGGGCGTGCAGAATCGGCCATCGACGAACTCACCGAGGCAGTCCCCTGTGACTTCCTCGTTCTCCGTGATCGCGGATTCGACCCCTCGCACATCCTGCTCCCAACGGCTGGCGGGCCGGACTCTGAGCTGTCGGCTGCCACTGCAAAGTTGCTGCAGTCCGAATACGACTCCAAAGTGACGCTGCTCAACGTTAATGACGACCGTGAGGCAGGCAAGCAGTTCCTCGAAGAGTGGGCGGTCGAACAGGAGTTAGAGGATGCCGAACTGCTCGTCAAATCCGGTGATGTCGAGACAGCGATTGTGAATGCCGCTGATGACGCCACCCTCTTGCTCCTTGGCGCGACTGAAGAGGGGTTACTTCGCCGGCTCGTCTCCAAGTCGCTCGTACTGGATGTTGTCGACGACGTGGAGTGTTCGGTCCTGCTGGCAGAGAAACACCGCGACCGCGGCCTGCTTGAGCGACTGTTCTGAGACCGGATTTCACATCTTCGCCACGACGCTTGCCACGTCGTTTCTCTTGACGAACGTTCAGAGTAGGTCGTCGTGGAGGTCGTGGAACGACCCGATAGTCAGGTCGGGCTCGCCGGCGAAGGCGTCCCACGGCCCGTCGTCGCGGTTGACCCAGACGCCCTGCATCCCGGCGTGCATCGCGCCGTACACGTCGAAATATCCTGCCGAGACATGGGCGATCTCCTCGATATCAGTCGCCGTTCGCTCTGCCGCATGCTGATACAGTTCGGCCGCTGGCTTGAACGTCTGGATCTCGTCGGCGCTGACAGTGTCTTCGAGGAGACCGCCGATGCCGGCGAAGTCGACCATCGATTCGAGCATCTCGGGGTTGCCGTTCGAGACGACATAGAGGTCGTAGCCGGCGTCATAGAGCTTGTTCATCCCGTCGCGAACGTCGTCGAACACGTCGAGTTCGTGGTAGACTGCGAGAATCTCGTCGCGCTCTTCCGTCGTGATATCGATACGATGGGCGTCTAGCGCGTACTGGAGCGCGTCGCGGTTCATCTCGTAGAACGGCTTGTAGGCGTCGATCTGGTTGGCGAGGAAGGTGTACGCCAGCGAGCGGGAGCGCCAGAGTCGGGATACCGGCCGGGGGTCGTCTACTCGGTCGGCGAGCGCTTTCTGGGCCGCCTCGACATCAACGATTGTGCTGTACGAGTCAAAAGTAATCGTCGTCACGCGGTCCGGGTCGAACGGCATAAGCACCCGTAGAACCGGCGGCCTCATATAGCCGGTCGCTGGTCGAGCTCGCAACCGTCCGGGACGGGCCCACTCACAGCGTCGCGTGTGACGTGACTGGTGCTCAGTGCGTGGACATCTCTGACAGAACGTTGACACAGTACACGCCGATGATGATGAGCAGGATACCGATAGTACCGGGAATATCGATAGGCTCGTCGAACACGACAATCCCGATTGCGGCCACGCCGACGATTCCCAGTGCGGCCCAAGTACCGTAGACGACGCCGATAGGCAGGTCTTCGAGCGTTAGCGACACCAGATAGAATGCCAGACCGTAGCCGACGACGACACCGAGGCTGGGGAGGGGGCGTGAGAACCCCTCAGAGAGTTTGAGCGACGTTGTACCGACCAGTTCGGAGACGATAGCGGCTCCGAGGAGGGCGTACGGATTCACGGGTACATTCGCGGAGAATTGTGGACAGATAATATACATTTCGGATATCGTAAGACTCCAGCATAGCCCTACCCGGGACACTGTCAGCTGTTACCAGCCTGTGAATAAACCGCGGACAACGGGCGACACTGCCCCTCTCATGTGGCTTTATCTCCCGTGCGGCCGCACTGCGACCCATGTCACAGACACAACTGTTCCAGTCTCTAACAGGCATCTGCCCGGTGGCTGCTCGACGCGTGGAGGACGACAGATGACAGCGCGAGACGTGTATCTCCCGGTTGCGGCACAGCCGTCGGTTGACACGCTGGTCGGGATGAGCCAGCTGGCCGAGGACAGTGGCTACGACCGGGTCTGGCTCCCGGAGACGTGGGGTCGGGACGCGGTGACGACACTGACCAGCATCGCTGAGCACACGTCTACGGTCGGCCTTGGCTCCTCGATTCTGAACGTGTATTCACGGTCACCAGCCCTGCTCGGCCAGACCGCAGCGACGCTGCAAGAGGTCTCGGACGGCCGCTTCCGCGCTGGCGTCGGGCCGTCTGGACCTATCGTCATCGAGGGGTGGCACGGCCGTGAGTTCGAGAGCCCGCTCAAGTACACGCGGGAGACTGTCGACATCATGAAACTGGTACTCTCCGGGGAGACAGTCGAGTACGACGGGGACATCTTTTCGCTGTCCGGGTTCCGACTGCGCTGTGAGCCGCCCGAACCCGCGCCGCCCGTGGACGCCGGCGGCCTCGGCCCGAAATCAGTCGAACTCGCCGGGCGCTTCGCCGACGGCTGGCACGCGCTAATGCTGACCGCCGATGGCTTGCGGGACCGGCTGGAAGACTTCGAGCACGGGGCGAATCTCGGCGACCGCGACCGGGCTGACCAGCGGGTGACGCTGTCGCTGACGTGCTGTGCGATGGACGACCGGACGCAGGCCCGCGAACTGGCCCGCCAGCATGTCGCGTTCTACATCGGCGGGATGGGGACGTTCTACCGCGACGCGCTGGCCCGACAGGGGTACGAGGACACCGCCTACGAAATCGCCGAGCAGTGGGGGTCGGGCGACAAAGCGGCTGCCGTCGACGCGATCAGCGACGAGCTACTTGACAGCATTGCCGTTGCCGGCACGCCGGAAGAATGTCGCGACCGCATCGCAAAGTTCGAAGACATCGATGGCGTGGACGCAATCAACATCTCGTTCCCCCGAGCTGCTGAACGGGACACTATCGACACGACCATCGACGTGTTAGCGCCCTGAATCGAGGAGTCGTTTTCAGTTGGTAGCTACTGGCTCGATGGCATCGCGTCTGCCGTCAAGCACGCCGAAGCGCTCGCCGCGGCGCTGTTCCAGCCAGTGGAGCAGGCGTTCGGCCCAGCGGAGTTTCTGTCGCTTTTCGTCGGTCACAGACGGGTCGTCGAAGTCCCAGCCGGGGAACAAAAGCGTTGCAGCGCCGAAGTGATCCGCGAGGAACGCGGCGCGGTCGCCGTCGGTGAAGCCGCCGTAGTTGCGGACCGGCGGGGCGGGCGTCGCCTGCGTCGTCGGCACGAGGAACTCGCTGTCGTAGGTCGGAACGTGTGTCTCCAGTGCAGAGATGTTGTCGCCGTGGGCGTGGGCAACGACTGGTGTCCCGTCGGCAGTCAGTTCCCGCCCGGTGTCGGCGTTCTTGTCCAGATCCGTGACCATACAGTCGATGGCGATGCCTTCCGTTTGAAGACGGTCGGCGGCCGTGGACGCCGCGAGCACCACGTCGGCATCGGCTGCACGGTCGGCCTCGGCTTCGAGCGACGGGCCGGCCCCGGCGACGGCAACCGTTGCGCCGTCGAGTCCGAGCCGCGCCGGGTCGTACGTCCTGTCGTCGCTGAGCAGTTCGACGAACCGGTCGCAGGCCCGTTCGTCGCCATCGCGGGGATAGCCGAAGTCGTCGATGATGTCCTCGTACACCGGTTCCCAGGTGTGAAATTCCATCTGTTATCAGACACTACGCAGTGGGCGTGCTTCTGTCTTGTTCACTTCCCCAGTCAGACACCAGCCCGACTTCACTGCCCCACAGCGTAGCTGTCGCTACCGGATTTGTGTCCAGATAAACCGAGTTGAGCCGAAATGGCACGTCCGTGTACCCCTACCCGGGTGCCCTTTCGGCTTTCACACCTTTCTTTCGAGGCCTCCGGTATAAGTTTTCTCTTACCGTCAGACATAGATGCTGGGCGTCACAGGGCGAGAGAACTTGTTACGCTAAACACACGAAACAGCAGTCCACGACAGTCTCAAGACTGCGCAGCACATACCGGAAGCAAATGGCTCCGGAACTGTCAGTAAACGCCCGAGACGGTGTAGTTCCGGACTCACTGGTGGTTGTCTCGAACCGCGAGCCATATAGCCACGAGCGGGACGACGACGGCGAGATACAGGTCCAGTCCGCAGCGGGTGGGCTGACGAGCGCGCTCGATCCAGTGATGCAGGCCCGGGGCGGCACTTGGGTCGCTTGGGGGAGCGGCGACGCAGATATGGCTGTCGCCGAGGAGGGCATCGTCGAAGTGCCGCCGTCGGACCCGACATACGACCTGAAACGTGTCCCACTGTCCGAAGCGGCAGTGCAGGGCTACTACTACGGCTACGCAAATCAGGTACTCTGGCCGCTCTGCCACGAGGACACCGGTCGAATGTGGGCCGAACCCGCCTACTGGGAGCAGTACCGCGCCGTCAACGAGCAGTTCGCCGCGGCCGTCGATACGGTCGCCGACGCGGGCCAGTCGGTCTGGTTTCAGGACTACCATCTGGCGCTCGCGCCTAGACTGGTCCGAGAGCGACGGCCGAACGCGACGCTGTTGCAGTTCTGGCACATCCCTTGGCCCGCGCCGTCGGTGTTCAGGCACTGCCCCCATAGCGACGCGCTGCTTGATGGACTGCTGGGCTGTGACGTCATCGGCTTCCATACGGCGTCGTACGCCGAGCAGTTCCTGCGGTGCGTCGACAGCGCGTTCCCAGCGGCGTCCGTCGATACGGACAGCGGCATCGTGACCTACAACGGCAGCGAGACGCGAGCCGTCGCGAACCCCCTCGGTATCGACGTTGGCGCAGTTCGGGACCGGGCACAGAATGCGGACGTGAGCAGTATCCGAGAGACCGTGCTTGGCGGCAGTCGGTCGGAGACGTCAATCCGCCTCGCGCTCGGCGTCGAACGGCTCGACTACTCGAAGGGCATTCCCGAGCGAATCGAGGCGCTGGCACACCTCTGGGACCGGCGGCCGGACCTGCGAGGCGAATTCACGTACGTCCAGAAGGCGAGCCGAACGCGGGAGGGTATCGCCGCCTACCGGCGGTATCGGACAGACGTGATGGCGGCCATCGAACGCGTCAACGACCGCTTCGGGACCGATAACTGGCAGCCCATCGTGTACACTGAGGCCAAACTCGACAACGAGACGCTCGCCGGCCTGTACCGGGCCGCCGAGGTCGCGGTGGTGACGCCACACCGCGACGGCATGAACCTCGTCGCCCACGAGTATCCGGTAGCTTGCATCGACGGCTCCGGAGCGCTCGTGTTGAGCGAACTGGCCGGCGCAGCGACACACCTTGACGGCGCGCTGACGGTCAACCCACACGATATCGAGGCGATTGCGGACGCCATCGAGCAGGCGTTGGAACTGGACGAAGCAGAAACAAGTGACCGACTGGAACGGCTCCAGCACAGCGTCGCGGAGCTTGACAGTTCACAGTGGGTCGCCAGACAGTTCAGCGCCGGGCAGCTGCTGTAGTTTTTGCCGGGGCTACGCGTTCGACAGCCAACCCGGCTCAGTGACAGCGGTGTCGTCGACCTGTGAAACGGAGAGCGACAGCGTCACCGTCACCGGCCGGCCATCCCGCACAGTCGTCACGCGGTACTGGAACGACCGGACGACGCCGTCCTCGTCGACGAGGACAGTTGCACTGGCCGAGTCCGTCGTCCCGTTGGCCGAGACGTTCGTCGAGACAGCATCATCGGCCGCGAATCCGGTCACGGCGCTCCCGGTGGCTTCGAACCGCGACACGCTGTCACCGTCGACGGTCTCGGTCCCGGTGTAGGTCCAGTTGATGTCCGACCCCAATGATTGGAGCAGCGAGCGGTCGATGACGCTGCTCTCGTTGACCGGCTGGACCGGGCCGTCATAGGGCGGCGATGCGGAGCGGTAGTCCGTCATCGTGTTGTCACGGCGGGTGAGGACTCGCCGCTCGGCGGTGGTCCCGTCTGCGGTGTAGGTCGTCGTCGCCAATGTGTCGCCACTGGCTTGGACCAGCTCGCCCATCGACAACGCCCGACCGGTCTCTCGGTCAATGGCGACGGTCCGGTTGATGAACACTGATCGGTTCTCGCCGTCGCGGACCGTCGAGAGCTGGAACGACACCGAGGTAGTGAACGACGAGTTCGACAGCGTCTCGAAGTGTCCGCGTTCGATTGCCGTCGCGTCGAACCCGGACGACCCCGGTGCCGGACCGTTGGCGTCAGTCGATGTCGCCGTTGCTTCGGCCCCTGTGCCGCCTGTGCCTGATTCAGTGCCCAACAGCCCGCTACAGCCAGCGGATGCTGTCAGTAGCACCACGAGTGCAAGCGAGAGGTGACGGCGTTCGAGTAACATACCGGAGCCACTGTATCAGTGAACTAGTTCGTTATGGCCGTTCAGCTGTCACGTTCTCGCCATGTCGAGTGGCCACACGGACTCTCGCTGACTGCACTGCCACCGGCGCGAAACGAGGGTGGTGGCGTTCCCGTCCGACCAGCGTCAGACGCCCGTCATGCACGTCATGAGGGTTTAATATGAACGAAACCGCTACAGTAACCGTGCCTCTTGGCTCCGACCCGCTGTCCGAACTCGACATTCCTGACGGGACTACTGTCGAGGAACACGATCTGGTGACCGACGGTGATGTCATCGTCGGCGGCCAGTCGACCGTGGAGTTCGGCGTGCGCGGGCGGACGGTCATTGCCGACGAGCGGGTCCGCTTTGGCGGCCACATCGAAGCCGAAGGTGACTGTCGGCTGGATATGTGGTGTGACGTCGCGGACAACGTGCTGGTCGGCGAGGACGCCTACATCGGCGAACGGGTACACATCGGCGGCGAACTCCGCGTCGCGGGCGATCTGGATATCGGCGACGACGTCGACATCGAGAATGGGTTCGAAGCCAACGGCTGGATCGTCATCCGCAATCCGATGCCGACCATCGTCTTCCTGTTTGTGTACCTCTCACAGTTACTCCGGATCGGCGAGGAAGACGCGGCTGAGGAAGTAATCGACGAAATGCTAGACGACGGCGGCGACGAGCACGACCCGGTGCTGATTCCACGCGGGGCGAGTGTCTCGGACGACGCTTGGCGCGTCTCGACGCCGGCGACGGTCGGCGACGACTGCCGACTCCACGGCAACATCCGCGCGAAGGCCCTCGAAGTCGGCCGTGACACGGTCGTCTTCGGGAGCCTCCGCGCAAAGGAGGATATCGTGGTCGGCCGAGGCACGGAGATCAAAGGGGACGTGACGACCCGCAGCGGCACCGTCCGCGTCGGCCCGGGCGCGAAGATCTGGGGCGACATCTCGGGGACGACCGTCGAACTCCACGAGAACGCGACGGTCGACGGAACGATTCGGACCAGCGAGGAGATGCGGATGCACACCGAGGCGGTGCTGGATCGGCCGGACGAATCCGCTGCAGCGATGGCGGAGATGGCCGAATCGCTGGAAGCTGACACTACGGAGCCAGCCAACGAACGAAGCGATTCTGACGATACCGAACCGGTAGCTGACGCAACGGCCGGCGACGAACCCACCACTGCAGACAGTGCGGCAACCGACGGCGAGGATGCAGACGGAGCGACGACTGGCAGCGATACGTCAGGGGATAGTCCCGACATCGAAGAGACGCCGGAGTCCGCAGAGTAACCGCTCGGACACTATTTTGCGTGGCGGAGCGTGCCACACAGCTTCAGCCGTCAGTCATATCTCTCACAGCCGCCGGCGGTGAGACGCCGTGTCCCGGCCCGTCGATATTGATACGGGGACCGAAGGACATCGACGGCGGAGTTTCATCGAGCAACAGGTGGCCGTCGAGATCGACGTAGTCGAAGGCACCGAGCCCGGCGGCAAGGTGGGCGCTCGTCGCGATTCCGGTTGCGCCTTCGAGCATACAGCCGAGCATGCAGTCGAGCGAGGCGGCCTCGGCGATGGTCGCAATCGCCGCTGCCCCGAGGAGCCCTGATTTCCCGAGTTTGATGTTAATGACGTCGGCAGCCCCGTCGCGAACCACAGTGGTCGCGTCTGCCGGCGTGAATACGGCCTCGTCCGCGGCAACGGGGACCGAGAGCCTGTCGCGTGCCCTCGCAAGACCGCGGATATCGTCTTTCGGCGTCGGCTGTTCGACCATAGCAAGGTCAACCCCGGCTGCGGTCACCTCGTCGACAAACGTCGCTGCGGCCTTCGGCGTCCAGCCCTGATTCGCGTCCACCGTAATCGTCGCCTCGGGTGCTGCGTCCGCAACTGCGACCGTCCGGGCCACATCGGTATCGATTGTCCCGCCGGTTTTGACCTTGATATGGTCGAAGCCGGCAGCCACAGCGCGCGTGGCTCGTTCGGCTGCCGCGCCGGACGGGACTATCGGGACGGTGATATCAGTCGAGACCGCGGTCGGTTTACCGCCGAACAGTTCCGAGAGCGGGATACCCCGGTCGCGACAGTACGCGTCCAGCAATGCCGTCTCGACGGCGAACAGTGCCGAAACCGCTCCGGGAGCTGCTGCCCGCAGGTCACTGATGAGTTCGCGGTAGTCGGCGAGGGGAGCTCCCTCAAGCATCGACGTTACCGACCGCGCGGTTTCCACGGCACCTGCCTGTGTTTCACCGGTCACCGGCGGCAACGGGGACCCCTCTCCGTGGCCGACGACGCCTGAATCCGTCTCCACTGCAACGACCAGATTCCGCGCTTTCTCCCGAGTCCCGAGCGAGATCTCGAACGGTTCGCGGAGTTCGTGGTCGAGCGCCTTGACGGAGACACGGTCGATACGGGTCATAGCGCCTCCAGAACGGCCGTGAGGAGTGTCTCCGTGCCGTCGTCATCGTAGATGTTCGCCGCCGGGATGCCCGTTCGGGCGGTTTCTTCCTCCGGGTCGCCCCACGTGGAGAGCGCGGCGACTGTCGTCTCTGTGAGGTCCGTAATCGCGCGACGTTCGGCCTCGACACCGGCTACGGTGAGGTCGTCGAAATGCGAGCGGGCCTCTCGGGAGGGGTCGTCGGCTAACACGACTGCATCGGGGGCCGCTCCGTGCAGGAGGCCGAGTGTCACCCCGCCGTAGGCGGTGTGCGTGAGCGCGGCCTGCCCTTCGACGAACACAATATCGTGGTCCGCTGCGACATCAAGCACCATGTCCTCGACAACGCCCGAAACGAAGTCGGCCGGCACCCGGTCGATGACGACACCGCGGTCCGCGCCGACGAGGATGCCAGTCTGTCCCGTCGCGACCCAGCCAGCGTCGAGTCCGGCATCGGTCGCCGCCCGGTACAGTTCGAAGGTCGTCGTCCGCTTCCCGACCGCACAGTCGGTCCCCATCGTCAGGACGACATCCGCATCGGCCTCGCTCCCGCGACCGTCACCGAGTGTCAGATCAGCGACGGCCGGCGGTTTCCGGACATCGACGAGGTCGACGCCGTGTTGCTGGGCGCGTTCGGTCCACGCCGGCCGCTCGCTCAAGAAGACGTGCAGGCCCGAGACGACATCACAGCCGCGTTCCATCGCGCGCTGGATAGCCTCGACCCAAGCCTCCGGGAGGTCGCCACCTGCAGGTGCGACGCCGATGAGAAGGACGGCCGCGTCCGGAGCTTGATTCAGCGCTTCAGTGACGGTTTCGACGACCGGTACGTCGTCGGCAGCCGGCCAATCGAGCGCTGTTCCGGCATGGGGACTCTGACACGTCGAGTCCACGACGGCCTGCACGTCGAACAGCTCTCCGTGCATAACGATACCGTTGGCTGTCTTACCCTCCGGTTGTCCGAACTCTCCCTCCGCGAGCACAACGGCGGGCGTGCCTTCGTCGTATTTTCGCCGCAAGTCCATACTGGAGTACATCGCCGACGTGACTGACAAACCAGAGCCTTACATGTGTGGCACCCGGTAAGCCTACTGGAGAACGACCACTCGTGATGAAAGCAAACGAAGACGGGCGAGACCACATCTCAGAACCCAGCGGGAACAATGGGCGCTGACGGTTCCGATGTGACCGCTGACCCGGCCAGTGGCGGGCTCCAACTGACACTCGAACTGGAACACCCCGACTGCTGGATGCGGGAAGTGACGGCGGCCACATCGGCCAGACTGCTGGTCAACGCTGCGTATCTGGTCGAGGAGCGGGTCAAGGCCCATGTTGTCGCCTACGCGGAGTCGGCAGCCGCCGTCGAGGCGCTCGTTGCGGCGACCCGGGCGTCCGACTACACCCACACAGTTACCGAGATGGATACCCGTCGTAGCTTCGGCGGGATATCGGCCCCGGTAAACAAAGCGACAAGCACGCTCCTCGTCGAGTACGGCCCCGAAGAGAGTATCCACGACGCGCTGGTCTCACACGGGTTCATGAATCAGGAACCGATCCGAATCCGCGACGGGACCGAGTACTGGACGGTCGCTATCGACGAGTCGCGGGCGGCGATACAGGAGAAACTCGACGCCGTGTGTACACAGAAGGACGCGACGATCACCGTCACCCAGATTACGTCAGCGACCACCGGGAGCCGGGAGCGCGACGGACTGGCCGTCCGGCAGCTTTCGGACAAGCAGCGGGAAGTATTCGAACTGGCCCGCAAACGTGGCTATTACGACTATCCGAGAGAGGTAAGCGGGAGCGAGTTGGCCGACGAACTCGGTATCGCGAAGACGACGTTCCACGAACACCTCCGGAAAGTCGAGGCCACGCTGCTCGGCCCGAGGGACGCTGAGCGGTACTGACGACAGCATCCCATCCCGGTCCGTGCTTCGGTTATCGCGTCCGTACTGTCAGAGCCGGCTTCCCAGCCCCTGTTCCGCGCTTGTGATCCAGAGCGTGACTGAGCGCCTACTGTACCCCGAGTTCCGATTCCAGTTCCTCGACGACGTCCTGCAGCATCGCGGCGAGTTCTTCGTTCGGTGGCAGCCGGTACAGTGGGCCGGAGATGTCCAGTGCGCCGAGGACCCCGCCGTGTGGAGCGGTGACCGGCACGCCGACCGAGCGAAGCCCTTCGACCGCTTCCTGATCGTTCACCGAGTAGCCGCGCTCGTTCGTGCGTGCGATGTCCTCCATGAGAGTCTCGCGGTCGGTGATTGTGTACTCCGTCTCGGCCGGCAATCCCCACCGGTCGAGAATCTCGTTGACTCGGGTCTCCGGCAACGCGGCGAGTATCGCTTTGCCGACTGCCGAGTTGTGCAGGTAGTAGTACCGACCCACCTGAAATCCTTTCGAGGGGACGTTAGCGACGACATTGAACAGCGTTATCGCACGTCCGTACTCTTCGACGGCGAACGTGACTTCTTCGCCACAGTTATCGGCGAGTTCGTGTGTTTTGCGACGGGCGACCTCGTACCACTCGTTTCGGGTTCTCGCACCCTCGCCGAGATGGAACAGCTTCATTCCGAGTCGGTACTGCTCGCCTCGTTTGACCAGATACTCCTGATCCAAGAGTGTTTTGAGGTGAACGTGAATCGTACTCGTCGATAGGTCCAACCGGTCCGCAAGCTCACTCATTCGCGCCTCCCCCATCTCGTTTACCGCGTCAATGATCGCGAGGGAGGTTTCGGTCGTCTGGAGACGGCGACCGCTAGAGCTACCCATACCGCTGTTCACTGGATGCCACTATAAAAAGGTCCGGTCATAGTGGAATAAAATGGGTGAATTTTATATAGTATCTTGATAACTATTGGTGTGTTAATTACTATGGGAAATATTCCAGATATTTATTTTTGAAATAATTAAATAATGCCCTAATCGGGGCTATATACCGGGTTAGTACGCGTTCCGAAATCCGACAGGTGTGGACCTTTATATAGCTACAGCGGCCGGGGCGAGACAAGGCTTCACCAGAGACGGCTCGTGCGATTTGTTACCGGAGAGGCAGTCATTATCATGATCTTTTGCGTGTGTATCTGACGAGGCATAGAATGCATGTCAGACACGGCTAGTGGCGATGGGACAGAGATCGAGGAGATCTCTGGTCCGGACGTCGAAGCAATCGAGTTCTACGGTGGACGGTGGATGAGTGTCATCCCCATAGGGTTGTTTATCCTGTGGGCGATTGTCCAGAGTGGCCTGTTCGGTATCGGGGACACGACTGGACTCGTCGCGGGAATGCTCGTGGCGCTCATCGTCGGGATGTTCTTCGCCAAAGGCGACTGGAAGAACTACGCGAACACCATCTTCGACGGGATGACAAAGCGAGTCGCCGCGACGGCAGTCGTCGCGTGGCTCTGGGCCGGGATGTTCTCGAATACACTTCAGGCAGGTGGCTTCGTCGGCGGGCTCGTCTGGGCCGCGAACGCGGCCGATGTCGGGGGCGCACTGTTCCCGGCGGCCACCTTCATCCTCGCAGCGCTGTTCACGACCGGTATCGGTACCGGCTACGGCGCGGCAGTCGCCTTCTCGGCACTTTTCTTCCCGGCCGGCATCCTGCTCGGGGCGAACCCGGTGTTGTTGTTCGGAGCAATTCTCTCGGGTGCTGTCTTCGGGGATAACCTCGCACCGGTCAGTGATACGACGATCGTGAGCGCAGTGACGCAGGACGCCGATATCGGCGGCGTCGTCGCGTCGCGGTTCAAGTACGCCATTATTGCGGCGGTACTGGCGCTCGCGGCGTACGTCTTCGCCGGCAACGCGATGGCCGGACTGGACATCTCCCAGCAGGCACAGGACCTGTTCGTCCAGAACAGCGAGCCAGCGGGACTGTTGCATCTCATCTCCATGCTCGTCGTCATCGTGACGGCAGTCATGGGCCGCCACATCGTCGAAGCCATTTCGTGGGGACTCATCGTTGCGGTTGTCTTCAACGTCGTCTTCGATCTCGCACCGCTGAGTGAGGTGTTGCTGTTCAAAGTTCCCGAAACGTCGGCGGCCGCAAGCTGGGCCGGCTCGCTCCCCATTGCAGAAGTGGTCGCGCCGCAAAACGCCGGCGTCACCGGGTCGATCTACAACGGTGCAGCCGGGTTCTTCCCGCTGATCGTGCTCGTGTTGCTCATCGTCGCCGGGTCAGAGATCATGATCCGTGGCGGTGGCTTCGAAGCGATACAGGAGTGGCTCTTGGAACACGTCGCAACGGGCGTCCGGAGGGCCGAAACGACGATGGTGGTCGGTACCGCCCTCGTCAATTCGATGATCACGATCAACACGGCGGCGGAGATCGCGATTGCGCCGTACATCGCCCGCATCGGCCAGCGGTACAACATCAACAGCTACCGCCGGGCGAATATCCTCGACGCGAACACCTCGGCTCTCGGGTACATCTTCCCGTGGGGCGGCGGCGTGCTCATCGGCTTTGCGACGCTACAGGGCCTTCCGAGCCAGTACGAGTGGTTCACTGATGCAATGGTCGTCAACCCCGTGCAGGTATGGCCGTACGTCTTCCACGGCTGGTTCCTGTTCGGCGTGTTCCTGCTCTGTGCACTGACCGGCTTCGGGCTCGAATACACCACTGACCGCAAATCCAAGGATGTGAGCCGTGTATGAGCATGTTCAGTAAGTTCCTGACGGGGATGACCTTCAGGACAACCACGCCGACGTTCGAGGCAGGCGAGGAGATCGAGGTGTACGTCACGGAACTCGACGAGGAATCCGGAGAGTTGCTCGCACTGGTCGGCGAGACTCGCCTCTACTTCGAGAACGGTGAGGCAGACATGGTCGGCTGTCGCGTTCTCGCGAAGGTCGAGTCGTTCGACGATGCCGAGCACCGCGGCCGCGTCACCCATCTCGAGACGCTGTCACAGGGGTCGTTCTAGGATTGCCAACGAGAGCCGAGACGGACGCTGAGCCAGTATAGCGCGATCAACTAAATCGAGATACCGAATTCGAAGCATATGAGCAACTCACTATATTCGACAGCACGACAGCACAACCAGACGACTATCGTCCCCAGTACGGACATCGAGGCGGCCGTCGAGATGGCGGACCTCGTTCCGGCCATCGAGGCCGCGTTCGCCGCATACGAAAACGACACAGCGCAGATGCCGCCGAAGTCATACATCGACCTGCCACAGCACAACGGCGACTTCCGGTCGATGCCGGCCTACCTCGAAACGGACGACTGGGAGGCGTCGGGCATCAAGTGGGTAAACGTTCACCCGGACAACCCCGACGAGTTCGACCTGCCGACGGTGATGGGAACGCTCGTGTACACGGACCCCGAGAGCGGTTTCCCGCTTGCCGTGATGGACGCCACGACGCTGACGATGAAACGAACCGGTGCGGCCGCGGCCGTGGCGACGGACCACCTCGCCGTCGAGGACGCGTCCTCGCTCGGCATCATCGGGGCCGGCGTCCAGTCCTATACGCAACTGGAGGCCATCTCGCAGGTCCGACCAATAGAGACCGTCGTCGTCAGCGACCTCGACGACGACCGTGTTCAGCGCTTCATCGACACCTTCGGCGACGAGTTCGACGTACGAGCCGGGACGATTTCCGAGGCGGCCCAGTGTGACGTCCTGTCGACGGTCACGCCGGTCGAGGACCCCATCGTCACGCTCGACGATCTCGGGGAGCACACGCACGTCAACGCCATGGGTGCCGACGCCGAAGGAAAGCAGGAACTCCACACCGAGGTCATCCGCGAGGCGACCCTCGTCATCGACGACTTCGAGCAGACGACTCACTCCGGCGAGATAAACGTCCCTTGGAGCACGGGCGAGATCGACGAGTCGGATATCGACGCCGAACTCGGCGAAATCGTCGTCGGGAACGCGCCGGGTCGCGAGGACCTGTCCGGGATTACCGTCTTCGACTCGACCGGGCTCGCGATTCAGGACATCGCCGCCGCACGCATCGTGTACGAATCGCTCGGTGACGACAGCGGCCACCGCCTCGAAATGGTGTAACGCCGAGTCGCTGACAACGTCGCCCGGCCTTCACCTGTCGGTGTTGCGTGGCGAATCTGTAGATATGGCACAGTTTGTAGCCCGGCATCATTTGTATGTGCCCTCCGACGAGGGGGTATGCGACGCGTCATCATCGATACGGACACCGCGGGCGACGACACACAGGCGATTTTGCTTTCCTGTCTCAGCGACCGAGTTACCGTCGAAGCCATCACGGTTGTAGCCGGCAACGTCCCCTTCGACCGGGAAGTCGAGAACGCGAAATACACGCTCAAACTCGCCGATTCGCTCGACGTACCCGTCTACGAAGGGGCGAGACAGCCCCTCCTCAAGGAGTTCGAACACGCGACGTACATTCACGGCGAGGACGGCCTCGGCGGGGACGTGTTCCCCGACACCGGCATCGAGTCGGCAGCAGGCTTTGGCCCCGACGAGATTGTCGACCGCTGTCGGGCGGCCCCGGGCGAGATCACGCTGCTCTGCATCGGACCGCTGACCAATCTGGCGCTGGCGTACGCCCGCGAGCCAGACCTGCCAGACCTCGTCGATGAAGTGTGGGTGATGGGCGGGAACGTCAACTGTGAGGGGAACGTCACCCCCGCCGCGGAGTTCAATCTGTGGGTCGACCCCGATGCTGCCAAGCGCGTGTTCGACGCCTTCGAGGTGACGCTCGTCGACTGGGGCGTGTGCCTTCAGGACACAGTGTTCGGACCGTCGGAGTTCGAGGCGGTATCGGCGTTCGACACTGAGCTGGCGTCGTTTTTCGAGTCGGTGACCGAACAGGCCCGGGCGTTCAACAGCGAGAGTCCCGACGACCGCGGATGGACAGCACTCCCGGACAGCGTCACCGCCGCATTGCTTGCGTATCCGGAACTCCGCGAGGACGTGTCGACGTATCACGTCGCGGTCGATGACCGCGAAGGACTCACCCGCGGGTATACCAGCGTCGATGTCAACGGCGTGACCGACGGGGACGCGAACACACACGTCGTGGAGTCCGTCGACAGCGACGCCTTCCAGTCGGTCATGTACTCGCTGCTCCAGTCTCGGGAACCGGATACCGGCATCGCGGAGTGAGTCGGAGCCGAACGCGATAGTAGTGACCGGTGTGTGGCGTAGTTGCCGCTGTGCGGGATGTGGCGGCAGTCCTGTTGCCGCGTGGTGTCCTTGGTTTTTACTAGGGGTCGAAGGCATATCTGGGTATGACGCTCACAGACCGTCTCGACCAGTACCTCCGGACAGCGGGACTCGAAGCCGTCTGGTTCGCCCGACCGAACTCTTTCGCGTGGCTCACTGGGGGTGGCGACAACGTCGTTGACCGGGAGGTCGGCGTCGGCGTCGCCGCCGCGGGCTACGACGGCGACGAGATACGGGTCGTCACCGACAACATCGAAGCGCCGCGGCTCCGCGACGAGGAACTCGACAGCGACGTGCCCGTCGAGACGTTCGACTGGCACGCACAGTCGCTGGCTGACGCCGTCGCCGAAGCGAGTCCAACCCCAGCGGCCGCCGATTTCGATATCGCCGGCTTCGAATCAGTCGACGCCACACAGCTCCGGCAGCCGCTGACCGAGACCCAAATCGAGCAGTGTCGTGACCTCGCGCGGGACACGGCTGACGCAGTCGAAGCCGTCGCACGGAACGTCGAGCCGTCCCACACAGAACTCGACGTGACTGCGGTGCTTCGACAGAAACTCGAAGGCCGGGGGATCGCCACACCAGTCGTGCTCGTTGGCAGCGCCGAGCGGGCACAGTCTTACCGGCACTACACCCCAACAGACACCGAACTCGGCGACTATGCGCTCATCTCGGTGACCGTCCAGCGGAACGGCCTCCACGTCAGCGCCACCCGTGCAGTCGCGTTCGACCCGCCGGAGTGGCTCATGGAGCGAACTCACAAGGCTGCCCGCGTCGAGACCACTGCGCTGGCTGCGACACAGGTAGTCGGGCGGGATGGCGGCACAGCGGGCGAGGTGTTCGACGCGATCCAGAACGCCTACGCCGAGGTCGGCTGGGAAGGCGAGTGGGAGAACCATCATCAGGGCGGTGCGACGGGCTTCGCCGGCCGTGAATGGATCGCCACGCCCGGACACGCGGCCGGGGTCGCGTTACCGCATGGGTACGCTTGGAACCCGACTATCGCCGGCACGAAGAGCGAGGACACGTATCGCGTCTCGGCCGACGACATCGAACTGCTGTCTGAGACCGGCAACTGGCCGACTGAGACGGTTTCGGCAGTCGGTTACGATCTCGAACTGCCACGACACACGGTGCTGGAACTGTAGCGGTACTGGGCTACCTTTACTCGGCGCTGGTGAGAGATTTACAACGGGTGTTGTATGAACCCGTGGATTTAAGCAACGCGTCAGGCTACCCCTCTGTATGACCGCAGAGCGCGCCTGGTGGAAAGAGGCAGTCGTCTACCAGATCTATCCCCGGAGCTTCAACGACAGCGACGGCGATGGCGTCGGTGACATACAGGGCATCATCGAGCGGCTGGATTACGTCGCTGATCTCGGCGTCGATGTCATCTGGCTCAACCCGGTGTATGACTCCCCCCAGAAGGACAACGGCTACGACATCAGCGATTATCAGGCCATCTACGACGAGTTCGGAACGATGGCCGACTGGGAAGCGCTGCTGGAGGAGGTCCACGCCCGGGATATGCGACTCGTTATGGACCTCGTGGTCAATCACACGTCGGACCAACACGAGTGGTTCCGGAAATCCCGCCAGCGCGACCCGGAGTACGAGGACTACTACATCTGGCGCGAGGGCGGAACAGACGAGAACGGCGAGCCAACGCCTCCGAACAACTGGGAGTCGTTCTTCGGTGGCTCCGCTTGGGAGTACGACGAGGAGCGCGACGAGTACTTCCTTCACCTGTACGACACCACCCAGCCGGATTTGAACTGGCGCAACGAATCCGTCCGTCAGGACATCTTCGACACTATCGAGTGGTGGCTGGAGAAGGGCATCGACGGCTTCCGGATGGACGTGATTAATCTCCTGTCGAAAGTCGAGGGGCTGCCCGACGGCGACCCGGACAGCGAGTGGGTCGGGTCCGAACAGTTCATTAACGGACCGGAGATGCTGTCGTATCTCGACGCGATGGACGAGGCGGTGCTGTCGAACTACGACGTGATGACCGTCGGGGAGATGCCACAGCTCACCGTCGAGTCGGCCCGCGAGTACGCCGGCGCGGACGGCCCGCTTGATATGGCGTTTCACTTCCAGCACACGAAACTCGATTATGCCGACGGCGAGCGATGGTCGGTTGGCGACTGGAGTCTGCCGGAACTGAAGCGTATCATCGACCGCTGGCAGGACGGGCTGGCGGCCGACGGCTGGAACACGCTGTACTGGGAGAACCACGACCAGCCCCGAAGCGTCTCCCGATACGGCGACCCAGAGAACTCCCGTCGTGAATCCGCGAAACTGCTCGGGACGCTCATCCTCACGCTCCGTGGCACCCCCTACATCTACCAAGGGCAGGAACTCGGGATGACAAACGCCGACTGGGACACGATGGGCGACCTCCGCGACGTGGACGCCATCAACCACGCACGGGAGCTCCTCGACCGGGACGACGTCGAGAGTTACGACGACGTGAAAGACATCGTCGGCTACCGGACCCGCGATAACGCTCGAACGCCGATGCAGTGGGACGACTCGCAACACGCCGGCTTCACCGACGGTGACCCATGGATTCAGGTCAATTCGAACTACAGGGATATCAATGCCGCCGAGCAGCGAGCCGATGCGGGTTCCGTCTATAACTACTACCGTCGACTCATTCAGTTGCGCTCCGACAGGGACGTGCTGGTGTATGGGGACTACACCGACCTGCTCCCCGACCACGAGACCGTTTTCGCCTACACGCGGTCGCTGTCGACGGATTCGGGCCCAGAGCGAATCCTCGTCGTTTTGCACTTCGATGACGTGACGGAGACGTTCGACCTTCCAGTCGAGTATGCCGATATGACGCTGTTAGAGAGCAATTACGACCGCGACAATCCGGACCCGGAAACGGTGACGCTCGCGCCATACGAGGCTCGCGTGTACGAACTGTTCGACTGAGCCCGTCTTCCCGCCCTGAATCCCATCGCGAGGGCAGGCCGAGGCACAGATTCAAGGCGCACCCGTCACCAGCACGTGTATGTACCTTGCCGACGAGACTTGGCCGGACCTCGGCGACTATTTCGAGACGGAGTCGCTGGCGCTCGTCCCGCTCGGGTCGACCGAGCAACACGGACCGCATCTCCCCGAGGGAACGGACCACCTCATCGCCGAGGCCTTTGCACGAGAGGTCGCTGACCGAACGGGCTATCTCTGCACCCCGACGATCAACGTCGGCGTGAGCCCCCATCACAGACAGTTCCACGGCACGATGTGGGTCGACGCGCCGGTGTTTCGCGACTACGTCGAGTCGTTCACCCGGAATCTGGCCTACCACGGCATCGACCGGGTCATCTACGTGAACGCCCACGGCGGGAACGTCGAGCACCTCCGGGAGGTCGGCCGTCGGCTCCGGGACGACGAAGTCCTGTACGCCATCGAGTGGATGTGGGACGAGAGCATCCCTGACCTCGTGGACGACTTGTTCGAACAGAACGGGCCACACGGCGGCCCGAAGGAGACGGCCATGATCCAACATCTGCGCTCCGAGCTCGTTCACGACGACCGCCTCGAAGACGCACGGGACGGCGGAATCCCGAGCGTCGAGGCGGCGAATACGGAGAAGTTCGGCTCGCGGACCTTCTATGACGCCGCCGACAACACCGCCAATGGCGTTCTGGGCGACCAGACCGACGCCACGGGCGAGAAGGGCGCGGAGATGTTCGAAGCCGCAACCGAACAGCTCGTCAGGCTCTGTGAGTGGCTGGACTCGCAAGCGTTCGACGACCTGCTGCCGGAACCACACGTCTGAGCCGGGCACCTCGGGAACCAGTCCCGGAGCTCGCTTGCAGAGGGATTTTTTGGGCAGGACGATGAAGCGACGATATGGCCCTCCTCCTGTTCCCCGGGATGCCCGGAACCACTGAATTAGTCATTGTCCTCATCATGATGGGGCTGTTCCTCGTCGTTCCCCTCGCACTCATCGTGGCCGCGTACCTGTTCGGCAAGCGCCGCGGCAAAGCCGAGATGAGCGACTCAGGCGATTCGTAACCAATCGCCAGACGGCGGCCAATCGGCCCGTAATGGGTCTGTCGCGGCGAATCGACTCGTTTATCGGTCCCACTCTATGAGGGAGATGTGTGTCCCCACCGAGTCCCCATCCCGAGTCGCTTCGTAGCCGAGCGTTCGAAATAACGGTCGATGACGGACGAGAGACCTTCAACGCGCTCAGTATCGAGCACGCCGACTGTGAGACGGAATGGATTATCTCCGACACGGTGTGTGCGCTCGAAAACATGCGGTAGCAAACTGTTGTGCTGTGACACTGCGACAGCGGGTCGTACTGCGTCGATACGGTGACGCTGCTGTGTCTGTACAGGCGTTTTTTCCCGTGTGTCACTCCGCTGAGAACCGCCGCCAGACTGGCATGAACACGCCGTAGAACGAGCCAAAGAACAGGACAACGGCCACGATAGCTAATTCGCGCCCCGCCACGCCGAATACATCGTACAGGGTCCGGAGAACGATGATGACCCCGAGTCCCCAGATAGCGAACCCGGTTCCCTCTTTCCAAGACATCCCCCTCCTACGGAACATACGCTGTCTCCACAACAAACGGTATCAAACCCTGCGGTTCAAATACGATGGCGGAATGCCGCGTAGACAGCAGTGCCACACAGGCCATGTCGTCAAACGGACCGCTGCTGGCCCAGATGATGTGTCCAGCCAGACAAAAGTCCGCTACGCAGCTTACTCGGTCGGAACGGGACCGGTCCCGATGACCTCTCGAACCGCGTCTTCGAACTCGTGACGGTCGGCGAAGTACGGCACGTCGACGTCCGCCAGAACCGACGCGAGTTCCTGTGGGCCGTCGGGCGTCCGAACAGTCGTGTCGCTCTCTCGCTCGACGATAGTGCTGTGTTCGATGCCCCAAGTGAGCCGCGCCGAGACGCGGGCCAGCGGCGCACCGGCAACGTCGGGTCCATCACCGAGTTCGACAGCCGGCTCCTCCGCGTCCTCGCTTTCGTCGTCGCTCATACCCGAACTGTGCTCGTGGGTCCGATTAGTGCTTTCGGAACGGCTCGCGTGTCTATCAGACCAGATACGCGCGTGCCCGCGTCATGCATATGTCTGACGGGTAGTTTTATCTGATGTAGCAGTAGTATACTGCATGACTAGTCTCACCGACGTGTACGAAGGGGAGGTTGGGCGCGTCGCGTCGCGTCGCCAGCAACTCGTCGGGACAGCACTGTTTCTCGTGGGTACTGTCGGACTCATCGGGGCAATCGCGCTCGCAACGACCGGCGTCGGCAACAGGTACGGGCTGGACGCCTACGCAGCTAGGCGAATCGCCGGCATCGTCGCTGGGCTCGGATTGCCGTCGGTCATCCTCGGCGTGTTCGCAGTGTTGCCGGCCAGTCGTCGAATCCGGCTGACTGCCCTCGGCGGTACGGGCGTCGCAGCGGTGGGTGTCTGGCTGTTCCAGTCGCTGTACCCCTACAGTTGGACCAGTAGCGACCCGCTGCTGGCACTGCTTACTGGGGTCGTCTACTTCGCTGGTATCGTGACGGCGTTTTGGTGCTTGTTCGCGTCGCTCGCGACATTCAAGACGCGGAACGAACCCGGCGGGACGGCACGCATGGAAGTGACCGAAGAAGGGACGATTCGCCTCGTCGAGGAAGCCCGGACGCTCCCGGGGCTGGGCGGCATCGGGTTTTTCGGACGGGACCCGGACGGCACAGTCGAGACACAGACGAATCGCCCGGGCACCGGTGACGAGGGCGCTGTCAGCGACGGCGGAAACGGACAGCGCTCGGGCGATACGCACAGGGCCAACAGCCGCCATCGGCGACAGACAGCCGACACGCAGTCTGACCGCAGCACGCGGTCCCAGCGGCAATCTGACAGCGGCACAGCGACCGAGCGACAGTCGGACCGCCAGACGAACGCCAGTCAGCAAAACACCGCATCGCGTGGACCGGACCGGACCGGCCCCTCCGAGAACGCGCTCGACCCGAAAATAGCTGCGGCCGGCCCGGAAGCATCGCCGTCGACCGACGGCGGGACGGCGACGACGGGCCACGATGCGATTACGGAGACGGCGGTCCATCAGGGCGAACCGGACACCTACTGCGGGAACTGCCGGCATTTCGAGTACGTGATGCAGGACGGCGACATCGAGCCGTACTGTTCGTTCCACGGCGAGGTCATGGACGATATGGAAGCCTGCTCCGCGTGGGTTCGCAACGACTGAGACGGTCCGAGCCCTGTCCCGGCGCTCGGTCCGCACGACACAGAACGGGCCGGGCGAAACCGGGCGTTTAACACGGTCGGCAAGCAAACGGTGGTACTACAATGGAGTTTTGCGACGAATGCGGTTCGATGATGAAAACGGACGACGAGCGCTGGGTCTGTGGCAGTTGCGGCTACGAGAAGGCTCGAAACGCCGAGACCGAACAGGAGATGGCCGTCACTACGCAGGGCCAAGAGGAGTCGGAAGTCGTCGACACCTCCGAAGTCGATGCCGAAGACATGGGACCGACGACGGGTGCTCGCTGTCCCGAGTGTGGCAACGAGCGGGCCTTCTACGAGATGAAGCAGATCCGCGCGGCCGACGAGTCCGAGACGCGCTTTTTCACCTGCACCGAGTGCGAACACAAGTGGCGAGAGGACGACCACTGAGGCCAGCCCGTGCCCACTGATCCCGCGTTCCCGGACGTGCCCACCGACCGGTTGCGCGACGGCGGCTGGGAGCTCGTCGACGAAAGCGTCGAGACCGTCTTCGAGTTACCGACAGCCCGCGTCGAGGGGGCAACGAAGGTGTACGACGCCGCCGAGACACGCGAGGCCGTCCGGGATGCGGTCGGGTTCGACAATCAGTGGCGGTTCTTTTTCGCGACCGCGCTGTCGTTTACGCCGTCGCTGGCACCGGGCATCGGGCCGGCAATGATTCTTCCGACGGTCCGTTCGGAGGCGCAGTCGGCCTTTGCCGACGAACTGGCCGACAGAGGGTTCGAGTCTATCGAACGCGGACGGAGAGAGCGGGTCCGCGTTGACAGCGGCGACCGGGCGCGACTCCGGACCTACAGTGCTGAACTCTATCTCGACGCAATCGACGTGACGCTGGCGATTACCGGCTGGGTCGGCGTCTGGCACAGCGACGGGTTCCGCATCGCCGCCGGGGCGTATCCGGACCAGTCGCTGTCGTCACTGCTTGAGATTGAGAATCCGCCGGAACCACTCCAGCGGACGCCGTCGGACTACCGATCTGAACTGCTGGCCCTCATCCGCGCCGTGGCGTAAGCGCCAGCAGCAGTCCGTCGAGGAACAGTTCGACCGGGCCGAGCCCGAGTCGGTTGGCGAGCGAACTCGGGACGGCGTCCGCACCGAGGCGGGCGACGGGCGCGCCGCGAACGCGGATCTCAGCCGTCAGTCCGGCAGCAGCCAGTGCCCCGGCCACGCTCCGTCCCTCGACCGGTCGGTCCCGCCAGAGGGAAAACGCCGCCCCGAGCGACGGCAGGTCGACGGCGACGAGGTCGTCGTACCCGCGGATGGTGAACGCGACTCCGTCCCGCTCGACGGTCAGGTCGGCGTCGACGAGGAGGTCCGGCTTTCGCTCGATCAGGTCGAACAGATCACCGACCGCCTCCGCCGTGGTGACCACTGTCAGTCGTTATCGCGTGTCGTGATGGTCAGCGTCCCATCGACCCGCCAGCGAGCGTGTTCGGCGTCCTCGCCGGCCTTGCTCGGGACATCGACTTCCATGTCCTCGAAGTCATACGTTATCTCGGCATTGCGCCCGGTCAAGCGGTCATAGAGCCCGATTGCGAGGTCTGGCCAAGTTGTCGTCTCCATCGGCGTTTCTGATTCGCTCATACGATACAGTGTACGTGCTACTACATGTTTAAAGTCGACCCCAACAACAGGGGTTCGGCGGGAAGACAGAAACTGTCAGGGCCGCCGCGCGAACGTCAGGTAGCCGGTATGGCCGACGCCGCCGGTCGAGGGTCGGGAGCCGCGGTCGTCAAAGTCCATCTCCCGCTGGATGGTGTCAAGCGTTTCGACGCCGTCAAGGCCGACCTCGGTGGCTGTCTCGACGACCTCGCGCGTGTTCTCCACGAACGGGGAGTACACCGCAAGCGACCCGCCGCGGTCCAGCAGCGTGGGCGTTCGCTCGACCACAGTCGGGGCGTCCGCTGTATCGAGGGTCAGCACGTCAAAGCCCGAGAGGTCGTCGAGGTCGTCGGTGATATCACCGGTTCGGACCTCGACGGTGTCCGCGACGCCGGCGATTTCCATGTTCTGGCGCGCGACCTCGGCGAACTCGGGGTCTTGCTCGTAGGTCACCACGTCAGCGCCGATGCGGCCCATATACGCGCTGAGGATGCCCGTTCCGGTACCAGCGTCGAGGACGCGGTCCGCCGCTGCCACGCCGGTCTTGCCGACGACCAGCCCCACGTCGCGGGGCATCATCGGTGCGCCGGTGCGTTCGAGATGCGTGAACAGGTCCGGGCCGCGAAGTCGGCGGACGGTGAAGCCGGTGCCCAGATGCGTCTCGACGACATCGCCCGGTTCCACGTCTTCGGGGACCTCCAGAATGCCGAGGTCAGACTCGAAGCGCTCGCCGGGGTCCAGCAGGTACTCGCGGTCCTCGTGGACGAAGAGGTACGCCACGTTACTCCAGTTCGTCGACCGCGTCAGCGAGGTCGCCGTCGTTGGCTTCGAGTGCCTCTCTTGCTGTGTCCTCGTCGACGCCGGCCCGCATGGCGACGAGTTCGACGTCGTCCTCGTCGACGCCGGAGTCGCTGGCGGTCTCGTCGGTGTCGTCAGCCGTCGCGGCCGAGCTCTCACCGGAGCCGAGTTCGCGGCTCTCTGGCTCACCGACGACCTGATACGTTTTCTGGCCCTGCGCTTCCATCAGCTGGACCTCCGCATCGTCGAAGACGAGCTCCTCGTCCGGGGTGCGAATAATTACTTCCTGCGCATCGATGTCCTCCATGTCGATGCCCATCTGTTCCATCATCTGCTTCATCTTGCGCGGGTTCATCCCGCCGCCTCCGCCAAACATACGTAGGACTGGCGGGGCAGGGCAGAAAAGCGTAGCGACCCGGGCTCGGGCCGACGCTTGGCGCGGAACGGGCGGGTCGTGGGGCCGAAACCGGCACGCTCCCACAGCTTCGTAACGATTCTAAGGCTCGCCCGACCATTCCCGCCGTGTCACTGCTGTCCATCTTCGCCACGGCGATCCTTCCAGTCGTCGTCGTGGCTGTGGCCGGCTTCGCGCTCGGTCGGGTGAAAGGCACCGACCCCGACGCGCTCAACACCATCACGGTGTACGTCCTCGCGCCCGCGCTCGTCGTCCACAGCCTGACCACGTCGACGCTGGCCGGCGACACGATTTTGAGCGTCGTTCTCGCCGTCGTCCTGTTCACCGCGGCGATGCTCCTCATCGCGGAGGGCGTCGGTCGCCTCACGGGGCACTCGGAACCGATTCTCGGTGCGTTCGTCCTCGTCTCTATCTTCCCGAACACGGGCAACTACGGTATTCCGCTGGCTGATTTCGCCTTCGGTGCGACAGGGCGCAGTACGGCCGTTCTCGTGACCGCGTTGCAGGGCGTGTTGCTCTACACGCTCGGGATCTACATCGCCGCCCGAGGCAGCGGCGGCAGCCCGCTCGCTGATATGCGCCGCGTGTTCGGTGTTCCCCTCGTCTACGCCGTCGTCGCCGCGCTCGGCCTTCGCTGGCTTGGCGCGGTGCCGCCCGTGGACTCGACGGTGATGCAGACGCTCGAACTGCTGGGCAACGCCTCGATTCCGGTAATGTTGCTCATCCTCGGCATCCAGCTATCGAACGTCGACGGGAACAGCGATTTCCGGTCGGTCAGTATCGCCAGCGTGATGAAGCTCCTGTTGGCCCCAGTGCTCGCGTTCGCCGCGGTGCTCGCGGTCGGCTTCCAGAACCAGACGGTCGCGCGAGTGGTCGTCCTGCTGCTTGCGACGCCGACCGGCGTGACGACCATCATCCTCGTCGGCGCGTTCAGTCACGGGGCCGGAGCAGACTCGCCGAGCGAACTCGTCAGCGCGACGGTGTTCCTGACGACCGTCGCCAGTGCGGTGACGGTAACAGTGTTAGTCTGGCTCTTGCAGTCCGGACTGGTGCTGTGACTACTCCTCCCAGAATATCTGGATCTCGTCCGGGTAAATTTCTACGTAGTGGTTCGACCCCGCCCCAACGTCGAACCGTTCGATACTGAGGTCACTGGTCCGCGTCAGGCCGCCGTCGACAGCGACGGTTAGCGTGTACTCCCCGGGCGCGTGGATGTCTGGGTCGTACTCCACGGCTTCGTCGGCCGCCAGCGTCACCGTCTCATCAACCAGCGCGGTCCCATCGTGCGTAAGGGTGATCGTGACAGTCAGTTCGCTGTCCGTGGGGTTGTGGACGACGAACAGAATCGGGTCGTCTGGGGGCGGTGTCACCGTCGGGGTTGTCGCTCCTTGTGATGTCGTGGCGGTGGGCGTCGACGCTTCCCTCGCTGTCGAGGCGTCACCACCGGGAGCGGAACAGCCCGCGATTGGAAAGAGGGCAATCGCAGCGAGAAGCGTTCGGCGGTGCGTATCGCTCGTCTCGGAGGAAGCGATAAGTGCTTTCTGTCAGTCCTCAGCGCCCTGTCGAACCTTCACGGCCATGCCCGTCTCGAAGTCGTCCATACCGCTGCCGGGCAGTTCCGCGCGGCCGACGGCGAGCAGATAGCCGTCCTCGTGGACGACGAGGGCTTCGTCGCCCGGGCGGAGTTCGCTGTCGGCGGACTGGACGAACTTCGCGAAGGCGTTGCGGCCCTCGCGGATGAACGGCTCGCTCTCGTCGCCGACGACAACGCGGTGTCGCGACGCGTCGAACGCATCGAGGAGTCGGTTCCCGCCGGCAAGCCCGAGTCGAAAACGTCCGTCGTCACCGTACGTGGCGACGCGGCCGTCCGTGGTATGGATCTGCCGCGGACGGCCGGAACTGGTATGTGTTACATCGAGGGCGTCAGGACCTGCAAACAGCGCAGTCCCGCCACCACCGCCGAACTGGTAGTCGGCCGCACGACGGAGCCCGCGGAGCTCGTTGTCACTCATTGCTCCTGTTCGATGCCGGGTGATAAACCGCCTTTCGGTCTGTCCGTCCTGCCGTCCGAAACACGCTGAAACGAATCGTAGGTCCGACTGTGGCTGCCCGAACCACGGCCGGCCGAAATCGTGTGGCGATGGTGAATGCCACTCCCCCAATCCGTTCCGGAATCAACGGTCCGGCCCTATGGGTGACGGAATCCCGAACCGGAATGCCGTTGGTTCGCTCCGTCAGTCGCCCCGGCCCGAGTCCACGGGGCGTGTGCCTCTGTATCCGATCCGCGGTCAGAGATCCGACCACGTCATCTAGAACTGCGGTGGGTCTCCGTCTCGCGCCTGTTCCGTGACGAGCAGTCGCGAGGGTGTCCGACACTCCTCAACACATGGCAACACGCCGTCTCTGTGACCCAACTGGTGGAGGGCACTACGAGGGGATGTATGTGCTGCTTCAGTTATGCAGGTGGGCCCGAGAGATCGTTCTACCGGGCCGGAGCGGCGGTGTCTCTCCGGAGACTATGGTCATTGCTTCCTTGTAACATACTTTCCCCGTCGGTTTTGGGGAAATTTATACCGGATGACTTCCAAGTGACTGGTGATATGGCTACAGACACGCGAAAAGTTATTCTGGGCGCTGCGCTGCTGGTGATAAGCACTGTACTCATCCTTGGTACAGGGGCAATCAACATCGGCATCCCGGCCGCTGCCGGAGCGCTAGCTGCACTGGGGTTGGCCGCCGGGGCCCTCCTCGTTGGAACGTCAGAAGACGGTCGTCCGGTCTAATCGCTGAGAGAGTCTTTTCCTTCGATGGCAACCCAGAAACAAGGAGCGGTGAGCCCGTCGAACCGCAGGAAGCTATGTTCGTGATTGGCACAGCGACGGTGTGACCGCCCACACACTGGGTCGGCTATAGCAGGAATCGATCGGAGTCGTCGCTCATGTCGATAAACCCGTCAACGGCCGCTTTGAGGTCTTCGGAGGACGACTCCTCGAAGCCCATCGCCTCGACGCGACAGCCCTCGTGGCGGAGATAGCGACACACACGAGCGAAGTCGCCGTCGCCGGTACAGAGCACCACCGTATCGACGTGATTCGCCAGCGAGACCGCATCGAGACTCATCCCGACATCCCAGTCGGCCTTCTTCGATCCGTCCTGAAATGTCTTGATGTCCTTGATGCGCGTCTCGAAGCCGATGTCGACGAGCGCTTCGAAAAACGACTCTTCCTCTGGCGAATCCGCGCGGATGACGTAGGCGATAGCGCGGGTCAGTTCACGGTCGTCAACGGCCTCTTGCAGTAGTGCCTCGTAGTCGATGTTTCGCGAGTAAAGACTCCGGGCAGTGTGATAGAGGTTTTGCGCGTCGGCCAGTACGGCCACGCGTTGTCCCGGATGTGAGACAGTCATACCCTGATTTTTCTCCCGGACTGGGATAGGTTTTCGGGGTTTGGAGAACGGCCCGAGCGTGTCAGACTGGCAGCCAGTCCGTCCTCAGCGAGAACACTGCCAGACGTGATGGTGTAAACGTCACCGAGTATTTGTTGTCGTGCTCGGAGTCCAGAGCGACGTGAGTGTATCATGACGGCTACGTGTGGGTACAGCCACGACGTCTCCGGCGAGCGGTTCGATGCCCCGATCACCTACACGAGACCGCTCGGGTTCGTCATTTTCAGTATCGTCAGTTTCGTTTCGATAATCCTTGGGCTTCCCGAGGCGGCTGGGACACTACTGAGCTTCGTTATTGCCATCGAAGCGTTCATCGGCGGATTCACCATTGCGCTGTTTGTCGTTACACTCACACGGTCGATCAGTCGCTGAGCCGGTGTCTACACCGGACGCACCGTCGGACAAGAGCGCAAGCGATAAGTCCCTCACAGTTGATCAAATAGATATGCGACGACGCGCCACGACTTCGCCGGGACCGCTGACCGCTAGCCAGCGCGTCGTCTCGAAAGCAAAACGCAAGCAGTCTTTCTGATGGCTCGTTGCGGGCGTAGCGACCCCGTCCCGGGCCGCCTTTTCAGGTATCGACAGACCGGACACCCCACCCAACAACATAACAGACACAGCAATGACAGATATCGACTTCCGCGGCGTGTTCCCAGCGATGTGCACGCCGTTCGATCAGGACGGCAGTATTGACTTCGAAACGCTCCGAGAAGACGCCCAGCGGCTCGAATCCGCTGGTGTGGACGGGCTTGTTCCCGTCGGCTCGACCGGCGAGTCGGCGACGCTCTCACACGATGAACACATCGAGGTCGTCGAGGCGGTCATCGATGCTGTCGACGACGTGCCGGTTATCGCCGGCTCAGGGTCGAACAACACCAAGGAAGCACTGGAGCTATCCCGGCGCTCCGCCGACGCCGGCGCTGACGCCCTGTTGCTCATCTCGCCGTACTACAACAAGCCCGAACAGCAGGGGTTCATCGACCACTACACGACGCTGGCTGACGCCGTCGACCTGCCACAGATAGTGTACAACGTCCCCTCGCGAACGGGCCAGAACATCGAACCGGATACCGCGGCCGAACTCGCGACACACCCGAACATCCGTGCCTACAAGGCCGCAAGCGGCGACATGAACCAGATTTCAGAGATCATCGAACGTACCCGGGACGAGGACTTCGCGGTGCTGTCCGGCGACGACGGGATGACGCTGCCGATGCTGTCGGTCGGTGGAACCGGCTGTATCTCCGTCTCAGCCAACATTGAACCGGAGCGCACCTGCGCGATGGTCGGTGCGGCGCTGTCCGGCGACTTCGAGCGAGCGCGAGCGATTCACCACGAACTCGGCCCACTGTTCCGCGCGATGTTCGTCGAGACCAACCCCATCCCGGTCAAGGAAGCCATGCGAATCCGGGGCTACGGCCCGGCACATCTCCGCTCGCCGCTGACACGGCTCTCCGACGAGCACCTCGACCATCTGCGCGACGTGCTGGCGTCCCTCGAAACCGAGGACTTGGAAGACGAGTACGCGGAGGCCGAGCGATGACGCGGGTGGCGGTCAACGGGGTCACCGGCCAGATGGGTGGCGCCGTCATCGAGGCCGCCACCGACAGCGAAGTCGTGGTCGGTTTCGCCACGAGCGACACGGACGCGGTCGACGGCGTCCCGGTCGTCCATCCGACGGACGCCGCCGCAGCGCTCCGGGAGTACGATGTCGACGTCGTGATCGACTTCGCCGTTCCCGAAGGGACGCTGGCCGTCGTCGAGGCCTGCGTCGAGACGGGCGTCCCGATGGTCGTCGGGACCACCGGCTTCGACGAGGACGGGATGGCTCGTCTAAGCGCCGCCAGCGAGGAGATTCCGCTGTTGAAAGCAACGAATTTCTCGCAGGGGATTCAGGTCCTCCAGCGCCTCGTCAGCGAGGCGGTCGGTACGCTTGATGACTACGACCTCGAACTGATGGAGACCCACCACAACCGCAAGGTCGACGCCCCGTCGGGGACGGCCAATAGTATCCTCAACGTGATTCAGGAAGAGCGCGACGTGGAGCCGGTGTACGGCCGGGAAGGGCACGCCCCGCGCGAAGACGACGAAATCGGCGTGTTCGCCCGCCGCGCCGGCGACATTCGCGGCGAACACGAACTCGTGCTGGCCGGCAACGACGAAGTCCTCTCGCTCTCCCATCGGGCCGAGGACCGCGGCGTGTTCGCCGCCGGTGCACTCGATGCAGCGACGTGGCTCGTCGGCCGTGACGCCGGCTGGTACGAGTTTGGCGACGTAGTGGACGCCTGAGAAGGAGAGAGCAAGCACCACAGAGAGTGTGTCAGCCACGTGGCGAAGTCGCTGATTTCTCGTCTGGACAGCGGAGCTGAGAAGCCACCCTCTGTGAGATGGACAGTCCCTGAAAACTAGTATGTCATAATACACACTCGAATACTTCTCTTGATATTACGGTTAGCCTTATATATTAGAATTATCGAATACCGTGTATGGCTACGAACCAACGCGTACAACTGCCAGCGGCCGACTGCCCGCGGTGTGCCAGTGAATTCGAAGTGACGACGCCACGCATCAGTATGTGTCAGGAATGCGGGTACATTCCCGGACGCGGGTCCGACTGAAAGAACGGCATTCGAAGAATGTGATATGGTAGCATACCCGTCCCGAAACCCCGATAGGTAAGCCCCCGGCATCGCAACCGAGTAGTATGAGCCTCAAAGCCGATATCGACGACCTCTGGCAACTGAAACAGGACGGCCTGTCAGCGACTGATGCGACCGATGATCACCGTGCAGTGCTTGATGAATTCCTCGCGGCACTGGAAGCCGGCGAGGTCCGCGCCGCGGAGAAGTCCGGCGGTGAGTGGGAGGCAAACGCTTGGGTCAAGCAGGGTATTCTCCTGAACTTCGGCCTGCGCGAGACCGGCGCTCGCGAGTACGGCGGCGTCGACTACCACGACGTGCTCCCGCTCCGAGAGACAGCGGACCTCGGCGAGCGCGGCACACGAAACACGCCGGACGGCACGACCATCCGCCGGGGCGCATACCTCGGTGAGGACTGCATCATGATGTCGCCCTCCTTCGTCAACATCGGGGCCTATGTCGGCGACGGAACGCTCGTCGATTCCTGTGACACCGTCGGCTCCTGCGCCCAGATCGGCGAGAACGTCAAGCTCGGCGCGAACACGCTCATCGGCGGCGTCCTCGAACCGGTCGAGAGCGCGCCGGTCATCGTCGAGGACGAGGTGTCACTGGGCGCTGGCTGTCGCGTCACCAGCGGGTTCGTCGTCGGCGAAGGGTCGATTGTGGGCGAGAACACGCTTCTGACGCCGCGGATTCCGGTGTACGACCTCGTGGAAGATGAGGTGCTGTACGGCGAGCTGCCACCGGAGCGGCGCGCGTTCCAGCGGTTCGTCGATTCCTCGGTCGGCGAGAACGACCTCATCCCCGGCGGCGCGTACAAGCCCGCCGTCGTGGCGACCGACGTGGAGGAGGAGACACTGGAAGCGACTGAGAGAGAAGACGCGCTTCGGGAGTAGCGAGGAAGCGACCAGAGGGAAGCTTCCTCGACGGAACGGCGAACGTCGTGAGCCGTGGAGTAGCGAGATTCTGAGCGACGCGAAGAATCTCGATACGCGAGCGGGAACGGAGTGACCCGCGAGCAGCGGCAGGCAGTGTTTTCGAACGAAAACCGCCGGCTCGACATCCCCTCAGACAAACACTGATGCCTGATTCTCACAGCCAGCGAACATGTAAGGCCACATTACCGGCAGTACACTATCGGCTGGTATTTGGTACCATGGGTCAAATATGTTCGCATGAGCCAGCAACACGTCAGCACTCGCGTTGCGAATCTGATACGGTTCAAATGGGTCACTGGAGCGATGAGTGGACTTGTCGCCGGCATCGGGATGGGAATCGTCTTCCACGCGGGGGCGAACCTCATGCCGTTCGTCGGAGCGCTGTACGGGTGGCCCACAGTCGTCGGCGGGTGGGTCGTTCACCTAGTGAACAGCGCCGTCGCCGGGTTGGTGTTCGCGGTCATCGTCTCCCGGCCGATTCTGCGGGAGCAGACAGCCTCCGTGGCGGAGAGCGTAGCCGCAGGGGTCGTGTACGCAGCCGCTATCGGGCTCGTTTCGACCGGTCTTCTGTTGCCGCTCTCGATGAATATGCTCGGCGTCCAGTCGTTCCCGGAGCCGCTGGTGCCGCTGCCGGGAATGCTCGGGAGTTTCCTCGTCATTCTCTCGGTCGGCGTGGCGCATCTGGTGTACGGACTGCTACTGGGTTCGACATACGCGCTGTCCCGGGAGCGACTCGCGATGGAGACGGTCCCAACGGAGGGGTAGCGCCTCCCCGAGTGGCCTGAAGCGGAACCCTTGTTAGCCACCGACGCTGTGGTTTCCTCAATGAGCCACGATTCGCCGCCAGTCCGCCGCCTCGCGGACTGGGACCATGAACGCCTCGAAGCGGTGGCTGCCGAGCACGGCACGCCGCTGTACGTCGTTGACCTCGGCCGCGTCGCCGAGAACTACGAGCGATTCGCCGCGGCGTTTCCTGATGCCCACGTCATGTATGCCGCGAAGGCCCACACCGGTCAGGCCGTCCTCTCGAAGCTACTGGAGACTGGGGCCGACATCGAATGTGCGGCTTGGGGAGAACTCCAGCGGGCCATCGACGCCGGCGCAGATCCGAACACGCTCCAGTATACGGCCGTCAATCCGCCCGAACACGACCTCGATTACGCCGTCGAACTGGCCGCCGAGAATCCCGGACTGACGATTACAGCAGGTGCGCGAGACACCTTTGACCGCCTCGAAGAGCGGGGCTACGATGGCCGGGTCGCCATCCGAATCAATCCCGGCATCGGGACGGGCCACCACGAGAAAGTAGCGACAGGCAAAGACGCCAAGTTCGGTATCCCCTACGACGAAGTACCCGAAGTCGCGGCCGACGTGCGCGAGCGCTTCGATCTCGTCGGCCTCCACGCCCACGCCGGCAGCGGCGTCCTCCACGACGACTTAGACGACCACTGCCGGGCCATCGCCAAGGTGGCCGACATGGGCCGGGAGGTCATCGCCGACGGCGCGGCCCTCGACTTTGTCGATTTCGGCGGTGGCTTCGGTGTCCCGTACCGGGAGGACGTCGAGCCGCTGGATATGGAAATCGTCGGTGAGAAGGTCCGCGAGGCGGTCGGGGACCTTGACGCGCAGATCAAACTCGAACCCGGCCGCTACGTCGTCGCTGACGCCGAGTGTATCCTCACAGAGGTCAACACCGTCAAGGAGACGCCGGCAGCGACAGTCGTTGGTGTCGACGCCTCGCTAGCGACGCTCATCCGACCGGCGATGTTCGGCTCATATCACCCGATTCGGAACGTCACCGCGCCGGACCGCGAGGCCGAACCCGTCTCTGTCGGCGGCCCCTGCTGTACGAGCGCCGACGTGTTCTGCACGGACCGGCCTATCGCTCGGCCAGAGCGGACCGACCTGCTTGCCATCGGCAACGCCGGCGCGTACGGCTACGAACTGGCGAATCAGTTCCACTCCCAGCCACGGCCCGCCGAAGTTGCCTTCGAGGGCGGCGAGACGAGAGTCGTCCGGGAACGCGAGACGCTGGCGGACGTGACCCGTATGGAACAGTAATGGCGTTCGACATTCCCTCGTTCCACCGGCAGGCCGTCGAGACGCCCTCTCATGAGAGCGTCGACGAGATGCGCTCGCTACTGGTCGACACGCTCGAAGATGCCGGCGAATACCCGGAGATAGACGACCTCGGCAATGTCGTCGTGTCACGCGGCGATGACGACGGGACCCACATCCTGCTCAACACGCACATCGACACTGTCCCGCCACATCTACCCTACGAGCGGCGAACGGAGCCGCCGGGGGTGGACGAGGCTGTCGATGGCACCGGCGGCGACGGAGAGGGTGACATCGTCTGTGGCCGCGGTGCCTGTGACGCGAAAGGCCCGCTCGCGGCGCTTCTCGATGCGTTCCTCACCGTGACGCCCGACAACGGCCGGGTCACGCTGGCGATTTCTACCGACGAGGAGACGACACAGACCGGCGGCGCACATCTCGCGGACACTATCGACGCCGACGGGTACATCGTCGGCGAGCCGACCGGCCTCGACGTCTGTACGGCCGCCCGCGGCCAGTTCGAGGGAACCGTCACCATCCACGGCGAGAGCGCCCACGCCGCCGACCCCGGCAGCGGTCACAACGCGATTCGGGCCGCCGCGCCGGTCTTACAGGCGATGGAAAGCTATGATGAAAAGAAAGGCCCCGGCGAACACGAGACGCTTGGGCACCCCATTCTCACCCCGTCGATGGTAGAGGGCGGCGAGGCGACCAATCAGGTCCCGGCGCAGTGCACCATCACGTTCGACCGCCGGAGCGTCCCCCCGGAGACCAGCGAGTCGTTCTGTGCCGACCTGCAGGCCCACCTCGAACAGTGGCTCCCGGACTCGATGGAACTCTCTGTGGACCTCATCCGCCCGGACACGCCGTTCCCCGAGGCGTTCGCGACCGACACCGACGCGGCGCTGGTCCGCACGCTGCAGGAAGCAAGCGGCGGCGGGGTTCGACAGTTCGGGGCCGCAACGGAAGCTTCGTATTTCGCGAGCAACGGGCCGACCGTGGTATTCGGCCCCGGTGATCTGAGCGACGAAATAGGTGCCATCGCCCACTCGAAACGCGAGTACGTCCGTCTCCCGGAAGTGCGGACCGCTGCACGAGCCGTGCGAGAGACGGTCGAACGGCTGGTCTGAGTCGGCACATCACGACCTACGCAGACCGTCGCCGGACGAGATCAGACAGTGCCGTCGTCGCTTCCTCGTCTGTCACGCTCTCGAACTCCTCGTAATAATCCGCGGTGGCCTGAAACGCCGCCGGTTTCAGCGGGACGACGACGTCGTCGGCCCACCGCTGTACCTCCTCGAGTACGTCCGGTGGTGCGACGGGGGCGGCAGCGACGACATCGTCGGCACCCGCCTTCCGCAGGCGCTGTGTCGCGACGCGCATCGCCGCGCCCGTCGGTATCCCGTCGTCGACAAGCAGGACCCGTTTGCCAGCCACGTCGAGCGGCCCCCATGTCTCGCCGTAGTCGACGGCTCGCGTCTCAACAGTGTCGCTCGCATGCGTCTTCGCCTCCTGTACGTACTCCCAGTTCACGTCCAGAAACCGCATCATCGGGCTGTTGATCCACGAAAAGCCGCCCGGCGCGACGGCCCCGATAGTCAACTCCGGGTGGTTCGGTGCCCGTATACGTTGTATGACGATGACATCCATCGGGAGTCCGGTCGCGTCGGCGACCACGTTGCCGACGGGGATGCCGTTCGGTGCGAGCGTGACGACGACATCGGCGACGACATCCCGCCGGCGCAGCGCGGCTACAAGCTGTTGCGCCGCATCCGAGCGGTCTGTGAACATATACCACTATATGGAGTCACACATCCTAATTATTCCGGTTAGTGGCATCCGTGGCGTGCTGACCGAGCAGCCGACTGCGGCCCCGATTCAGTCTTGGGGCACTGGCTGCTCCGGTTCTTGCCCGAGGTTCAGCGTCTCCTCGACCTGTGTATAGGTTAGAACGAGTCCGACAAACGCGAGCGCGGCACCGGCAGTAAAGGGCGTACTGAACGAGCCGACGTTGTACAGCAGGCCCGACGCCAGCGGCCCGATAGCGACGCCGAGACCGAACGCCATTGTCAGGACAGACAGCGTCGTCCCGGACCCTCTCGCGCCGGCCAGATCACCGGCGAGTGCGAGCGATGGAGCGAACACGAGCGCGACGGCGATGCCCTGAATGAACCGCGCCAGAAGCATGAGCCACGGGCCTGTCACGATACCCTGTACGAACACCGACGGGACGAGGATGACGAACCCGGCGACGATGAACGGTCGCCGGCCGAAGCGGTCGCTCGCTCGACCGATAGGCACCTGAAAGACGACGTTCGCGATGACGACGGCGGCAAACTGGACGCTGAAAAACAGCGTCGACTCGTCCAATCGCATTCGAATCGGGCCTTCGAGCGTGGCAAACAGCGCGATGGTGGTCGCCATCATGAACGTGCCGACGCCGAGGACGAACACCGGGTCCAGCCCCTTCCCTCTCCGGTCCAGAATCGCTATCGAGAGGTCTTTGCCCGCCTCGGCATCGAGCGGCGGGTCCTGAATCAGCGCCCACACGAGGGCGAAGCTCACGACAGCGCCCAGCACGGCGACGGCGAAGGCGGCGGTGAAGCCGGATATCGCGATGCCGGCGAACCGGTAGGTCACCACGTCGTTCGCGGAGAGTCCGCCGGTGATGACGACACCGGCGATTATCGGCCCGAAGCCGAAGCCGATGAGCCGGAAGGTGTTGAACACGCCGAAGTTCCCGCCGCGCTCGGCGTCGCTCGCCGCGTAGTCGTTGACCAGCGCCACCGTCGCCGGAATCGTAAAGGCCGCACCGAGTCCCTGAAACGCCCGTGCAGCGAGGACCGTCCAGTACGAGGAGAGGAACGGGTAGGCCGCGCTCCCGATAGCGAACAACACCAGTCCGGTGAGGACGAAAATCCGGCGCTTGCCGGTCCGGTCCGAGAGCCGCCCGGTGAAGGGCTGCCCGAAACTGTTCAACAGGCCAAACAGAGAGAGCACCAGTCCGATAAGCGTCTCCGTCTGAAGCGTGAAGCCGAGTACCTGTTCGCCGACGATACCGGCAAGCGACACCTGTCCGCTGGCGATGTACAGAGGGAGAACAATGATGAGAAACGAGTTCCCGAGCGCGTCTGCCATCCTAGCGAACGCAAGCGTCAGGACTCGCGAATCAGTTCCGAGGACCATCTACCGGCTACGAAGGCGGCCACGCCCCTGATAGTTGTGTTCGCCGCGGTGGTCCGTCGATCCGAAGACGGCACTGGCGGGGCAACACCCTCAGATATCGTCGGCCTGCTGCTCCGCAATTCCCGTGTACCCGGTCGGCGTCAACGCTTCCAGTTCGGCCCGCACCTCGTCGCTTACGTCGAGGTCGGCGAACATATCGTGGAAGTCCTCGATAGTGACCTCGCGGCCCCGCGTCGCCTTCTTCACCTGCTCGTAGGCGTCGGCGTACCCCTCGCGCCGGAGGATGGTCTGGACGGCTTCACCGATGATTTCCGGCGTCGCGGTCAGGTCATCGCGCATCACCTGCTCGTTGGGGACGACTTTCGCCAGCCCGTTCTGGCACTTGCCGTAGCCGATGAGACAGTGGGCGAACGCGGCCCCGATGTTGCGCTTGACCGTCGAGTCCGAGAGGTCCCGCTGGAGCCGGGAGTTCGTGACGTAGTCGCCGAGGAATCGGAGGTCGGCATTCGCCTTCGAGAGGTTCCCCTCGCTGTTCTCGAAGTCGATTGGGTTGACCTTGTGGGGCATCGTCGAGGAGCCCGTCTCGCCCTCGACGGCCTCCTGCCCGAGATAGCGGTCCGAGACGTAGAGCCACACGTCCAGATCGAGGTCCAGAAGGATGTTGTTCGCGCCCCGCAGCGCGTCGAACAGGACCGCGAGGTCGTCACAGGGGTTGACTTGTGTCGTCAGCGGTTCGTGGTCCAACCCGAGGTCGGCGACGAACGACGCCGAGAACGCCGGCCAGTCCACGTCGGGGTAGGCGGCGACGTGGGCCGCGTAGGTTCCCGACGCGCCAGCGAGCTTTCCGGAGAGGTCTTCGGCGGCGCGCTCGACCCGCGTGATGGCCTGACCCAGCCGCGAGGCGTAGACGGCCATTTCCTTGCCGAACGTCGTCGGCGTCGCGGGCTGGCCGTGGGTGCGGGCGAGCATCGGCACGTCGGCGTAGGTGTGAGCCATCTCCACCAGCGTATCCCGAATCTCGCGGAGTTCGGGCACCAGCACCTCTTCGGCGGCGGGCTTGACGAGCAGCCGCTGGGCGAGGTTGTTCACGTCCTCGCTGGTCAGCCCGAAGTGAATCCAGTTGTCGGCGTCGAGGTCCTCGGGCATGCCCAGCCGGATGAAGTACTCGATGGCCTTCACGTCGTGGTTGGTCGCCGCGTACTCGCCGTAGCCCTCTGTCTCCAGTTGCTTGACGACGCTCGCGTCCTCGTCGTCGAACGCCTCGTACAGCGCCCGGAGCGTCGCGCGCTGGCCGTCGTCGATAGACAGCGGCGTGGCGTCGAGGTCCGCGAGCGCGATGAGATACTCGACTTCCACTTCGACGCGGGCGCGCATCAGCGCCCGCTCGCTGGCGTACGGGACGAGCGGTTCGGTGTAGCGGGCGTATCGGCCGTCGAGCGGTGAGACGGCGGCCAGTGGCCCTCTCTCGGTCATACCCGAGTGTGCGCGGGAGTCGCGAAAAAGCGTGTCGTTCCGGCGCTGTCAGTTCAGCCAGCCGTAATCGCCTTCGGCGTCGCCGAAGCGGCCGTCCGGCGGGTCGAACCGGTAGAGGTCCTGTCCGAGTGCGGCCCATGCGAGGCCGTAAATGGTTGCCGTCACTGGCTGGATGTCGAATCCGAGAAACGCGATGGTCCCGATTCCCAGCAACACACCTAGCCACGGTGGCTGGATGCGCGTCCTGACGATGCCGGCCGCGACCAGCAGCGACCCGCTGACCAGCACGAGCACGCCGATTCCGATGATCGCCTCGCCGCCCCCGTCGAGGAGGCGGAGCAGTTGTCCGGCCGCGAAGACGACACCGCCGACCGCGCCGACCCACGCCCCGATAGTGCCGGGCCGCTTCATCCGTGCGCCATAGAACTCCTCGATGGCGTAGTGGCCGACGACGATACCGAGTGTAGAGACGGCGATTCCGGCCAGAACAGATTTATTCGTGGCTGTCTGTCCGGTCGCGGACAGCGCCACGGCCCAGCCGATCCAGACGAGACCGCCGACGGCGGCGACCGCACCCGAGCGCTGACACCGTAGCTTCGCCATACGGGCGAGTCGGCAGCGGGCTACAAATGCACACCGGACCGACACGACTGACAGACAGTGTGGCCCGGTCCCACGGCACAGGCCAGCCGGGGGTTTCGCAACAACTTTGCACGGGCCGGTCCGTCGGTCCCACATGAAACTCGCCGGTATGGCCAGCAACCGCGGCCGAAATCTCATGAACATCGCGGACCGCGCCCCGGGCGGGGCGTCCTTCGCCGTCGTTCTGACCAACGACGCCGACGCGCCGGTACTCGAAGCGGCCGCCGAGCGCGGCATCCCGACCGAGGTCGTCGAGCGCGACGAGGACGAGGCACGGGAGGCCCACGAGGAACGCGTTCTCGACGCGCTCTCGGAGTACGACTTCGACCTCGTCACGCTGGACGGCTATATGCGCGTCCTCAGCGAGACGTTCCTTGAAGCGACACCGACCGCGTTGAACATTCACCCGAGTCTCCTGCCAAACTTCACCGGAGCGAACGCCCACGAGCAGGTCCTCGACGCCGGCGTGAAGGTGACGGGCTGTACCGTCCACGTCCTCGACGAGAGCGTCGACGGCGGCCCCATCGTCACGCAGGAACCCATCCCTGTCTTCGAGGACGACGACGAGGACAGTCTCAAAGAGCGCGTGCTCTATGAGGGCGAGTTCACCGCCTACCCCCGCGTCATCGAGTGGTTCGCCGAGGACCGCGTCACCATCGATTGGGACGAGGGGACGGTCTCGGTGGACGGCGACGACGGCGGCGACTTCCCCGCCCGTCGCATCGTCTCCGACGACCTCGCGTCGAGCCTTCGCTACGGGGAGAACCCACACCAGAACGCCGCGCTGTACACCGACACCACCGTCTCGGAGGCCAGTGTCGTCCACGCCGACCAACTCAACGAGGGCGCGAAGGCGTTGTCGTACAACAACTACAACGACGCCGACGGCGCCTTGAACCTCATCAAGGATTTCGAGGAGCCCGCTGCGGCGGTCATCAAACACACTAATCCGGCTGGCTGTGCGACCGCCGACTCCGTGGCCGACGCCTACGAAAAGGCGCTGTCGACGGACCCCATGAGTGCCTTCGGCGGCATCGTCGCGCTGAACCGCGAGTGCGACGCCGCCACCGCCGAGCAGATCATCGACTCGTTCAAGGAGGTCGTCGTCGCGCCCGGTTACACCGACGCCGCGCTCGACGTGCTGTTCGAGAAGGACAATCTCCGCGTGCTCGACGTGAACGAGAACTTCGAAGTCACCGACAGCCTCACGGAAAAGCCACTCGTCGGCGGCCGCCTCGTTCAGGAGCGGGACACCCAGCACCTCTCGGCCGACGATCTGGAGGTCGTCACCGAGCGCGAACCGAGCGACGAGCAGATCGAATCGATGCTGTTCGCTTGGCACACGCTCAAACACGTCAAGTCGAACGGCATCCTCTTCGCCGACGGGACGGAAACGGTCGGTATCGGCATGGGGCAGGTGTCCCGGGTCGACGCTGTCCGACTGGCCGCGATGAAGGCTGACGAACACGCAGAAGGGAAAGACGCCGAGGGCGAAGTGATGGCTTCGGACGCCTTCTTCCCGTTCCCGGACGGCATCGAGGAGGCCGCCGACGCCGGTATCGAGGCGGTGATCCAGCCCGGCGGCTCGAAGAACGACGAGAGCGTCATCGAGGCCGCGGACGAACACGACATGGCGATGGTGTTCACCGGTCAGCGGTCGTTCCGTCACGACTGACCCGTCGTAACAGCGGCACAACTCATTGTTCCACACTGTCTGCCAACGAAAGAGGTTTTGTCACGGCCTCGGAACCCGGTGTCGATGGCAGACAACAACGACAGGGAGGAAGCTGTCCGCGACGCCGTTGACGTATCTCGAAGCGGAGCGCCGGCGGGTGGTAGTGTCATCCGGGACCGGTTCTCCGCCGACGAGATATTCCAGCGCATCATCGTCGCGGCAGACGAGGAGGTGACAGTCGGGAGCCGAGAACTGTTCTTTGCCGGCATCGCGGGCGGGTTCGCTATTACCGTGACGTTCATGCTGTACGCGTCACTGTATGCGAAGACCGGTGGGGACCCGATACTGAGCGCGCTCTTGTATCCGCTCGGGTTCGTCTTTATCATCCTCGGCGACTACCAGCTGTACACCGAGAACACGCTCCCGCCGGTCGCGCTCGTCCTCGAACGACTGGCGAGCCTCCCGTCGCTACTTCGCATCTGGGGCGTCGTTCTGGTTTCGAACGTCTTCGGCGGGATGCTCGGGGCACTCGCGCTGGCGACGACCGATGTCCTCTCAGACGACGCAGCGGCGGCCGCCGCCGGCTTCGCACAGAAGGCCATCGAGACCTCTCAGATCACGCTGTTCTCGAAAGCAGTGTTCGCCGGCCTCATCGTCGCCGGCGTCGTCTGGGTCGACTACTCGCTGCGGGACAGCATCTCCCGGCTCGTGTTGATTTACATCTCGTTCTTGGCGATTCCATTCGGGAACCTCTATCACGTCGTCGTCTCCGCGACAGAGATGTTCTACCTCGTGTTCATCGGTGAACTGGCGCTATCCGTCGGTCTCTGGCAGTTCGTCCTGCCAGTACTCGTCGGTAACTCCGTCGGCGGCGTCGTCCTCGTGACAGTAGTTAACTACTTCCATACGACCGAACGACGGCTCGAAACAGCGCGAGAGGAAGGGTCTAAGCGCCAGCTCACCATCCGGGAGTGGATCTGGGGCAGATGGTCCGCCTCCGGCCGCTCGTACGTGCCGGCGACTGACGAGGTTCCCCGAAGCGATCCGGAATCGCGAGAGAACGAGCGCTGACATAAACCATTTCAACGCCCTCCGGCTATCGTTGGTGTGAACTGGGTGAGAGATAACCGCCTCCTGCTTCTGTTTGCCGCCGTCGTTCTGACGACGCTGGGGGCTGTCGGGCTGGGAATCGTCGGTGTCGTCGCGACAGTCGGGGCGCTTCTGGGTGGCGGCGCGGTTATCCAGACCTTCGCCGGGTTCCTGCTTGGCACATTGTTGCTGGTGGGCGTCGACATTGTCTTCTCAGTCGCGCTGGTCCGTGCGTTAGCCCGGCGGGCATCGGTACCGAAGAGCCAGCGCGTCGCCGGCGGGCTCGCCCGTCTCGAAGCAACCGTGCCACCACTGGCGTCGCTTGGTCTCGCCGATATGTTCGCGCCGCCGGAGCCGACAGCCGAGGAGCGACACGAGGAGCTGACGCGCCGGTACGTCGAGGGGGAACTCTCCGAGGCCGAGTACGAGCGGGAGTTGCAGGCGCTTCTCGGCGAGACCGAAAACCCGGATACGGACCTGCAGAGCGCCGCCGGCACCGAAACCGAGCAGTCGCGGCCCACGGCGACCGATACCGAGACCGAACCGGCCCGGGAATAGCACTGAGCGGGTTTTACATGGTCGCCCGACGACAGGTGAAATATGGACACACCTACGTTTCTCGAAGTCGAGGCGGAGCGGGACGCCGTCGCCTCGGTGCTCGACGCCGTTCCCGGCGTCGCCGTTGTCGACGACACTGCTGTCCCAGCACCGGGACCAGCAGGGCCGGATGAGACCGACGATTCCGGCCCCAGCCTCACGGACCGCCTCGGCTCGCTGTGGCGACAGTGGGGGCTGCTCGGTACTGGGCTGTCCCTCATCGCGCTGGGCGCGGCAACAGCCGGGCTCTGGTGGTACCGCCGCCGCAACACTGACCGAACCGATATCGGGAACACCGGCGAGGGCGCGTCGGAGTGGGCCACGGAACGTCCGGGCGAGACGCCCCCACCGGCGGAATCGGCTGTTGACACGCCATCGCCAGCGGACACGCAGTTCGAGCCGACCGCAGCGGTGGACGATGCCGAGGATACGCTGACCCCAGAAGCGCAAGAAACGGCGCTGGCCACAGAGAGGCCACAGACTACGTCCGAGTCCCGACGCCAAGACGCCCAAGGAGATGTCGAGCCGGCTGGCGTTACCGGCTCGGAGACCGAGGCGGAGACGCTTAAGCGGGACGAGACAGAGCGAGATGAGACAGACACCGATGAACGACCGGGGGCGAAAATCGACCCGGCACCGCTGCTTGGTGCTGCGTTCCTGATTCTGTCGAGCGCGGTCGGTCGGTGGGCCACGCGCGACCGTAGTAACCAAGCGTAACGCCGGGCTCTGGCTCCGTCACCTCAACGGGTGAGCGGGCTGTTCGGAGCGTCTTCACGTCGGATATACGCAACAGTCCGACAGGCTAAAGCGAACGGCTCCGATAGCCCGACCATGGAGTTCCACGAGGCCGCGAACTTCCTCTTCGAGTTGCGCCGGTTCGCCTCGCGACCCGGTACTGATGCCACGCAGGACCTGCTCTCGTCGCTCGGTGACCCACAGGAGGGGCTGCGCTGCGTCCAGATTGCGGGGTCCAACGGGAAGGGGTCTACCGCGCGAATGGTCGAACGAACGTTGCGGGAAGCCGGCCTCGATGTCGGACTGTACACGTCCCCACATCTCGACGACGTGCGCGAGCGGATCCGTATCAACGGCCGGAAGCTCTCCGAAGCCGCCCTCGTCGAGTTCGTCGAGTCGGTCCGGGCGTACGTGACTAAACAGGGCGCGGCCAACGATTCCCCCACTTTCTTCGAGACAATCACCGCGATGGCGCTGTGGGAGTTCGACCGCCAGAACGTCGACGTCGCGGTGCTGGAAGTCGGCATCGGCGGCCGGTACGACGCCACGAGCGTCGTCGACCCGGTCGCCAGCGCCGTCACGTCCGTGACGCTTGAACACACTCACATCCTCGGCGATACCGTCGAAGAAATCGCTCACGACAAGGCCCACGTCGCCCCTGACGACACCCCACTTGTGACCGGCACGACCGGCGACGCGCTCGCCGCCGTCCGCGAGGTCGCCGATAGCGTCGTGACCGTTGGGAGCGCAGTCGAGACAGAACAGGAACCGGCCGAGGACGAGCCCGACATCGCGGTACACTACGGCGGTCGTGAAGGATTAGAGGGGGCGGTCTCGGTCGAGGGACCGGACTGGTCAGTCGAGACGCACCTCCCGTTGCTGGGCGCACATCAGGCACAGAACGCCAGTATCGCGGCCACCCTGTGCCGGCAGGTCGCAGATGTCTCACAGACCGACCTCGAACGCGGCCTGCGAAACGCTCATTGGCCCGGTCGGTTCGAGGTGATGAACGAGTCACCGCTGGTTGTCCTCGACGGGGCACACAACCCCGGGAGCATCGAGCGCACCGCCGAGACGCTGTCCTCGTTCGACTACGACGACCTCCACGTCGTCATCGGCGCGATGGTCGACAAGGACCACGAACGCATCGCCGCGGCACTACCGGACACGGACCACGTCGTCGCCTGTCAGCCGAACGTCGACCGGGCGGAGTCCCACCACGTTGTCGCGACAGCAGTCGAGAACGAGACCGACGCCACAGTCGAGACGCAAAGCGACGTAACTGGGGCACTCGATATCGCGCTCGATGCCGCCGAATCCGGCGACGCGGTCCTCGTGGTGGGGTCGCTGTACGCCGTCCGAGAGGCACGGACCGGCTGGTCGCGCTCGCTAGTCCCCAAACAGATCGACTCACTGGCCGAGGCCCGCGAGACCATCGAGAGCGCCCACGTCACCGATACGGGGGCTTGGCGGATGCGGGGGAAGGGCGTCCACCGCGTCCTGCGTACCCGCGTCCAGCCGCGACAGGCCCAGTACCTCAAGGAAGAACTGCTGTCGCTGGGTGGCGAGTGTGCGGTTTCCGGCCTGAACGGCCAAGACGAGGAGTTCCTCGACGTAGTCATGATGGCGACGATGGCCCAGTACAAGCGTCTCACAGAGAAACTAGACGGCCAGCCCCACGGGCTCGCGTCGTTCGCCGACGAACTGCGGGCGGCGCTGTCCATCCAGCAGCCCGAACCTGACACGTCGACAGCCCACCCGTGGGACGACGGCACGGCCGTTATGGGCATCTGTAACATCACTCCGGACTCCTTCCACGACGGCGGCGAGTACAACGCCGTCGAAGACGCCGTCGCCCGCGCCGAGCGGATGGTCGATGCGGGCGCGGACATCCTCGACATCGGTGGGGAGTCGACCCGGCCCGGTGCCGAACCCGTCCCAGTCGAAGACGAAATCGACCGCGTCGTCCCAGTCATCGAGGCGCTCGCTGATCTGGACGTGGCCATCTCCGTCGACACGCGGAAGGCCCCCGTCGCGCGGGCGGCCCTCGACGCCGGCGCGGACATCCTGAACGACGTCTCTGGTCTCGAAGACCCCGAGATGCGACTCGTCGCTGCCGAGTACGACGTACCCGTCGTCGTGATGCACTCCATCGAAACGCCGGTTGACCCCGACAGCGACATTCACTACGACGACGTGGTGCAAGACTGCATCGACCAGCTGACAGAGCGCGTCCTGCTCGCAGAGAAGGCCGGACTCGACCGCGACCAGATTATCGTCGATCCGGGCGTCGGCTTCGGGAAATCAGCTACGGAGGATTTCGAACTGCTCGACCGCCTTCCGGAGTTCGAGTCACTCGGCTGTCCGATTCTGGTCGGTCACTCCCATAAGTCGCTGTTCGGGCTGGTCGGACAGGAAGCGGGCGACTGTCTGGAGGCGACCATCGCCGGGACGACGCTAGCGGCCGAACGGGGGGCCGACATCGTTCGCGTCCACGACGTGCCCGAGAACGTCGCCGCTGTCCGGGTCGCCGAGGCGGCCCGTGATCCCCAGCAGTTCGAGGACTGAGTCGGCCGTCCGAACAGCCAGCCGTGAGAGTGTCATGACCGACGAGCACCCCAAATTTTGCACTTCCCCTTTATTTTTCTCACTGATGAGAATTAGGGGCGAACATATAACCCCCGTGTGGTTTGACTCCCGGCATGGCATTCCAGAGCGAAAGTACCAGCGCTCGGAAACGTATCACTGAATCTGATAGGTCCGGCGTTGACGGCGGAACGCTTACCGACCGTATCGGACTAGACGCCGGGGAGATACGCTGGCGGAAGGAATTCACCGGATTTGACGAGTCGGATGTCGATAATCTCACCGCGATGGCAGACGAGACAGACGCCCGAGCCGAATCTGTCGTCGATGATTTCTACGATCATCTCCAGTCGTTCGACGAAACCGTCGAGATTTTTGGGCGGTCAACCAAGTCAGTCGACCAGCTCAAAAACACCCAGTCGCAGTACCTTCGCGACCTCGTCGCCGGGAGCTACGACAAGCAGTACTTCGAGAACAGGGCTCGCATCGGAAAGATCCACGATATGCTCGATCTCGGGCCGAAGATCTATCTCGGAGCCTACAGTATCTACTTCGAGCACTTCCTGCGGACAATCGTCAAGGACCTGCAGTCGGGCGACGCTGCCCGCGACGAGGCACTCGAAGAAATGCAGTCACGCGCGCTCTCCGTATTCAAACTCCTCAATCTCGACCAGCAGGTGGCAATGGACACCTACATCGACTCGTACAGCCAGCGTCTGGAATCGGCAATCGATGACCAGCAAACGCTGATGGCGGAGGTCGAAAGTGGCCTCCAGAAGCCTATCGACGAACTGAGCACCTCGGCTGAGCAGGTCGCCGAAACGAACCAGCGGGTCACCGACACAGCCGAGACACAGTCCGAGTCGATGGACGAAGTGGCAGGCGAAGTGGCGGACATGAGCGCGACCATCGAGGAAATCGCCTCAACTGCCGAAGAGGTCGCAAGCACCAGCACATCGGCCGAACAGAAGGCTGAACGCGGGAACGAAGCCGCACAGCAAGCAGCGACCATGATGAACGACGTCGATGACGCTGTCGATACGGTTTCATCGGATATCGCCGGCCTACAGGAACAGGCCGACGAAATCGACGACATCGTCGAGGTGATAAACGACATCGCGGACCAGACCAATATGCTCGCGCTGAACGCGTCTATCGAGGCTGCACGTGCCGGAGAGGCGGGCGACGGATTCGCTGTCGTCGCCGACGAAATCAAGACGCTCGCCGGGGATTCACAGGAACACGCGAACCAGATCGAGGAGACCGTCACGGAGATTCAAGACGACGCCATCGACGCCGTCGAGAGCCTCGAAACCGTGACCGAGCAGGTGACCGAGGGCATCGATCAGGTCGAGACGGCTGCCGACCGACTCGAAGAGATCGTGTCTGCGGTCAACGAGGCATCACAGGGAATTCAGGAGGTGTCAGCGGCGACTGACGATCAGGCGGCGTCGACTGAGGAGGTCGCCAGCATGATCGACGAACTGTCGAGCGGCATCGAGGACATGTCGGCCCAGCTTGACGAGCTCGCAGCGACGAACGAGGAACAGACGGCGAAGATTCAGGACGTGGCCGAGACTGCGCGTCGACTCGACACAGAGACGGAGTAAGCTCGACCCACGGCCACGCGTCCGGAGTCGACTGTCGGGATGACAGGGCAGCAGCCGCAGTCAGCAGCCACAGCGTGGCAGAAAGCACTTACAACCCTCCCGAGCACTCCGACTATGGACCAGCGAAGGGTTGTCCGCGAAGGGTACGACGACATCGCCGTGGCCTACGACGAATACCGCGAGACAGCTACCCACAGCGACTTCGAGGCCGAAATTACTGACGAGTTCTTCGAATCAATTGCAGACGACTGTCGCGTGCTGGATGCGGGCTGTGGCGGTGGGAAGCCGGTCCTCCAGCGGCTGGCGGCCGCCCACAATCCCGTCGGGCTGGACATTTCCTCGAGCCAGCTCGACCTGTCACGCGAACGCGTGCCGACAGCGGCGTTCGCACAGGGAGATCTCGTACGGCTCCCGTTCGCCGACGATAGCTTCAACGCCGTGGTCTCCTTCTACGCGATTATCCACGTCCCGAAGCCGGAGCACGAACAGGTCCTCGCTGAATTTCACCGCGTGCTCCGTGACGGGGGTGAGCTGCTCGTCTCGATGGGGGCCGTCGAGGGGTGGGAGGGGCGAAACGACGAGTGGCTCGACACTGACACCGCGATGGAGTGGAGCTACTTCGGGCCCGAAAAGAGCCGCGAGCTTATCGAGGCTGCAGGCTTCGAGATTGCAGCGGCACGGATTCCGCAGGAAGAGGCCGACGGGTTCGCTGTTTTCCGGGCCACTGCCTGAGCGGTTCTGGGAGCAGGGTGACGGTCCTTACTCCGCAGTCCCGCTGGTCTGCTCCGCCGTCTCGGGTGGCTCGACGGCCTCGGCCTCTGTCTCGGTCACGCGAATCCCTTTCGACGCGAGGTGACGCATCTGGCGGCGGACGAAGTCCTCCTCTGTCGTCCCCCGCGTCGCGAGAATGACCATCCGGGCGTCTCCGGCCGGGCGCATCGTCCGCCCGGCCCGCTGTGCGCCCTGCCGACGGGACCCGCCCAGCCCGGAGGCGACGATGGCGAGTTCGGCGTCGGGGAGGTCGATGCCCTCGTCGCCGACCCGAGAGACGACCAGCGTGTTCAGTTCGCCCCGGCGGAACTCGTCGAACAGTTTCTCTCGTCGCGCGTGTGGCGTTTCGCCGCTGATGAACGGTGCGTCGATGGCCTCGCTAATGGCATCACCCTGATCAAGGTATTCGATGAACACAAGCGCCTTCGCCGCGGGGTTCTCGGCCAGCGCGTAGCGTATCTCGTCGATTTTCCCGGTGTTGCTTGCAGCGGCTTGCCGGCGGTCGTGGCCCGACGTGGAACTGTACTCGGACTGTTCGGTCTCGTTCCCCCACGGGACGAGCCGGATTTCGACCTCCGGCTCGGCGACGTAGCCCTCGTCGAACAGTTTGCCCCAGTCCGTCCCGATTGGGGGGCCGATGAGCGTGAATATCTCCTCCTCGTCGTCGCTCTCCCGGGTCGGCGTGGCGGTGAGACCGAGACGGTGTTTGGTCTGGAGGTCCGCGCTCCGGCGGTGAATCGGCGAGGGCACGTGGTGGACCTCGTCGAAGACGATGAGGCCCCACTTGCGCTGGTCGAACAGCTTCCGGTGGCGGTCCATCCCGGCGGTGCGGTAGGTGGCGATGGTGACCGGCCGGATGTTCTTCTCGCCGCCGTGGTACTCGCCGATGTCGTCGTCGGTCAGGGTGGTGTGGCGAACCAGTTCGTCGTGCCACTGGGTCGCGAGTTCGCGCGAGGGGACGAGAATCAGCGTTTCGCCACTGATGGCGGCCATCGCACCCATCGCGGCGACGGTCTTGCCAGACCCGGGCGGGCCGACGAACACGCCCGAGCCCTGCTCGGTGAACCGCTCGACCCAGTCCTGCTGGTAGTCCCGCAGGCGGAGACGGGGGTCCATCTCGATGGCGTCGCCCGTTTCGAGGTCACGGTCGTCCCGGACCGGATAGCCCGCCTCGTACAGCGTGCGCTTGATTTCGGCCGTGGCGTCTTCGTTGACCCACGACTCCGAGTCCGAGATGGGGGCCCGGAGGTGGTCGTCGTCGAGTTTCGGCCGGGCGACGTTCCCCATCAGATCGTCGCTCTCGGCTTCGAGGACGACGTAGCCGTCCTCGTGGGTCTTCAGACGGAACTTCCGGGCGCGCTCCCACTGGCTCGTCACCCACTCTTCGAGATGGGGCGAGCGCTCGCCCAGCACGTCCCGCATCGTCGTCAGGAGGGCGTCCAGAGATTCGTGGGGCGCGGCCCAGATGTCTTCTTCGCGGAGTTCGTACACGTAGCCGCCCGAGCGGTTGGTGTCCTGTAGGCGAGCAAACTGCGAGAGTTGCGCCCGCGTGAACTGGTCGGGGTGTTCGACGACGACTTCCCGGCGGTCGGGGAACAGGACGACGCGCTCGCGGTCGGTCACCTCGGCGATGTCCGTCGGATACCATACAGACTCGACCTCGGTCACGTCCTGACGCTCGATGTCGCCGTCCTCGGCGAGACGCTCCAGTGCCGCCCGCGCCTCGTCGGGCGTCAGGTCCGTCTTCCGGGAGAACTCCGTCGCCGTCAGATGCGGGCGACCGACGGCGTCGATAGCGTCGTAGACGGCATCGAGTTCGAGTTCCGTGGCAGGGTCCGAGTCGTCGTCTCGGTCGGCTGGCTCCTCGGCTGTCACTACCGAGTGGAAGTGGTCGACGCTCAAACGGGTTTCGTCTGGGTACGCCTTACCGCCGGTTCGAACACGTACATTAATATAGCGCCACTTAGACCTGCCGGCATGGTTGAGGGAATCGCGGCTGGACCGTGGTCGATTGTTCCCGCACTCGTCGCAATCGGACTTGCCTGGTACACCCGGGACGCCCTCGTCGGGTTGTTCGTGGGTATCGTCGCTACAGGCGTCCTCGTCGGCGCGTTACATCCACAGGCGGTCGGAGTCCCCTCGGACTTGATTACCGCTGGCGGTGAGGTGACGACAGTCCAGCCACAGGCCGAGGACGGAAGTCCGTGGACGGTCGGCGTCGGTGGCATCGTACTCGGAGCGATCTTCGGACTGAAACTCGTTCCGGACATAATCGCTACGGCCCCGCTGTTCGGGGAATGGTACGTCAAGAACGTTCTGCTCGCCATCTTCGCTATCGGCGGGCTGATCGGGCTAATGATACGGGCCGGTGCGATACAGGGCGTGCTAGAGGCGCTGGTGGCTCGGGCCGAATCCGCCGCGGACGCCGAGAAGGCCGCCTTCCTCGCTGGTATCGCCATTCATATTGACGACTACTTCAACTGCCTCGTGGTCGGGTCGATGATGCGTCCGTTGACGGACAAGTTCGACGTTTCGCGGGCCAAGCTGGCCTACTACGTCGACTCAGCGGGATCGCCGGCATCCCGGCTCGCGTTTTACTCGACATGGGGCGCGGCGATGGTCGGCTTCATCGGTGGCGGTCTCGTCGAAGCACAGAAACAGGGAACGCTCCCGTCGGGAATGGGGAACTTCGTGAACGCCGGCGGCGAGCAGGTCACCGCGGCGACTGGTGCCGTCTGGCCGCTGTTTTTCAACACGCTGTTTACCGGCTTCTATTCGTGGATCGCGCTCGGTCTCGCAGGGCTCGTCGCGTGGCAAGTCGTGCCGAATATCTACGGGATGGGGACGGAGGAGTCCCGGGCGAGAAACGAGGGGAAGGTCGTCGGCGACGACGCGGACCCGATGATTTCGGCGGAAATGGACGAGTACGAGATGTCCGAAGCCGCGACGCCGGACTGGCGGAACTTCGCTTGGCCCATCCTGACGATGATTGTTGTCGGCCTCAGCGCGATGTTCTGGCGGGCCAGCCCGGTGGTCTACGTCAAAGGAAAGGAGGGGATGGGGACGACACTGCTCCAACTCGGCAGTTGGCAGTTAATCACGCCGCCGAGTGGCCCGTGGGCGTTCAACATTGGCGGCGTTCAGCTCGGCCTCGCGTCCTTCTCGGCGCTCATCGTCGCCTTCCTCCTGTACCGATGGAAGGGCGACATCCCGTCCAACGACGACGCAACTGACGCGATGATGGTCGGTTTCAAAGGTATCCTCCTTGCGGCTGTCATCCTGATGTTCGCCAGTTCCATCCAGAACGCAGTGACGATACTGGGCGTCTCGTCGTTCGTGACGAACGTCTTCGGTGGCGTGCCGGCGTTCGTCATCCCGGTCGGCGTCTTCCTCGTGACCTCGTTCGTCAGCTTCTCCGATGGCTCGTCGTGGTCGACCTACGGCATCATGTTCCCCATCGCCATCCCGCTCGCGTTCTCGACGGGCGCGAACCTGCCGCTCGTGCTCGGAGCGGTGTTCAGCGGTGGTATCTTCGGCGATCACACCTCGCCGATCAGCGACACGACCGTCCTTGCGTCGTCGACGAGCGGGAGCGACCACATGGTTCACGTCAGGAGCCAAGCGCCGTACGCCCTCATCGCGGCGGGCATTGCCGCCGTGCTGTTCCTCGTGTTCGGGCTGGTGCTTCCCGAAGGGTTCCGCGTCATCCCGTACTGACTGGCGGCAATCTGTCCTCGTCGCTAGCACGTCCGTGTGCTGGCCCGATTAGAGAAGGCCGTGTTCCTCGATCAGATTCTCGTAGAGGTCCTCGTAGCGCCCGCGAACCGCATCGTGGTCGAACTCGCCGACGGACTCGTCGACACGCCAGCGCTCGAAGTCGGCCGACTCGGCGATTTTGTCGGCGATCTCCTGCGGGTTTGTCACCCGGAACGCGCGGTCGCGCTGCTCGATGAGTTCGTGGGCCGAGGACTCGGCCTGATACTCGACGATGCCGATACACCCGCAGGCCATCGCCCAGAGGAGGTCCGTGGCGAAGCATTCTCGAAACGCCGTCTGGACGAAGACGTGTGCGCCTTTGTAAATCGAGACGCGCTCTTCGATGTCGCACGCGCCGGCGAAGGTCACGCGGTCGTCGATGCGGAGGTCGGCCGCCTCCTGTTCGTAGTACGCTCGTTCCGGACCGTCGCCGATAATCGTCGCCGACCAGCCCTTCTGTCTGAGTTCCGCCAACCCGAGCAGGAGCGACTCGACGTTCGCACTGCCGTCGAGTCGGTGGGCGTACACCACGTCGATCTCCTCGTCGGCGTCGGCCGCTCGAACGAGGTCCATGTCGATGCTCTGTGGGAGTATCGCGGTCTGGTCCGCCGTCGCCCCTCGTTCGCGGACCCGCGTGCGGACGAGCTCGGAGGGCGTGACGAGACAGTCCGACGCCCGAAGCGCGAGGTTCGCCCGGCGGCTCTCGGGCACGTCCTCGTCCCCGTACCACTCCGTGAGCAGCGGTGCACGCGAAAGCGTCGCGCCGACGTTGGCCGCGAGCGCGACTGACGCTGGCGTCGGATGCACGTGGACGACATCTGGGCGGAACCGCGCGAGCATGACCGGCAGGCGGACACAGAAGGACGGGATCGTCGGTGAAACGGTGACGGCGCGGTACGTGATGCCGTCGCGCTCGCGCTGATTGTCGAATCCCGGCCACCACTGCGAACAGAACACGGTCACGTCGTGGCCGGCATCGGCGAGTTCGGTAGCCACCCGCTCCAGCCGGGTCCGGCCCACTGTGTCCCGGTACTGACTCGTCTCCATGGCGACGACCGCGACACGCATACAGGGGCGACGACGTGGCCGCTCAAAAAGCCCCCGTTTGCAACAAAAGGTTTTGCCCGTGCCTGCCCTCCCTCCCGTTGTGACTGCGTACGACCTCTCTCGCTATCTGAACGTCCGAAGCGCCTACGGCAGTTCGTTCGCGCCGGACGGAACGCTCGCCTTCCTGATGAACACGACCGGCGTCGCACAGGCTTGGTCCCTTTCCGAACCCCATGACTGGCCCGAGCAGCTGACGTTCTACGACGACAGCGTGAGCTTCGTCGACTACTCGCCCGAGCGTCAGGAGCTCGTCTTCGGCATGGACGAGGGCGGCAACGAACGGGCGCAGCTGTACCGCCTCGACGCGGACGGGCACGTCCACGAACTCACCGGAATGCCCGACGCGAAACACCGCTGGGGCGGCTGGTCGCCGGACGGCGAGCGCTTCGCCTTCGCGTCGAACCGCCGGGACGAGGCTGTCTTCGATATCTACGTGCAGGACCGCGACGCGACGGGCGACGACGCCGAACTGGTCTGGGAAGGTGACGGCTGGCTCTCGGTCGGCGGGTTCTCGCCCGACGGTGAGCGACTGCTGGTCAGCGAAGCCCACTCCAGTTTCGATCAGGACATCTACGTGCTGGACCTCGGCAGCGGGGACCTCACGCACCTCACGCCACACGAGGGGAAGGTCCGCTATACGAGCGCGTCGTGGGGGCCGGCGGGCGAGGCGGTGTATCTCGTCACCGACGCCGAGAGCGACACGCTCGAACTGGCCCGCCTCTCGCTCGACGGCGACCTCGATATCGTCCGCTCGGACGGCCAGTGGAACATCGACGGGGTCGCGCTGGACAAGGACAGCGGCCGGCTGGCGTACTCACGCAACGTCGACGGCTACAACGAGCTCACCGTCGGTGAACTGACGGGGCCGACGACCATCGAGACGTTCCCGACGCCGGACCTGCCGGGCGGGCTGGCCGGCGGCGTCTCGTGGGGTCCCGAGGCCGAGCGCTTCGCCGTTAGCGTCACCGGGCGGACGGTCAACACCAACGTGTTTGTCGTCGAGACCGAAACTGGCGAGAGCGAGCAGTGGACGGCCGCCTCGACGGCCGGCATCCCACGCGAGACGTTTATCGAGTCCGAGGTCGTCCGATTCGACTCCTTCGATGGGCGAGAGATTCCGGCGCTGTTCTCGTTGCCAGACGGTGCTGCTGACGGGGTCGATGCAGACGGCGACACGCCCGTCATCGTCGACATCCACGGCGGCCCGGAGAGCCAGCGTCGCCCGTCGTTCTCGGGCCTGACCCAGTACTTCCTCTCGCGGGGCTACGCCGTCTTCGAGCCCAACGTCCGCGGCTCGACCGGCTACGGAAAGGCCTACACGCACCTCGACGACGTGGAAAAGCGGATGGACTCTGTGCGGGACCTGCGGGCCGGCGTCGACTGGCTCCACGACCACCCAGCTGTTGACCCCGACCGAATCGTGGCGATGGGTGGGTCCTACGGCGGGTTCATGGTGCTTGCGGCACTGACGGAGTATCCCGACCTTTGGGCAGCCGGCGTCGACGTGGTCGGCATCGCCAACTTCGTCACGTTCTTAGAGAACACCGGCGACTGGCGGCGCGAACTCCGCGAGGCCGAGTACGGCTCCCTCGACGAGGATCGGGAGTTCCTCGAATCCATCTCGCCGATCAACAACGTCGAGCGTATCGACGCGCCGCTGTTCGTCCTCCACGGAGCCAACGACCCACGCGTCCCGGTCGGCGAGGCCGAACAGATAGCCGAGCAGGCCGCCGAACAGGGAGTTCCCGTGGAGAAACTCGTCTTCGATGACGAGGGCCACGGCATCAGCAAACGGGAGAACCGCATCGAGGCCTACACAGCTGTCGTCGAGTTCCTGAACGAGCACGTCTGATCTGTCCGGCCGAGCCCTTTCGTTGGCGTGTATTACAGGGGCTCACAGCCGGCTACAGGGTAGTTTCAAACTGTGAGAGCGTTCAGGCGGATTTATTACGTTGCCGAAGCACCGTTTCGTATGGAGATAGCCGAGCGCTCGCGAGCGCGGGTTCAGGAGCGCCTCGCCCGGCTCGAACAGGAGTTCGGCTCGACGCCGGTGGACCAGACCACCTTTTCAGTGAGTGCAGAGGCGTACCAGCGTGCTGTCGGACGCTCGCGAGAGGGGCAGGTAGACGTACACGCGTTCGTCCACAACGAGTCGGGCGACGTGCTGCTCAGCGACGCCGACGGGTCTTGGGAGATCCCGCAGGGCCAGACACAGGGGGCAGAGCGGCCAGCGACAGCGGTCAAACGGGTCGTCACCGAGACGGCCGGCGTCTCGTGTACGATTCGGGACGCGGTGCGGGCTACCATCTGCGGGGTCCGGAACGAAGCGGACCCGGACGCCGAGACGGTGTATCGCCTCAGTATCGTGTTCGACGCGGAGATCAGTAGCGCCGCGCTCGAAGACAGTGGCGGTACCACGGCCGCCGAGACCGAAGCGTCGATTCGATGGGACGACGCCGGTGACGTCGCGGTCGCAGAACTGGTTTAGATGACGCCGGTGACCGTTGCCGCTTCTATCGCTGCTTCTTCGCTCATGCCGTCGCCGAGTACCGTGTAGCGGTCGCGGATCTGGTGGGCCGTCGTCAGTGCCTCGATTACCGTCTCGTCGTCAATGCCGAGTTCATCCGCTGTCGTCGGCGCGCCGATGGCCGCCAGCGCGTCTCTGGCGTCTTTCCACTTGCCTTTCTGGCCGCTGTGGAGGTACTCAGTCATGATTGAGCCGACGCCGACCTGATGGCCGTGGAGCGCGCCATCGGGGACAAGCCGGTCCAGCTGGTGGGAAAACAGGTGTTCCGCCCCGCTTGCCGGTCGCGAGGAGTCGGCGATGGACATCGCGACGCCGGAGGAGACGAGCGCTTTCACGACGATCCAAGACGACTCCTCCAGCCCCTGTTTTATCGAGTCGGCGCTTTCGACGAGCATCTCGGCGGTCATCTGGGAGAGCGCGCCGGCGTACTCCGAGTAGTGGACGTTCTTGAGTCGGTGCGCGAGCTGCCAGTCCCGGACGGCAGTGTAGTTCGAGATGATGTCGGCACAGCCGGCGGTGGTCAGCCGCCACGGGGCCTCCGCCAGCACTTCGGTGTCAGCGATGACGGCCAGCGGCGGCTCTGCGGCGACGCTGTGGCGCGTATCACCCTCCGGGACCGAGCCGCGACCGGAGACGATACCGTCGTGGCTCGCGGCCGTCGGCACCGAGACGAATCCCAGTCCCAGATCGTCGGCCGCCATCTTCGTGATGTCGATGGCCTTCCCGCCGCCGACGCCAAGCAGGAAGCCCGCGTCGATCTCCGACGCGTGGTCGATGACCTGTTCCACGGCATCGAAGCTGGCCTCTTCGATAACGATCTCGGATGGGTCGTACCCCTCGTCCTCGAACTGGGCGACGACCCGCTTGCCGGCGACTTCGTGTGGCGTCGGACTGGAGACGACGAGCGGCCGGCCGGTCAGGTGAAGTTCGCTGACGGCCTCGATTGTCTGCCCGAGGACCCCGTGCCCGACCACGACGTTGCGGGGCAGGCGGATCCAAGTGCGTTTCTCGAACATGGTTGCCTGTCCCCGGGCACGCGTGAAAACAGTTTAGGTGTAATGGGGGCTTCGACTGCGACGGCAACTGAAATCTCTTGACAACTATCTCGCACCAGTTTTCCAAAAACAATTATTAACATCACTGTTTGGGTGCGCCTGTCATGGCACATGACACGACTGACGACGGCATGCGAGCGTCTCGGCGGGCATTTCTGAAAGCGACCGGAGTGGCCACGGCGGCGGCCGCGACCGGCGCAGGTGTTGGGACCGCTGCGGCGCAACAGGACGTAGACACGCTCATCGAGGACCTCACACTGGAGCAGAAAGCGGCCCAGATGACACAGGTCGCGATTAGCTCCTTCGAGGCGGAGCCGGAGGAATCGAACGTCCCGGACAGCTTCGGGGTCGACACAGTCGGCGAGTACTTCAGCGAACTCGGCATCGGGTCGATACTTTCGGGTGGGGCCGAGCCGCCGAGCTTCGACGCAAACGAAGTGGTTCAGGGTATCAACGCCCTACAGGAGTACAATCTGGAGAACGCCGACCACGACATCCCGTTCCTCTACGGCGTCGACGCGACACACGGGAACGGCTTGCTGGAGGGCGCGACGGTGTTCCCCCAGCGGCTGAACATGGGTGCGACGCGAGACCTAGATCTGATCGCGGAGGCCGAACGCCACACGAGCGACTCGACAGCGTCGATGGGGGCTCACTGGACGTTCGCGCCGACGACGGACCTCCAGCGGGACCCCCGCTGGGGCCGCTTCTTCGAGGGCATCAGCGAGGACCCGAAACTCGAAGCGGATGTCTCACGAGTCCGGGCGCGGGCACTGGAGAACGACGACCGGCTGACGGCGTGTGTCAAACACTTCGCCGCCTACTCTATCCCGAACAACGGCAACGACCGCGCACCGGCCTCGACATCCATGCGTGACCTCCGGACGAATATCTTCCCGCCGTACCGTGAGGCGCTAGAGTCTGAGCCCGGAACGGTGATGGTCAACAGCGGCGCGATAAACGGGGTTCCGGCACATGCCTCTCACTGGCTATTGACGACGCTGCTCCGAGACACCTACGGCTATGAGGGGATGGTCGTCTCTGACTGGGACGACCTGAACCGAATGATAACGAACCACGACTACGCGCCCGATTTCGAGACGGCGACGGAGATGGCCATCAACGCCGGCGTCGACATGTACATGATCGGCAACGGCGGCGACGCACCGGGACCGGTCCAGTTCATCGACACCGTGGTGGGCCTCGTCGAAGACGGCGCGATTCCGATGGAGCGCATCGACGAAGCGGTCCGACGGATTCTCGAACTGAAGGTCGACCTCGGCCTGTTCGAGCAGCCGACGGTCGACGAATCCCGCATCGAGAACGTCCTCGGCGGCGCACAGGAGGCGTCCGAAACGATGGCCAAGGAGTCGCTGGTCCTCCTGAAAAACAACGAGGACACGCTCCCGCTCTCGGGCGATGAGAGCGTCCTGCTGACCGGGCCCGGCGTCGACGCCGACGGCAACAACACCCGCGCGCTGATGCAACACGGCGGCTGGACGCTCGGCTGGCAGGGGGCCAGCGCCGGCGGTCCGTATCCCCGCCAGAACCTCCTCGTCGACGAACTGGACTCCCGTGTCGGGAGTCTCACGCACGTCCCCACGTCGTACGAGAACACGACCTGGTTCAACGGCCAAGGCGACGGCGAGAACCAGCAGAGCGACGAGAACGGGAACTTCGACTTCACCGACGAACAGCGGTCACAGGTCGAGTCGGCGGCCCCCGCCTCTGACGCCGTCGTCGTCGTCATCGGCGAAGGGACCCACAACGAAGGGTTCGGCGACCGGGACGAACTGGTCCTTGATGAGGCCCAGCAGGCACTGCTCGATACTGTCGTCGAGTCCACCGACGATTCGACGCCGATTATCGGCGTCATGCTCGCCGGCGCACCGCGGGGCTCCCCGGACACGTTCGAGCAGCTCGACGCCCTCCTGTTTGCCGGTCAGCCCGGCAGTGACGGCGGGGTCGCCATCGCCGAGACGCTGGTCGGCGAGAACAATCCTTCGGGCAAGCTCCCGTTCAGTTGGCCCGAGAACGTCGGCACAACGCCCGTGCAGTACAACCGCTACGACCCGACGTCGACGGGCGCGACGGACAACACAGCCATCTTCGAGTACGGCCACGGGCTCTCCTACACCGACTTCGAGTACGGGAACGTCTCGGTCACACAGCCCACCGTCGGCAATCCGGCTAATCAGTCCGAGGTGACCGTCAGCGTCGAGGTGACGAACACCGGTGACATGGCCGGCGAACACATCGTCGAGGTGTTCAACACCCAGTCCTACGGCTCGGTTCTCCAGCCGATGCGCCGACTGCTCGGCTACGAACGTGTCTCACTGGATTCCGGTGAGTCGACCACAGTGGACGTGCCCGCCGACCTCACTGCGCTGGAAGTCGTGCCCGGTGACGTGCTCGGACTCGCCCCGAAGGTCGTCGAAGCCGGTGCGTACGAACTCACTGTCGGCCAGGACGGCCCGACGACAACGCTGACCGTGCAGAACACGGCGAGCATCACCGACCCGGACCCCGTTCCGGGCCTCCCCGATGGCTCTGGCGGCAACCCCGGTCGGGGTAACGGAAACGGGAATAACGGTAACGGAAACAACGGTAACGAGAATAACAACAATCGCGACCCGACGATGGAAGACGTCGTCGACCTCCTCGATGAGGTTCGCCGGCGTTCCTGAGAGGGCCACCGCGGTCTAATACCGCCTGTTTCGGGGACAGCACTATCCCGCAGACCACTACCCCGCGTCGACACACGTCGGCCCGCTCCCACTAGTTGTTATATACTCTCGGAGACACGAACTGACACGGCGGCCCTGTAATATGGGACCATCCGACATGCTCTGACCCGTTCACTATGCCTGACTTCACACGCCAGCCGAACGCGACAGTTCGGGACCGACTCCAGCAGTACGGACTCTCCGAGACAGAGGCCGATACGTATCTCGCCGTCGTCGAAACGGGACCGGCAACGGCCCGGACGGTGGCTGAAACCGCGGGTATCTCTACGAGCTACGTGTACGACATCTGTGATTCGCTGGCAGCGGACGGCTTCGTCACCGTCGACGACCACCGGACGCCGACAGTCATCCGTGCGACGCCTCCCTCGGAGGCCTTCGGCGCGCTGAAACGCGAACTGGATACGCTTGAGACAGCGGTCCAATCCCGGTACGAGGATAACTCGACTGAGGACAACTCCTTCGAGGTGGTCAAGTCCAGACCGACCATTGTCAAGCGGCTGGAGCAACACATCGACGCCGCCGACTGCGAGGTCGTGCTCCAGCTCCCGGCACGCCGACTGCCCGACCTCCGCGAGCCGCTGCGCCGCGCTCGCGAACGGGGCATCCTCGTACTGCTGACGCTATCCGGCTACGACCCCGAATCGATGCCGCTGGAACTGGACGGCGTCGCCAACGCGGTTCGGCTCGGCCTCGACGGCGCACCCTCACTGCTCGCGACGGACCAGCAGCGCGGGCTCGTTTCCCCGGCGACGATGCTTAGCTGGGACCACGACGAGACGAATGCGATTACGTTCACGCAGGAGGCCGTCGCGGCGGTGTTGGTCGGTTCCTACTTGGGCAATTACTGGCCAATCGGCGAGGAAGTCCTGGTTTCGCGGCCGCCGTCACTCCCGGTCCGGTACGACATGTTCCGCCACGTCGTGTTCACGACGACGCTCGCGCTCCGTGCTGGTGAGTCCGTCGTCGCCGACCTGTATGCCCGGCCGACAGGCTCAGACGGCGAGTTCGAGATGCTGACCGGCAAAGTGGTCGATGTCCGGCAGAACCTGCTTGAACCGACCAGAAGTGACTTCGGTTTCGAGAACTCGCTGGTCATCGACACGGGACAGGAGCGGATCACTGTTGGCGGGTACGGCGCGTTCCTCGAAGACTACGAGGTCAAGCATACGACATTGCGCCGAGCGTAGGAGTCACTCTGTCAGGCGGTCGATAAGCGCTGACTCCGTCTCCCGATCAGGCCCGAACTCCCGGCCGGTTCGGTCGTTTTCCCGATGTTCGGCGACGGTCACGGCCAGCGCCGTCTCATGGGGTGTCGACGACCAGCCCAGTTCACGCAGTTTTGCCGTCGACAACAGATGCGGTGAGTCGCGGTAGATGGGGAAATCGTCGGGGGCAAGCCCCGCCGCCGCGAGTTCGCGTTCGCCGACGCCGATGGCCTCGACAGACGTGTCGTGCACTCTGGCGAGCAGGTCGACCCATTCCCGGAGTGTCGGTGCGTGCTCGTCGCCGACGTTGTAGGCCTCGCCGGCCGTCCCTCGCTCCGCGACGAGGCGGAGCGCACTCGCCACGTCTTCGACGTAGGCCATCTGCCAGAGGCTGAGGCCGTCGCTGGGAACGACCACTTGGTCGTACTCGGCAATCCGGTCGACCCAGTAGGCGAACCGCTCGGTGTAGTCGTAGGGGCCGTAGACGACGGTCGGTCGGACGCTCATCGCCCGCACACCGTCCTCGGCGGCGGCGAACACCTCGCGGTCGCCTTCGGCCTTCCGTGGCCCGTAGGTCGCCGCGCTGTCGGTTGTGGCCTGCTCAGCGGTGCAGCCTGCAAGCGGCGTCTCTCCCTCTCGCTTGGGCGTCCGTTCAGCACCGTAGGCCGCGCCACTTGAGATATACACGTACGCGTCGACATCGGCGAACACGTCGGTCGCCACTCGGACATCGTCCGGGAAGTACGCCACACAGTCGACGACTACATCCGGGTCGACTCGGTCGCGAGCGGCTTCGAGTGCCTCCCGCTCGCGTCGGTCACCTTGGATGTGGGCGACAGCGGTGTCTGCAAACGGGTTTGAACGCTGTCCGCGGGTGAGCGTCGTCACGTCGTAGCCTGCGTCGCGGAACTCTGTGACTGTGTGCCGGCCGATGAACCGACCGCCGCCGATGACGAGGACACTATCCATACACCGTGCTCGGACGGGACCAGCAAAACAGTGTGGCTCACCGCCAGAGTCTGCCGCGGGTCCGTCGATTGATGCCGTTTATCTGTTGGAGCGACTGGGAACCGGTTTTCCGCAGAACGGCAAGCTAGGTCTCGAAGTCTCCGTTCAGAGTGACATCTCACGACGCTCCCGTTGCGGATATTTTTACGTAGCCAGCGAGTAATAGACCCAGTGGCAGGTGAGTTTCGTGCTGTCTCCTCGGTCATTTCAGTTATCCTCCTCGTGGCGGTAACTGTCGTTCTTGCAGCGGTGCTGTCAGTGGCGACGCTTGGCCTCGCGGAGAAACTGGATGACACCGCGCCTGTAATCGGCCAATCGGAGGGTGAGTTCGCCGCACAGGATGGGTTCGACGGGGGCATCGTCCGGATCACGAACGTTGCTGGAGATGTCGTCCGTGTCTCAGAGATCGAAGTGGCAGTCAGTGCCGAATGTAGCGGCGACGGGACCGAAAAACACGGGCGGTTAGTCAATCTCCCGGCGAAATCCGGTGATCGGCCACAGAGAGACAACATCGAGGGCGACGATATCTTCGACGAGAGTACTGGCTCGCTCACGGAGCGCGGTGCCGATGATACCGGGGCGCTAGTTACAGACGAGTTCCGCCCGGGAGACGTGATCGTTTTCCGGATAGCAGGCGGGGACTGTGATTTGCTCTCGGGCGATACGGTGACCGTCCGAGTAGTGCACACCCCGTCAAACGCGGTTATTATCCGACAGGAGTTGACTGCATGACTCGGCAGGGACGCTGTACGGTCCGTCCCGATATCGATACCGCTCCAAGCAAGAACCAGTCGTCATCACCGGCGAGCGGCACAGCGGAATAAAAACGACCGAGGCGCTACCTCGTGCCTGCGATCAGTTCCCAGCCGTCGCGTTCGTCACGTTTGTCGAGAACCCTGCATCGGCACTGGAGGTGTTTCCGCCGCGGCTTCTGCCAGTCTGCAGGATTATCGGTGTCCCCTCGTCGTCAGTCGCCAGAATGACCTTATCCGAATCGTCGATGCTCTGGACGTACTGCTGTTTCAGTACGACCGGGTTGTCCCGAAGCGCTTCACCGCGAATCTCGATGACCCGGGCATCGGCCTCGGCCTGGACTTCCTGCCGTTTCTTGTCAGCTTTGGCCTGCTGGATCTCGAACTGCTTCTCTTCGACGCGTTGCTTTGCGATTTCCTTGTCGTTGAGCGCCTGATCGTACGAGTCCGGGAGATCGACATCACGGACCTGCACCTCTTCGAGGACGAGCGCTTCGCCCTCGAACGCGGATTTGAGCTTCTGCTGTGCCGCCTCACCAAGCCGCTCGCGGCCGTTGCTGGTGTATATCTCACTTGTCTGGATACCGGCGGCTTCGTCGCGGAGTTGCGAACGGACGGATGGTCGAATGAGTCGCTCTTCTGCTTGCTCGACGTTCCGCCATTGGATGACAAACCCTGATGCGTCCGCTTCTTCGACCTTGTACCGGACGGTGATGTCGATGTCAACCGTCGTTCCGTTGACCGTCTGGACGGTCACGGCATCGGATTGTGCCGCCCTGTCTCCTTCACCCTCGGTGTTGGCCATGGTGTACGTTCGCGGCCGTATCTCGACGTCTTGAACGGAGTCTTTGACCGGTACGATGATGTGCGCGCCCGGCTGGAGTTCATCGCCGGTCACCGCGCCGAACGATTTCTGGACGCCGACGTGGCCTTCCGGGACCTGATGGTAGCCACCGAACAGGGCCGTTGCGACAGCAATTGCAACGACGACGCTGACGCCGATGCGGAGGCCGCGGCCAACATCGATGTCGATGCCCGAGCCGGAATCGGGGTCAGGACCCGGGATGTCACTCATGCTGTGCTCCGATACGATACCACGGTTGGTTTACAGGGACCATGTCCCGCACTTCGGCCCGACGGCTATAGGGGCAGCGGTTGATTGTCACAGTGTCCCATCACGGCTCACAGACTGCCCCCTCGATTGTGGGCAAAAAAGCGAGGATTGCCGGCTGAGATCCAGAAGAGCCGAACAGCAGCGCTTCAGTCGTCTGTCGAGGCGGCGAAGTCGGCCTCGGCGGCTTCGGCGCTCGGCGCGGCCTCTGCCGGCGGTTCGTTGCGCACGTCGTCGCGCTCGCGGTCGGCGATGACCTCGGCGTATGCGTCTGGCATCACCTTCGTGAAGTTCTCCACTTCGGCGTCCCAGTCATCGAGCAATTCGGCCGCGCGGTCGGAGTCGGTGTAGGCGGCGTGGTTCTCGACGAGTCGGGTAATCATCTGCCGGTCTTTCCCTTCGAGCGCATCGGACAGCGACACCATGCCGGTGTTTGCCTTCGCTGCGAACTCGTCGTCGGGGTCGTAGACGTAGGCGACGCCGCCGGACATGCCGGCCGCGAAGTTCTTGCCGGTCTCGCCGAGCACGACGATAGCGCCGCCGGTCATGTACTCGCAGCCGTGATCGCCGACACCCTCGACAACACCCTTGACGCCGGAGTTGCGGACGGCGAAGCGTTCGCCGGCCATGCCGTTGACGTAGGCCTCGCCCTGAGTCGCGCCGTACAGCGCGACGTTGCCGATGACGATGTTCTCCGTCGGGTCGAAGGGGGCGTTCTCAGGCGTGTTCAGGATGAGTTTCCCGCCCGACAAGCCCTTGCCGACGTAGTCGTTAGCCGTCCCGGTCAGCTCCATCGTCACGCCCTGTGCGAGGAACGCGCCGAAGGACTGGCCGGCCGTGCCGTCGAAGTCGACCCGGATAGTGTCGTCCGCGAGGCCGTCGCTTGCGTGTTCGCGGGAGATGCGGTTCGAAAGCGTCGCCCCGACCGCGCGGTCGACGTTGGTGATGTCGGTGTCGATGGCGACCGGGTCGCCGCTGTAGATGGCGTCTTCAGCGGCGTCGATGAGGTCCCAGTCGAGTTGTTCGTCGACCTCGTGAGTCTGCTCGCGTTGCTTGTAGCGACCGTCGTTGTCGGCCGGCTCCGCGATGACAGAAGAGAGGTCGAGCTTCTGGGCCTTCGGTTGAGACACGTCGTCGCGCTGTTTGAGCACGTTCGGCCGGCCGACCATCTCGTCGATGGTCTCGAAGCCGAGTTCGGCCATGATCTCCCGCAGTTCCTGTGCCACGAACGTCATGTAGTTGATGACGTGCTGTGGCTCGCCGGGGAACCGCTCGCGGAGGTTCTCGTTCTGCGTCGCGATGCCGACCGGACAGGTGTTCTCGTGACACTGCCGGGCCATCACGCAGCCGGACGTGACCAGCGACGCGGTCCCGAAGGTGTACCCCTCGGCACCGAGCAGGGCGGCGACGGCCACGTCGCGGCCGGTCTTCATGCCGCCGTCGGTCGTCACCTTGATGCGCGAGCGCAGGCCGGTCGCTCGGAGCATCTGATTGGCCTCGGAGACGCCCAGTTCCCACGGGAGCCCGGCGTTCTTGATCGAGGTCTTGGGCGACGCGCCGGTCCCGCCGTCGTGGCCCGAGATGTGGACCACGTCGGCGTTGGCCTTGGCGACGCCGGCCGCGATGGTCCCGATGCCGTCTTCCGAGACCAGCTTGACGTTGATGTCTGCCTCGGGATTCGAGGCCTTGAGGTCGTGGATGAGCTGCTTGAGGTCCTCGATGGAGTAGATGTCGTGCAGCGGCGGCGGCGAGATGAGGCCGACGCCCGGCGTCGCGTACCGGACGTGGGCGATCATCTCGTTGACCTTCTTGCCGGGCAGATGGCCGCCCTCGCCGGGCTTTGACCCCTGTGCCATCTTGATCTGGAGCTCGTCGGCCGACGCGAGGTAATCGGAGGTGACGCCGAAGCGGCCGGAGGCGACCTGCTTGGTCGTACACTCCTTCTCCGTGTCGAAGCGCTCGGGCGGTTCACCACCTTCACCGGTGTTAGCGTTGGCTCCGAGCCGGTTCATCGCGATGGCGTTGTTCTCGTGCATCTCGGGCGACAGCGACCCGAGCGACATCGCGGCCGTTTCGAAGCGTTCGACGATATCCTCGACCGACTCCACGTCTTCGACCGGGATAGACTCGCGGTCGGAGTCAAATTCCAGCAGGCCCCGAAGCGTCTGGAGCTCCTCGTTCTGGTCGTTGACCAGCTCGGCGAACTCCTTGTACGTGTCGTAGTCGCCCATGCGAACGGCCTGTTGAATCTTGCCGACCGTGTTGGGGTTCCACTGGTGGTGGATGCCGTTCGAGCGGAACTCGTACTCGCCCTGCCGGGGCATATCGGGCTCTTCCTCACTCCAAGCGACCTCGTGGCGTTGTGTGAGGTCGTCTTCGATGTCCTCGATACCGATGCCCTCAGTCCGGCAGGTCGTTCCCTCGAAGTACTCCGCGATGAAGTCAGAGGAGAGGCCGACGGCCTCGAATATCTGGGCACCCTGATAGGACTCCACGGTGGAGATTCCCATTTTAGCCATCGTCTTCAGCAGACCGTCCTCGACGGCGGTGATGTAGGCGTCGATGGCATCTGCGAGGTCCGCGCCGTCCGGCCCGGCAACCAGATCGTCGATGGTCTGATAGGCTAGGTAGGGGTTGACTGCGCCGGCCCCATAGCCGATGAGCGTCGCGAAGTGATGCACCGCACGCGGGTCACCGGACTCGACGACGATGCCGACGTGGTTGCGGAGACCGTTGCGGACGAGGTGGTGGTGAACGCCGCCGACCGCGAGGAGGCTCGGAATCGGCACGCGGTCCTCGCCCGAGCCCCGGTCTGAAAGCACGAGAATATCGTGTTCCTGTGCCGCAGCGTCGGCCTCGGCCCGCACGTCCTCGACGGCCTGTCGGAGGTCACCGTCCTTCTCGTAGGTGATGTCGATGACCTTCGTGGACATGCCGTTTGCATCCAGATACTTGATGGACTCCGTCTCCTCGTCGGTGAGAATCGGGGAGTCGAGGACGAGCTGGCGGGCGTGGTCCTGACTCTCGTCGAGGAGGTTCCGCTGGAAGCCCAGTCGGGACTCAAGCGAGGTGACGAGCTCCTCACGGATGTAGTCAAGCGGCGGGTTCGTCACCTGCGCGAACAGTTGCTTGAAGTAGGTAAACAGCGGGCGGTTGAACTGCGAGAGGACCGACAGCGGCGTGTCATCGCCCATGGAGCCGACGGGGTCCTTGCCCTTCTCGGCCATCGGCTCGATGAGGTGATCTACCTCGTCGTAGGTGTAGCCGTACATGGCCTGATGGCTCCGGAGGGCGTCCGACGGGTCGCGTGGGGCGTTGTCCTCGCGGTCGGCCACGTCGTCGATGTCGACCTGTTCCTCGGCGACCCACTCGCCGTACTTGTCGTCGGCGATGTCCTCGAACACTTCCGCGTCAGGAATAACGCGTCCCTCCTCGGGGTCAGCGAGGAAACACTGTCCGGGCTGGAGTCGGCCGCGTTCCTGAATCTCGCTGGCATCGTGTTCCAGCGCGCCGGCTTCGGAGGACATCACGAGCGTGTTGTCCTCCAGCACGTCGTAGCGGCACGGGCGGAGGCCGTTCCGGTCCAGCACCGCGCCGATGCGGTCGCCGTCCGTCGCAGCAACGAGCGCCGGGCCGTCCCACGGCTCGACCAGCGAGGCGTGGTAGTCATAGAAGTCACGCCGGTCGCCGGTCACGTCGTTCATCTCACCGCGCCACGCTTCGGGAATGAGCATCCGCAGCGCGTGCGGGAGGTCACGGCCGCCCTGCAGTAGCAGTTCGAGGGCGTTGTCGACGCTCGCGGTGTCTGACTGCTCAGGGTCGTCGATGATGGGCTTGATCTGCTCCAGATCGCCCTCGAACTCGTCGCTCTGGATGTCTGTCTCCCGAGCGCGCATCCAGTTGATGTTCCCCTGAATCGTGTTGAACTCGCCGTTGTGGATGACGCGGCGATACGGATGCGCGAGGTGCCACGCGCCCAGCGTGTTCGTCGAGAACCGGGCGTGGACCATCGCGAACGTCGACTGCATCCGCTCGTCTTCGAGGTCAGGGTAGTAGTCTTCGAGCTGTTCGGCCTTGAGCAGGCCCTTGTACACCACGACGTCGGTTGCGAGCGAGACGACGTAGAAGCGCTCGTGGCCCGCTGGTTTCTCTTCTTCGACGGTGTTTTCGAGCGACCGGCGGCCGACATACAGTTGGTTCTCGAAGGCGTCGCCGGTCTTGTCCGTCGCGGAGGTGACGAAAAACTGGACGATGTCTGGCTCGGATTCGAGCGCCGTTGCGCCGAGGTCGCTGTTGTCCGTGGGCACGTCGCGCCATTCGAGGACGTCCAGACCGTCTCCGGCGAGTTCCGTCTCGACGAGGTCTTTCAGACTCGCGGCGACCTCGTCGTCCTTCGGGAGAAAGAGCGTGCCGACAGCGTACTCGCCAGTTGGCGGGAGGTCGGCGTCGACTTCGGCAGCGAAAAACTCGTGTGGAATCTGGAGCATGATGCCCGCTCCGTCGCCCGTGTCCTGCTCGGCTCCTGTCGTCCCTCGATGTTCGAGGTTGTCGAGGAGTTCGAGTCCGTCCGATACGACCCAGTGGTCGCTGTCGCCGTCGAGGTCCATGACGACCCCGACACCACAGTTCGACCGTTCGTCCGTGGGATCTGCAAGCCCGGCGTCGCCTGCAGAGAGACCTGTCTGTCGCTCAACCATGTGTTTCACGACTGGGGATGCCACTATAAGAGGGTAATCCTAATGGTATTAGTGTTGTTTAACCCCACATTAGGGAATATATATTTATAACGATTGTTCGAACTGTATCTTGGTTTATAACTGATCGTCCGAAGGCTGGCGGTTCACATGGTGCTCAGCCGAGTACGGGCGCAGATGACTGCTCGATACCCGAAACGTAGGCCGTCATGTCAGTTGTCGTTAACATTCCGACCACTCCTTCCGTCTCATCGACGACAGGGAGGTGATGGACGCTGTGGTCCAGCATCAGGTCTGCGGCCACCTCAACAGGGTCGTTTGCCGTTACTGTGACCAGATCCGTCGTCATAAACTCAGACACGTCTAGCCCTGTCGTGTCGCCACCCTCTGCGGCGATCTCGACGAAATCCGTGGAGGTGAGAATCCCCAACACCCCTCCGCCATCATCGACGACAACAACAGAACTGATGTTCTCGTCAAGCATCCGCTTGGCGACCGCTTTCGCGTTCGCATCGGCGGCAACAGTGGTGACAGGCGATGACATAATTCGTCCGACAAACACGTCGTCCATGGCAGCTGATAACATGGGTCGAGATATAACTGTGTTGGTTCCGGATATCTATCGATCACAGCGACAGAGAAATATATAAGGTCTTAATATCTCACGCTCACCACAACGTATGCACCGCCGAATCAGTCGCGCGCTGTCCCCCGACAGTGCAGTCCCGACTGGTCGGTCAGCACAGGGCTGCCAGCTCACCACTGCTGACCCAGACTGTTCGGTTTACGTATAGTTCCCACGACGGTATCTGTTCGCCGTTTGGCGTTTGTATGACTGTAGTCTGACGGCGATTTATATACATAGGGGCAGCAGTGATCATCGGGGGCACGGAGGAAAATGTCACACGCTCCCCGACCCCATCCTTCCTTCATACTGTGGGCTGTCCCTTCGTGAAGTACTTGCTACCCAGAAGGAGCGATATGCTTCACGGAAGTACAGCCGACAGTATCAGTCGGCCGGCAAGCATCTATACAGTCCCCTTGTATATGAATTAAACCATGTCCGGTCAGGGTCCCAGCGTCGCTATCGCCTGTCAAGGCGGCGGCAGCCACAGCACGTTTACAGCCGGTGCGCTGCAGCGACTCCTGCCAGCGGTCGACACCGAGGACAACCTCGCGGGATTGAGTGGCACCTCCGGTGGCTCTGTGTGCAGTCACAGCCTGCTACGGCCTCCTCAGTGAGAGGCCCGACGATACCGGTGATCTACTGGAGACCCTCTGGTGTGATGTCGCCGCGACGACGCCCTCGCTCCTGCTGAACGAGTCGCTGGCGGAGATCACCGACCGCCGGCAGGAACTGTCCGGAAATCTCTCGCTGAATCAGGAACTGTTCTTCGTCCGGAAAGTCAACGACTGGGTGGAAAAAGGGTAGCTCCCGGACGAGTTCAAGCACATGGCGATTCGGCGACTGGTCCTCGATGAAAAGCTGACAGCGGCCTCGAAACGTGACCGTGACCCCCGATTCATCAAGGACCTCATCGAAAAGGGCCGAACCGAAGCCGACGCGTTTCTGGATCAGTCGCCGCGATAACGGCTCTCAGTAACTCTTCGCGAAGTACGCCGTTTCCTCGGCATCCTCACCACAGATGGCGCAGTCGTCGTGGATCGGCTCCTCGTCGCGGTCCAGCGGAACCATCACGATCTCCGCGGCGATAGCGTCCTTGATCGGCTCTTCACAGTCCTCGTCACCACACCAGCCACATTTCACGTAGCCGCCGTGCTGGCCGATGGTTCCCAGAATCTCCTCGCGGGACTCCGCCTCGCGGATCTCGCCCTCCAGCGTCTCCTCGGCGTCGGCGTACAGCTTTGCGTGGACGGTGTCGAGGTGGTCGGTGACAGTGTCAGCGATGCCGTCGCGGTCGACCGTCTCGGTCTCGCCGTCGGGGCGGTGGACGAGCGTCGCCTCGCCGTCCTCGACCTCGTGGGGGCCGATTTCGACCCGGAGCGGCACGCCGTGGAGTTCGTGTTCGTTGTACTTGAAGCCGGGATTGCGGTGTTCGCGGTCGTCCAGTTCGACGCGGACGCCGGCCTCGTCGAGTTCGGCAGCGAGGTCGGCGGCGTAGTCGACGACTTCCTCCTGATTGTCCTCCTGCCAGATAGGGACGACGACGACCTGATCGGGCGCGAGTGCGGGCGGGAGGACGAGCCCCTGATCGTCGGAGTGGGTCATGATGAGCGCACCCATCGCGCGCCAAGACAGCCCCCAAGATGTCGTGTGGGCGGTGTTCTCTTCCTCGTCGGCGTCGGCGTATGTGATGTCGAACGCCTCGCCGAACGAGGTCCCGAGGTAGTGTGATGTAGCGGCCTGCACGGACTTGCCATCAGGCATTAGCGTCTCGATGGTTGTCGTCGTGTGCGCCCCGGGGAACTTGTCGTGGGGCGGCTTGCGGCCCTTCAGCGGCGGCATCGCCATAACCTCCTCGTAGAGGCGGGCGTACTGATCCAGTCGAGTCATCGTCTCCTCCCACGCGCCGTCTTCGTCGGCGTGGGCAGTGTGACCCTCCTGCCAGAGGAACTCCTTCGTGCGGAAGAACGGCTTCGTCTCGGTGGCCTCCCACCGGACGACCGAACACCACTGGTTCAATCGCATCGGGAGATCCCGGTGCGAGCGGGTCCACTGGGCCATGAACGGCGCGATGATGGACTCGCTAGTAGGCCGGACGGCGAGGCGCTCTTCGAGTTCGTCGTGGCCGCCGTGGGTCACCCACGCGACTTCGGGATCGAACCCCTCGACGACGTCTTTCTCCTTCTCCAGATAGCTCTCAGGGATAAACAGCGGGAAGTAGGCGTTCTGGACGCCGGTGTCCTTGAACCAGCCGTCGAGGTTGTTCTGGATACGCTCCCAGATGGCGTAACCACGCGGACGCGTAACGATGAACCCGCCCATGGGGGCGTAGTCCGCGAGGCCGGCCTTCTGAACGACCTCGGCGTACCACTCGCCGGGTGAATGCTCCTTGCTCTCGGTAATGCCGAGTTCCTGCTCGCCACTCATTAGGTGTGTCGTGGCCCACGGCGCTAATAAACTCCCCGAAGGGTGGTGAGGCGCTGGCACGCGGCCGGGACTAGTGTTCGGTGTCCGCCGAAACCGTCAGGCCAGAACCGTCAGTTCGTCCCCCGGCACAGGGTCTCCGAAGGCCGCCGCTGCGGACCCGCCGCGCAAGAATAGCTCCTGATAGGGGTCCCCACCGCCTGCCGAGCCGGGAACGATGGCGAGAGCACCCTCCGGAACGTCTGACACGGCGTTTCTGACAACGACCTCCCGAGACTCGCCGTTGAGTTCGACAGTGACCGTGTCACTCCCCGGTGTGAACGCCGAGTGGCGGATCGAGGTTTTGACGTTCCCGTAGCCGTCGACGTGACAGACCACGGACTCGGGCGGGGCCGGCACGTCATCGAGTGACCGCTCCGCACCGAGCGAGGAGCGGTTTCCGTTCGCGATTTCGGCGACTCGCCGCGGGAATACGTCCCGTGAGCGGAACTGGCCGGTGTCCGCCGGGAGTTCGATCTCGCGGAAGGTCGTGGCATGGTCGGCGATAAACGAGAGGTTGTAGCCGGCGTCGACGGCGATGACGGGGACGCCGTTGTCCAGTTCGAGATAACACAGCGGACCGCCGCTGTCGGCCCGCTCCGGCGTCGACTCCGTGGTTCGTGGCGCTGTGTTCGAGTAGATCAGCAGGTCGTCGAACGGGGGATTGTGGAGGCCGAGCTGAGCGATCCAGAATCCAGTGGCAACCGTCGAGAACGGCTTTATTTCGGTCGATTGGACGGTTATCGTCGGGTCGGCGGCAGTGAGACGGTGGACGACCTCTGAAAAGGCCGGGTCGGCCGGGCCGTAATCCGCGATGAGATGAACGAACGTGCTCATGTGAAGCTCCGGTTGCCACCACGTCGGTCTACCTGTATAATCTTGTGCCCTGATACCAACCGACGCATCATCGGGTCATTCAGGCACCGATTGTCGTTAGCGAGGCGATAGAGTCGGCGACGCGGCGTTCCATCCCGGTTCCGGCGAATCCCGGTGCGGGGTCGACCGCTTGGGCGTAGAACTCCGACTCACTCTCGACGAACTCGACGCTCAGTGCGCGTGCGCCGAATCGGTCCAGTAACTCCCGGACACGGGCCGCAAGCGTTACCTCGACGGTTTCCTCGCTGATGACGTGGTCCAGTCCGGTGACTTCCGACCGGACCTGAATCGCTCGCAAATGAGTTTCGCGGCCGTCGTTGACGGCGAAGTACTTGTACTCGACCGGTTCATCCCGGACCCGGGCCTGATAGAAATCGCCTTCGCCGCTGGCTTCCGGCACGCCGTCCCAAGAGTAGCGAGTCCGGGCGACGTAGTCGCAATCGGGCTTTTGGAACCAGACTGTCGGGACCCGACAGCCGACCTGTTCCAGCCCGTGGAGAGCGACGAGTCGGCAAGACAGCGCCGTCGTCGGCAGGAACCCGTTCCACGTTTCGACGCCGACTCTGTCAGCGTACCGAAGCGCGCTGAACGACTCGGGCCGGAGCGTCGTGTTGACGAGCGCGGCCAAGTCGTCGATATCGGCTTCTGATACCGGGTTTCCGGGGCGGAGAAACTGGATGTCAAACCCCCGTGCGGAGAGTCGCTCTGCGACGGCACCGAACACCGAATGCTCTGGCTCGCAGATGAAGCCGATACAGTCCATACCGCCACGTCTCAGCGGTCCGATAAAAAAGTCGCGCAAAACCGAACGACTGAGGCACCGTGGTTCCGAAGTGAGCGCCTGATGAAACCGCTCAGTATTGGGGGCGACCTCGGTGCCGGGAACTGGGACATCGCCGCCGTCGTTGTCCTTTCCGCTGTAGCCGGGGCGGTCCTGTGTGGGCTCGCTCTGGTGGCGTACCGGCAGCGCGGGACTCGTGCGTATCTGTTGATTGTGCTCGCACTCACCGCGCTGTTTGCCCGCCCACTCATCGCACTGTTGTCAGGGTTCGCTGTGGTCTCAGAACCGACTCACCATTTTATCGAACACGCGCTCGATACCCTCTTTGTCGTCCTCGTCCTCGGTGCAGTGTATTACGCCCGGACAGTCGAGAAACGCCTCAACAAGGAGGGGCTATGAGCGACACCAGAGCCCGAATCCACCGGCATATCGAGTCGAACCCTGGTGTTCACTTCCGAGAACTAACGCGGGCACTGGACCTCGCAACGGGACAGGTCCAGTACCATCTGGCCCGGCTTGACCGCGTTCACAGCGAGTCAGTCAACGGGCGCACGCACTACTACCCGGCGTCATTTGGTCTCTGGGAGCGCCACGCCATCGCCTTCCTCCGGCGGGAGACGGCAAGAGACATTCTCGTGACGCTCATAGAGTGCGAGACCGCTCGCCCCAGCGAGGTGTCCGACCACCTCGATATCGCCCGGAGCACGCTCGAACACCACCTCAGCGGCCTAGTCGAATACGATATCGTCGAAAAGCGCCGAGACAGTGGCCGGGTGACGCTGGCGCTCTGCCGGCCGGAGTTGACTGTCGAACTGCTCACAGCGGTCGACCCCACGGCCTCCGAGCGCCTGTCGGATCGCTTCGCCCGGTTACTTGACCGTCTCTTCGAGAGCGGCTAGCCCGATGACTGCCACGGCAGACCGACCGATTTCGAGTCCCGTACCACAACCCAATTGGACGGGCGGTCCATAGACTGGGTGATGACTGAACGCGGGATTTCCCGACGCGAGTTCGCTAAAAGCGCCGTCGCCATCGGCGGCACCGCGGCGCTGGCCGCCTGCCTCGACCGCGGGTCGGGGACGGTGCCCGAAGGAACCGACGACCCCTCGTCGCTTCCGGAGCGCCAGCACGCGTGGGACACGTCACTGGCGACCGACGACGCGGGGAACCACCGACTGTCGCGCCACCACGTCCTCTTGTTACTGGATTACACCGGCGACGGGACGCCGACGGACGCCGACCGCGAGCAGGCCGAGGCAGCGCTTCGAGGTCTCGAACAGGCCTACGAGTGGAGTAACGAGGGGCTGCTGTTCACGCTCGGGTACAGTCCGGCCTACTTCGACCGCTTCGAGGCCGACGTCGCCGGCGTCGACCTGCCCGAGCCAATGGCGCTTGCCCCGTTTGAAGACCCCGAACTCGACACGCCCGACGCCCTGCTTCACCTCGCTAGTGACGACGAGCGCGTCGTCATCGAGGCCGAGGAAGCGCTCAAGGGCAATCGAGATACCGCAAACGACCACGAAATAAGTGCTACCTTCGAGGGCATCTTTCGCGAGGCGGAGCGACGGACGGGATTCGTCGGGGCCGGCCTGCCCGCTGAGAAGCAGGACATCGACGGGGTTCCGGACTCCGAACCGGTCCCAGAGGAAGCCCCGCTGTTCATGGGGTTCAAATCCGGGTTCAAGGAGAATCAGGCCTCCGAGGACCGCGTGACGGTCGATTCGGGGCCGTTCGCAGGCGGCACGACCCAGCACCTCTCGAAAATCCGACTGCAACTCCAGCAGTGGTACGAACAGGATTCCCGGGACCAGCGCGTCTCGAAGATGTTCTGTCCGGCCCACGCCGCCGAAGACAAGGTCGAAGGCGTCGGCGAGAACCTCGGCACTGACAACGGGGCTGGCGAGTGTCCCGAGGACGTGGTTGACAGCGGTAGACGGGACGGCGTCGTCGGCCACGCACAGAAGATGTCCCGCGTCAGAGAAGACGGGACGCCGACCATTCTCCGCCGGGACTTTAGTTCGACCGACGGCGGCGAAGCAGGGCTGCACTTCCTCTCGCTGCAGCGCTCTATTGCCGACTTCGTCGCGACGAAACAGGCGATGAACGGGACAGACGTCGCTAACGACTCCGCTGTCGGCCAGCGAGTGAACAACGGCATTCTCCAGTACATGACCGTCGCGCGACGCGGGAACTACCTGCTCCCGCCGCGGGACCTGCGGGCACTCCCGCCGGCCGACCCGGCCTGACTGATCTGGTCAGGACACCGGCTCGCGGTTCTCGACTGACCCGCGAGTGGACTGACCGAAGACGGGTCTTGTGTCGTCCGGGTCCCGCCACGGAATTCGGCTATCGTACCAGAACGGTCTTTCAGACGAGGACCCAAAGGCGGTCCATGAATCGCCGAGAGTTCCTCGCCAGTACCGGTCTCGCCGGCACGACGGTTCTGGCGGGGTGTGGTTCGCTGAGTTCCCAGTCGACACGCGCCCCACCGCTGGTCGAGAACCGCCCCGACGCCACGTACCGCCCCACCCACGCTGAGGGAATGGGGATGGCCGGGATGGCACAGGCGGGCGAGTACATGGTCGGGCTGAGCTACTCCTTTCCCCACCGCTTCTGGACCGTGACTGGGACGACGGCCGAGAAGGTCGACATCCGGAGCAAAGATAGCCTCCACCTGATGGCGACCGTCTGGGACCCCGAGACGGAAATGGTCCTCCCGGTGTCCGCCGGCCTCTCGATCACTATTGAGCGCGACGGCGAGACGGTCGCAAACAAGTCTCCATGGCCGATGATCTCTCAGAACATGGGGTTTCACTACGGAGACAACTACGCGCTGGACGGTGACGGCGTCTACCAGCTTTCGGTCCGCGTCAACGGAATGAGCGAACGTCGGCTGGGGGCCTTCGAGGGACGGTTCGGCGAGGCCGGCGAGGCCACAGTCGAGTTCGACTTCGCACAGAACAGTCGTGATCAGCTCTCCTTCGAGGAGTTCCCCGAGACACAGGGCGAACGCGCGGCGGTCGACCTGATGAATATGGACATGGTGCCGACATCGCAAGTCCCCGAAGTATCTGCGCTCCCCGGAACAGTGCTCGGAACAGACAAAGGAAGCGACGGCGTCTACGCCGTCACATGGCTTCGGGACGCCGAATTCCTCGCCGACGGGGAGTCGTATCTCGCCGTCTCGGCTCGGACACCGTACAACCGCGTCCCCCTTCCGATGATGTCTCTCGACGGAACCGTAGACACCAACGGTGAGACGGTGTTTGACGACGCGCTGACCGCCGCGGTCCATCCCGAACTCGGATATCACTACGGCGCAACCGTCGAGACGACAGCGCAGGAGCCGTCTGTCGGTGTCGACATCGTTGCCCCACCGCAGGTGTCCCGTCACGAGGGGTACGAGACGGCGTTCCTGACGACGCCCTCGTTTTCGTTTTCAGGCAACTGACAGCTCAGCCAATGGGGCTCAAACAGTAGCTCGGGTCGGCTGGCAGTCGCTCCAGACGCTCGACCGATGATTTTTGCCGAAAATTGCCGTGACTCCACGATTCGGCGTCGGACACCTGTTGGTACGAGGCGACGTCCGGCGATGGTCGCAGTTCCCACCTACGACGGAACCCCATGCTGCCGCGCTTGCCCCTATTTGAACCACTCGGTGTACTCGTCACAGTCGCGGCACTCGGCACGGATACGCCACTCGTCCCCGCGCTCGTGAGAGGACGGTGCCACCCTGTTTATCCGGACATCCACCGACCCACATTTCGGACACTGGCTCGGAATCTGCTCACCAAACATGTAGGAGTGCTATCCGTGTACTTACCAGATTTGCCTACCAGAGTAATATTTGTTCCCCGAAATGTATATTATAAATAAGTTTTAGGGAGATAACAAATGCCGGAGCCGGGCAACAGTCCGATACCAGACTCTTTGGCGGGGTCACTCCACAGCGAACGGACTCTCCGTGCGTTGCCACGGCCAGCCCGGGACCCGCGTCTGGACTCCGGCCGCGAGCGCGGCGTCGAGATCGTCAGCGCCGGCGGTTTCCGTGTCGTCTCCATGGGTTCGAACGTCTGCGACGTGGAAGGTGGCCTCCGCGAGTAGCCGGAGCGGTTGCCCGCCGGCAATCATCGCTGCCAGCTCACGGCCCAGCAGTTCGTCGACGACGAAGCCCGGGTAATCGCTCTCGACGTCCAGTTCTCGAAGCAGACGGACCAGCGCGGCGACGTTGACCGCCCGGTCGCCGTCGGCGAACACCTCGCCGATAGCGGCCGTGTAGGCGTCGTCTGTGAGCCTGTCAACGTTGACATCGAACTGAGAGCCGAGGTGGGCTCGCGTTTCGTTTACCAGCGGGACAACCTCGCTACCCCGTTCCTGTACCCACTCGTACTCTTTGTGGACGGCCGCAGGTGTCAGTCGCATGGTTGAGTATCTCACAGTGCGCGTTTACCGCTTGTGGGCACGCGCAGCGGCGACTGCGGGACAGTCACGACCGCCGTATTGCGAAGGCTTTTATAACACGAGGGGAATACTGGGAAATAGAGGACGGTTTTCCGGACATCTCTCCACGTCCGGAGGCAACTCACCGATAACTGATGACTTTATTAGAGAGCGTACATCCCGCGGCACTAGGTCGGCCCGCACCAGCCGTGGACGGCCCCGCTACCGGGATGACACCCCGTTTTGAGCTATGAGCACTGTAGACAAGCAACTCGAAGACGTGAAGGCAACGATCGACGACGAAGTCCCGCGCCGTATTTCAGTCTCGGATGTCACCTACGAGGGACCGGAACTCGTGATATACACGCGGGACCCGAAGGAGTTCGCCGCGAACAGCGACCTCGTTCGCCGGCTCGCGTCGAAACTCCGTAAACGCATCACGGTCCGCCCGGACCCGGACGTACTGGCCCCGCCAGCCGAGGCCGAGGCGGCGATCCGGGAACTCATCCCAGAGGAAGCCGGCGTCATGGACCTGAGCTTCCACACCGACACCGGCGAAGTCGTCGTTCAGGCACAGAAGCCCGGCGTCGTCATTGGCCGGCGCGGCGCGACCCTGCGTGAGATCACACAGGAGGTCGGGTGGACACCCGAAGTCGTTCGGACGCCCCCCATCGAGTCCTCGACGGTCGAGAACGTCCGGAACTTCCTCAAACAGGAGCGCGAGGACCGACGGGATATCCTCGAACGCGTCGGCCGGCAGATCCACCGCGAGCCGATGTCCGACGACGAGTACGTCCGCATCACGACCCTAGGGGCCTGTCGGGAGGTCGGCCGCTCCGCGTTTATCCTCTCGACGCCGGACACGCGCATCCTCATCGACTGTGGCAACAAGCCCGGATCGAACGGCGAACAGCCGTATCTGGACATCCCGGAAGCGTTCGGGGCCGGGACCAACGGCATCGATGCCGTCGTGCTGACCCACGCACATCTGGACCACTCCGCGCTCGTTCCGCTACTCTTTGAGTACGGCTACGACGGCCCCATCTACTGTACGGAGCCGACGCGGGACCTGATGGGCCTGCTGACGCTCGATTATCTGGACACCGCCGCGGACGACGGCCGCACCCCGCCATACGACTCTGAGATGGTTCGAGAGGCGATCAAACACACCATCCCGCTTGAGTACGGCGACGTGACGGACATCGCGCCGGACATCAAGCTGACCCTGCACAACGCCGGCCACGTCCTCGGCTCGTCGGTGTGTCACTTCCACGTCGGCGACGGCCTGTACAACGTCGCCTTCTCCGGCGACATCCACTACGACGACACGCGCCTGTTCGACGGCGCGGTCAACGACTTCCCGCGAGTCGAGACGCTCGTGCTGGAGTCGACCTACGGCGGCCGCAACGACTACCAGACCGATCAGGAGGACTCGGAGCGAAAGCTCAAACAGATCATTCAGAACGCGCACGACCGCGACGGCAAGGTTCTCATTCCGACCTTCGCGGTCGGGCGGTCACAGGAACTCATGCTCGTCCTCGAAGAGGCGATGCGAAACGGCGATATCCCCGAGATGCCGGTCCACCTCGACGGGATGATATGGGAGGCGACAGCCGTCCACACGACCTACCCAGAGTACCTCCGTGATGACCTGCAGGACCGCATCTTCGACGAAGACCGGAACCCGTTCCTCGCCGACCAGTTCAATCACATCGACGGCGACGAGGAGCGACAGGACATCGCCGACGGCGATGCTTGTATCATCCTCTCCACTTCCGGAATGCTCACTGGCGGTCCGGTCATGTCTTGGCTCGAACAACTCGGCTCCGACCCGGATTCGACGCTCACTTTCGTCGACTATCAGGCGCAGGGGACGCTCGGCAATCGAATCCAGCGCGGCATCGACGAAGTTCCCGTCGGCGGCAGCGGGCGCAGCGAAACGGTTCCGCTTGAGATGACTGTCGAGACGGTCGACGGCTTCTCCGGCCACGCCGACCGGCAGGGGCTTGAGAACTTCGTGAAGACGATGAACCCCCGACCGGAGAAAATTCTCTGTGTCCACGGCGACGAATCCGCGACACAGGACCTCTCCTCGTCGCTGTACCACGACCAGAACATCCGGACCTTCGCGCCGGAGAACCTCGAAACGTTCCGCTTCCGCTGACCCGGTCACCGTTCTCGGTTCGCTCTCTTCCCGATAGCCAGACGAACCTCTATACGGCAGGCGGGTGAAGGGTGAGATATGGACATCATCCAGTATCTCGACGAACTCGAACCGGTCGGAATGGTACTCATTGGACTCGTGCTGTTTATTATCCCGGAGCCCGCGACCTCGACGCTCGGAATCGGCCTGATAGTGCTCGGTGGCGCGTGGTGGTTCTACGAGTGGAATCGGTGAGACACGGACAGCAGTTTCTATGAATCACGACCGCATTCACGCACAGGAGCCATCACACCACCGTGACCGATGGACAGTCGGCACAGTCGCTGAGATAGTGGAGGAAAACGGCCACTGTACCGTCACTGTTGAAGACGAGTCCGGCGAGCCGATTGAACTCGTCGTTACCATGGCCATTCGCGACCTGTTCGTCAGTCGACTGGACATCGGCGACGACGAAAGCCCGGTCGGAGAGCGCGTCTGGTTCCGAGAACACGGCGGGCCGTAGCCAGCCGTTGACGCGTCCAGTCGGCGTCTGACGGGACGCTACGACAGGTCGACGGTCCGGTCGGCCCAGGCCCGAAGCCGAGCGACGGCGTCCCGCTCGGCCCGAGACACCGGGTCATCAACGCCCAGTTCGTCACTTTCGAAGGCGTTGAGGACGGTCACATCTGCCCCGTCACAGTATCTAGTGAGCCGGCTGACTGTAGCGCCCTCGTGCTGAAACGGAATCGTCGCGTCGTTGACGAACACCGCTCGGGGGTCCGCCGGCAGCGCGTCAAGCTGTCGCTCGGCACGGCGGGCGTTCTCCCGGGCGAGTGCGACCGCCTGATCGTCCGTCTCGCTCTCGGCTCGCGGCGCGCTGGCGTCAATTCGGCCAACCCAGACCGGCTCCGGGAGCGTAACGAATCGGTCGAGGCGGCCGCCCAAGACCTTCCCGGCCCGTTCGAGTTCGGGCGCGAAATCGAGAACGACGACGCCCTCGGGTCCCTCGCTGTCGAGCCAAGTGTCAAGCGCGGCGGCGGTCGTCCGCGTCTTACCGGCGTTCGAGGGACCGGTGACGAGCGTCGACCCGGAAAGCGGGAACTCGACACCGGTCACGCGAGGCGTTCCTCCCGCAGGAACTTCCCGCCGAGGCCGACCATGGCGAGCCCGAGCGCGACGGCAAAGGCCAGTACGAACCCGGAGAGCGGACCGATACCGCCGCCGAGCTGTTCGACGACGAAGTTCGCGGCGAGCCCACCCGAAACAGTGATCAGTGCAAGTCCACCGACGTTAGCCAGTAGCGAGTTCGACTCCGGGACCGCGTCGGAGTTCAGGAGATAGAGGACGATCGCGATGACAAAGGGCGTGCCGACGGTGCCGAGCGCGAGCACGAGAACGAGCTGGCCCAACACGTTCCCGCCGATGAACGCGCCGGGTGCGGACAGCAGCGCCACGGCGACGAGCAGTCCGCGGTAGCGGCTGTCCTCGATAGTGGTGCCCCAGCCGAGCTTGTCGGCGAGCAGGAACGGTGGGACGATAGTGTTACCGCCGAGCGTCGACACGGCCGCACCCCAGAGCCCGAGCAGGAACAGCCAGCGGGCGCTGTCGCCGACCAGCGGGCCAAGCGCCTCCGCAGCGCCGACTGTCGTGAGGTCGCCGGAGGTGAGCACGCTCGCCGTCACCAGAAAGATGGCGAGGCTGTAGACCCCGAACGCCACCAGCATGGACGCCCCCACGTCGACCGTCGCGAGGTCGTAGTCCTCGCGAGTCCAGCCCCGGGCTCGCATCGTGTAGGAGTGCATCGTGATGAGCGTGATGTGGACCGCGCCACCGAGGATACCGGCCGCGACCAGCGCGCTCCCGGACGGAACCGTCGGTACCAGTCCGGCCACCGCCGCGCCGGCGTCGATGGGAACGACGAACAGGCTGGCGACGAACGCGACGACGACCAGCAGAACAAGGACTTTCGCGGCCAGTTCGAGGAACCGGTAGCCGCCGCCAGCCAGTCCCGCTGCGAGGAGAAGCGCCCAAGCGACGCCCCAGATACGTGCGTCGATTCCCGTTACTGTCGCCGACACCGTGGCGACGGTCTTCATGATTACCAGTTGTGCCACGCCGGCCGCAAGCACTGCGTCGCCGACCAGCAGCCACGCCCACGTTTCCCCGATATAGTCCTCGACGACGGCGACGATCCCCCGCTCGGTCAGCAGTCCCAGCCGCATCGCGAGATACTGTGCCAGCGCTCCCGCACCCGCCGAGAGGACGACGACCCACAGGAGGCTGTAGCCGAACGCGCCGCCCGCAGTGACGAGACTGGCAATCGTGGCCGGGCCGGCGGCGATTGCGCCCGCAATCCAAGACGGCCCCATCGCTTCGACGTAGTCACCGATTGTCCCCTTGCTCACAGCCGAACTGTCGACGGTTTCGGTCGAACTCATACCTCCGGCTTGGGTGAGGCCCCCTGAAAATACTGCCGACATATCTTTCGGTGGTATTTTGCAGTAATTCGGTTGCAGTACAGCGATTACGTAGAAACCAAGGCGTTGTCGAGCCGACACGCTATCGGCTCACCGAGTAGAGCGCTGCCCCGCCGACGGTGGCTGTGCCGGTTCAGAGTTCGACGGTTCCGAGGTCCGATTCCAGTTCCTCGACGTGGTCGTTGTAGGCGTCGACGAAATCCGCGAACTGTGGAGCGTACTCGCGGATGTCGGCCGCCGAAGGCGGTTCGTACTGGGAAAGCAAATAAAGGCCGTTGCTCCCGCCGACGCGGAGATACGACGCGCCGTCGGTGTCCCACTTCAGTTCCCAGCGCGTGCCCCCGATTCTGTCGGTGAAGGTCCCGTAGTCGCCGCCCTCGTAGCGCTGGAGTTCCCGAGCAATCTGGTCACAGATCTCTCGGATGCGGCCGAGAACACGGTCGCGTTCGGTCACGACGCCGTCGGTGGTCGCGATGTCGGGGAACTCCGTCGACACGTCGTCGAGCACGCCGTCGAGCGACGCGACGTAGTCGTTGAACCCATCGACGAAGGCATCGTAATCGGCGAGCGCGGCCGCCAGCGGCTCGGGCTCCGGCGGCTGTTTGGTCGAGATGACGTACACATCGGAGCCACGCGACGGCGAGAACCGGAGGTACTCCAGATCGCCACCCTCGTACTTGACGGTCCACTCGCCGCGGTCGGTCTCGATGTCAGCCTGCCCGTAGTCGCCGCCTTCCAGCCGGGCGAGCTGGTAGGCGACCTGTCCGGCGTGGTCACGGACCGCCGCGACCAGTTCGTCGCGCTGCTGTGCAACGGCTGTCGCGTCGGCGGGGTCGGCCGGTGGCCACTCTGTCACAGTAACCGGAAGCGACGGGACGGCAATAACAGGCTCGGTCGGCTACTCGGACTCAAGCAGCGCGTCGTCGCCGTGGCGCTCACGAAGGTCCTCGAAGTACTCGCGCTGCTCGTCGATGTTCTGGGTCGATTCCGCGTACACGTCGGCGAAGAGGTCCGTCGGGTCGGCGGCGTGTGCTTCGGCGTTGTCGATAATCTCGCCGAGTTGCTCGTTGATGGTGTCGTCCATCACGTCTATCTTCTCGTCGTCTAGCAGATTGCAGTTTCTGAGGAACTGCTCCATGCGGTCCAGCGGGTCGCGCTCGCGCCACGCCTCGACGTCCGCCTCGTCCCGGTACACGTCTGGGTCGTCGGCGGTCGTGTGCGCGCCGAAGCGGTACTGGACGGCCTCAATGAAGATGGGTTCCTGCGCCCCGCCGTCGGCACCCACGGCCCGTTCCCGGGCGGCCTCGGTAACAGTGTAGGTCGCAAGCGGGTCCATGCCGTCGACCTGCACGCCGTCGAAGCCGTACGCGTCGGCCTTCTGGGCCAGCGTCTGGCTGGCGGTCTGGCGCTCCCGCGGCACGGAGATGGCCCACTGGTTGTTGTTGCAGACGAACACTGTCGGCGTCTCGAACACGCCAGCGAAGTTCATCGCCTCGTGGAAGTCCCCCTCGCTGGTGGCTCCGTCGCCGAAGTGGACGACGCCGGCCCGCTCGTCGCCCTTGCGCTTTGCCGCCCACGACCACCCGACAGCGTGAGGGAGGTGCGCGCCGATAGAGATGTTCAGCGGGAACACGTTCACGTCGCCGATGGCGGCGTTACCCGCCTCGTGGCCCATCCAGTAGAGGACGTACTCCCAAGGGAGCCCGCGGGCGACGAGCGCACCGTGTTCTCGGTACTGATAGAAAATCGTATCCTCATCGGCCAGCGCGTACGTCGACCCGATCTGTGACCCCTCCTGACCGGCGAGCGACGAGTACGTGCCGAGTCGGCCTTGGCGCTGGAGGCTTATCAGCCGCTCGTCGAACTGGCGGGCAAAGCGCATATCGCGGTACATCGACACCAGCGCCTCGTCGGAGAGGTCCGGGATAAGGTCCGGGTCGACGATCTCACCGTCTGCATCGAGCGCCTGTATGCGGTCGTCGGGAGCCCGATTGAGAACGTCGTGTGACATATCGTATCACCATACACGAAGGGGGCCGGCAAAAAGCTGTGTCTGTGGCCGCTTAGTCAAGCCACTCCAGCACGTGCCGACGGGCGTCGGCCTGATAGTCGGGCATCACTTCGAGGACGACAGCTCCGTCGAAATGGGCGGCGAGCACCTCGGCGGTCCGTTCGAGCGGGATGTCGCCGTCGCCGAACGCCAGCCCGTCTTCCAGCGACGTGCCGTCGGTGAAGTGAACGACCTGAATCTGGTCGCCGTACTCCCGGAGCAACCCCGAAAGCGCATCGAGATACGTCGGCTCGGCCATGAACAGGTGGGCCGTATCGAGAACGAGGTCGTGGCCGCGGTCCAGCAAGAGATTCTGAAGGGAATAGACGCTCATACCGGGGTTGTTCTCGTAGCCGTACGGCGCGGTGAAGTCGTAGCTGTCAAGCAGGCCGGTGTGCGTATGCTGGGCGTACTGGCTGTGGACCACGAGATAGGCGTCGAGTCGCTGGGCAAGTGCATCGCTCTGACGGAACGGCTCCGGGTCGTCCGGGCGGGCATGAAGTGTGTGGACTGACGCCGCGGAGACGGGTGATTGTTCGACGGTCGCCGCTGTAGCCGCTATGTCGTCGAGGTCCGCCGGTCTGAGATAGAGTTCCACGCTGTCAAAGCCCCGGTCGGCCGCGGCGTTAAGCTTGGCTGGGCTCGGCGGGCACTTGCCGACAAGGTTCATTATCGTGGCTTTTCACGACAGCGAAAATAAAACAGTCCCTTCACCAACCCCGCTGAGCCCGAGTATTCATGCCGTTTCCGCCCAACAAATCCATGATGCTCGGCAAAGAGAGCGCAGAGGCAGACAAGGATGGGGTGACACTTTGGCGAGGACACCAGCTGTCGCACACCCATGCAGTGCTCTGGACAGTCATCCTCGTCGCAACAATCGGTGACATCCTCCTGACGATGACCGGGCTCACCGTCGGACTGCAGGAAGGGAACGTCGTCGTCAACACGATGCTTTCGGAGTTCGGGCTGGCTGGGCTCTGGCTGGTGAAGTTTGGGGCGATGCTATGGCTGGTCGCGGGCTGGCGACTGCTCTCCGAGCGCAACGCGACGATATTTCTTGCCCTGTTCGCTGTGGTGACGCTGGCGATCGTTGCCTACAACTCAGTTACCATCCTGCAGTACCGCAGGGTAATAACGCTCTCTGTGGGGTTTTAAGGAGCTGAGACGTTAGGATTCAGGAACACCGGGATTAAGTACCACTGGGTGTGACCACGGTGTAATGGATAGACGTTCGTTCCTGACAGCGGCCGGCGCGACAGTGTCCGTCTCGTTTGCCGGCTGTGCCGGACTGGGCGGCAGCGACGCGGCGAGCACTGAGGCGTCGAGTACCGGTGAGGCAACTGCGAACGGAACAGCCACTGGCGATGCCGGCGGTGCCGAGGAGACGCTCGTTGTCGGCACCTACAGCGCGTTCGTCGACTCGCCGTCGACGAGTCCGGGCGCGTGGGTGAAACAGCGCTTCGAAGAAGAGTTCGACGCCCGCCTGATTTGGCAGACGCCGAGCAACGAGGTCAACCACTACATCGAGCGCCGGAACGCCGGCGTCGACATTGAGGCCGACATGTATCTCGGGCTGAACACGGACCATCTCGTCCGGGTCGACGAGAACCTCGACGGCGGGCTGTTCGCCGACGTCGGTGACGTGGCCGGGCAGGACGACATCAAGTCTGGCCTGCAGTTCGATCCCGACGGCCGGGCGATTCCCTACGACACCGGCTACATCAGTCTGGTGTTCAACGGGACGGCAACCACAGCGCCGGCGACGTTCGATGGCCTGCTGGCCGAGGAACACGCCGGCGACCTCATCACGCAGAACCCCGCCAGTTCCGCGACCGGGCGGGCGTTCCTGCTGCACACGGTCAAGCAGTTCGGGCCCGACGGCTATCTGGACTACTGGAGCGACCTGCAAGCTAACGACGTTCGGGTCCTCGGTTCGTGGAGTGACGCCTACAGCGCGTGGTCGGGCGGCGAAGCGCCGATGGTCGTCTCTTACTCCACCGATCAGGTGTTTGCCGACCGCAACGACGCGAACATGGAGAAACACCAGATCCGATTCCTGAACGATCAGGGCTACGCTAACCCGGAGGGGATGGCGGTCTTCGAGGGGGCAGACACCCCCGACCTCGCGCGGGAGTTCATGGGCTTCCTGCTGCGCCCGGAGATTCAGGGTGAAATCGCCGTCCGGAACGTCCAGTTCCCGGCGACCGAATCCGCCGAGCTCCCCGAGGACTACGCCGAACTGGCTCAGGAACCCCCGGAGCCAGTCACCTTCGGCTACGACGAGCTCAAGGGCTCCGTCTCGGGCTGGATCTCCGACTGGGAGCGGCAGTTCGCTTCGAACTAACGACGACTGACTGTGGCCCGAGATCTCGGCGGCGGTGGCGATGGCGGCGGTAGTACTGACGGCGAGGAGCCGACAGAGACAGCGGACCGCACACCCAGCGGACGGGGGCGAGCTATCCGCAACAGCGTCGACCGCTGGGCGCTCTCCGCGCTTGCGACAGCGACCATCGCGCTGTTGCTCGGCATCTTCTACTACCCGGTGGCGACGGTGTTCATCGACAGCGTTCTCGTGGACGGCCGCTGGACGGTGCAGGTGTTCGTCTCGATACTGCAGGACCCGTTTTATCTCGGGGAGCCGGCGCGGTTGCTCGCGGGTGAATCGATTGGTGCAGTCGTCGAAAGTGTCCTGTCGCCGGACCGACGGTTGGGGGTCATCGGCTTCACGGCGTACCAAGCGGCGCTGTCGACCGTCGCCAGCGTTGCCCTCGGACTGCCGGCGGCGTATCTGCTGGCCCGGTTCGAGTTCCCCGGACGGCGGACGCTCCGGTCGCTGACGATTCTCCCGTTCGTCCTCCCGTCGATAATGGTCGCCGTCGGCTTCGTCGCCACGTTCGGCCGGAACGGAACGCTCAACGCCGTCCTCGGCGCGCTCGGCCTCGGGGGCGTCGACCTCCTGTTCACGCTGGAGGCCGTTATCGTCGCCCACGCCTTCTACAACGCCCCACTTGTCGCACGGGTGACCACCGCCGCGTGGGAGTCCGTCGACGCCAGCGCGGTCGAGACGGCGCGGAGCCTCGGCGCGAGCCCTTTCCGGGCGTTTCGCGATGTGGTCGCCCCGCAGCTGTACCCGTCGGTACTGATGGGCGCGGCACTGACGTTCGTGTTCACCTTCAGCACGTTCCCCATCGTCCTCGCGCTCGGCGGCTTCCAGTTGGCGACCGTCGAGGTGTTCGTCTACCGCCTCATCCGCGATCTGGAGTACGCGGAAGCGGCCGCGCTCGCCCTGCTGGAACTCGGCATCTCGCTGGGGCTGCTGTACGCCTATCTCCGGTACGAGGCGCGCCACACCGTGCGGTCGCGCGGGATTCGACCGCTCCCGCGGCGGCCGCTGACCCCGCCGTCGCTCTCGGTCCGTGAACTGCTCCCCCGAATGGGGCTCGCCGTCTACGGCGTCGTTGCGCTGGCGGTGTTTGTCGCGCCGATAGCGAGCATGGTTCTCGCCAGCGTTAGCGGGCCGGAGGGGCTGACGCTAGCAAACTATCAGTTCCTCATCGACCGGCAGACGACCGGCGCGTCGTTTCAGGTCCAACCGTGGGACGCGGTCAGGAATTCGCTTTTGTTCGGCATCGCCTCGCTCGCCGTTGCCCTCCCGATGGGCGTCGTCGTGGCCGTGCTGACGACGCGGGACTATCGGGGCCGAAAGCTCGTCGACGCCGTCGCGATGGCTCCCCTCGCCGTGTCGGGCATCGTCGTCGGTCTCGGCCTGCTTCGGGGCCTCGTCTTCGGCATCGAAATCGGCGGCACCCGTCTCGCCGTTGGCGGCGGCCTCGCCATCGTCGCCGCTCACGCCGTCGCCGGCTACCCGTTCGTCGTTCGGACGGTTGCGCCCGGCCTCGAAAGTATCGATCACACGCTGGTCGAGTCCGCCCGTGCGCTCGGTGCACCGCGCGCCAGAGCACTCGTCGACATCGAACTCCCGCTGGTGTGGCCCGCCGTCGTCGCCGGGGCCGCCTTCGCGTTCGCTATCTCAATCGGGGAGTTCTCGGCGACGATTGTACTTGCCTCCGGGACGAACCAGTTCACGATGCCCATCGCAATCGAGCGGTTCATCGGCCGCCGGCTCGGCCCCGCGACGGCGATGGGCGTCGTCCTGCTCGTGGTCACCAGCGCGAGCTTCCTGCTCATCGACCGACTCGGAGGTGACGACGTTGGGTTCTAAGGAGTCGCCGTCGGACAGTACTGCCGTGGACCGGAACGGCACGCCGGCCGTCGAACTCGACGGCGTCACCAGACGCTACGGTGAGACGACCGCCGTCGAGGACCTGTCGCTCTCCGTGCAAGAAGGCGAGTTCTTTACGCTTGTCGGTCCCTCCGGCTGCGGGAAGACGACGACGCTCCGGCTCATCGCCGGCTTCGAGGACCCGACGCGGGGCACGGTCCGGTTCGGCGGCGAGTCCGTCACCGGCGTCCCGCCGGAGGACCGCGACGTGGGCGTCGTCTTCCAGAACTACGCGCTGTTCCCGCACATGACCGTCGGGGAGAACGTCGCCTACGGGCTCCAGTTCTCCGACCCACCCGATGGCGGCAGCGACGAGTCGCGGGTCCGCGACCTGCTGGAACTGGTCGACCTCGGCGGCATGGTGGACCGCGATCCCGACACGCTCTCCGGCGGCCAGCAACAGCGGGTGGCGATGGCCCGTGCGCTGGCTCCCGGTCCCGACGTGCTCTTGCTCGACGAGCCGATGAGTGCTCTCGATGCGAAGCTCCGGGAACGGTTGCGTGTGCAGGTCCGCGAGATACAGCAGGAACTGGGAATCACCACGATATACGTCACCCACGATCAGGAGGAGGCGCTGGCCGTCTCAGACCGCGTGGCGGTCATGCGCGACGGGACGCCGGAACAGGTCGCGCCACCGCGGACCATCTACCACGAGCCGGCGACGGAGTTCGTCGCCACCTTCGTCGGTGACAACAACGTTCTCAGCGGCGCGGTGACAGCAGTGCGGTCGCCTGATGCCTCTGACGGCGCTGGCAATGGGAGCGGACAATCAGTCGCCGACGTGACTGTCGAAGACATCACGCTCTCGGTAGCCCTGAACGGCGACAGTGGCCCGGAGTCAGCCGTCTCATCCGGCGACCAGCTTACCTTCTGTGTGCGGCCGGAGCGACTCTCCGTCGAGGCCGACCGAAACGCGCTGACGGCGTCGGTCACGAGCGCGGAGTTCCTCGGGGACACGACGCGCGTGCATCTCGACTGGGCGGGCCGAGAACTCCTGTTACGAGCCGAAGACCCACCGACCGGCACCGTGACAGTCGGCTTTGCCCCGACGGACGCACACATTGTCGATAAATAGTCGTAAGCTACCAATCCCCACGCCCACGCCGGAATGAGACCTGTTTTAACCCACCTGTGGTTATCGCCGATATCAATATGACACGCGGGGCCGTCGCAAGTGGTCGGAAGAGGCGTATCGGAGCGTGTCGACAGGGCGTGTGGAAATCACCGACTCAAAACCAGAGTCGCGTCGGGGTCCGGCCGGATAAGCACGACGGGGTGCAGTAATGGTCGAGTTCGAACCCCGACTGTTCGACGACATCGACCCATCTGAGCGACCGTCGCTGGGTGCCGCGCTCGTGCCAATCGCGGGAATGATCGTGTTCCTCAGTGTGGGCCTCATTGCCTTCGATCTGGACCCACAGTTCCCGCTGTTCTGGGGGATTGCGTTCACCGGCCTGTTCGCACGGTATCACCTCGGGCTGTCGTGGGATGACCTGTACGACGGCATTGCCAGTAGCCTGCTCATGGGGATGCGGGTGATTCTCATCATGTTCACCGTCTACGCGCTCATCGCGTCGTGGATTCAGGCGGGCACGATTCCCAGCCTGATGTACTTCGGTTTAGAGCTGTTCACGCCGACAGTGTTTCTCCCAGTAGCGGCAATCCTCTCAGCTATTATTTCCTTTGCCGTGGGTTCGTCTTGGACGACAGCCGGGACGCTCGGGGTGGCACTCATCGGTATCGGTTCGGGGCTGGGCATCTCGGAACCGATGACTGCCGGTGCGATTCTCAGCGGGGCCTACACGGGAGACAAACAGTCCCCGCTTTCGGATACGACGAACCTCGCCGCCGCAGTGACGGACACCGACCTGTACGAGCACATCAACGCGATGCGGGCCGGCACGCTCGCCGCGTTCACGATTGCCGTCCTCCTGTACGCCGGCCTCGGGCTGCGGGCCGCCGGGGCCATTCCTGCTGACCGCGTCGCGTCCATCCAGACGGCAATCGAGAGCACGTACGTCGTCTCGCCGCTCGTGTTTCTGCCAGTGGTTGTGACCTTTGGACTTGCGCTACGCGGCATCCCCGCGCTGCCGACCCTCGGAACTGGGGTCTTCGCGGGCGTTGCGACGTCGATGCTCGTACAGGGAACCGGATTCGGTGCAGCTTGGTCGGCGGCACAGTCCGGGACAGCGCCGGAGACGGGCATGGAACTCGTGAACGGACTTCTGGAGAGTGGCGGACTGACCGGCGGCGCGTGGATCGTGACAATCGCGATTGCCGCACTCGCGCTGGGTGGCCTGCTCGAACGTGCTGGCGTGCTCGCGGTACTTTCCCACCATCTCGGGCGACTCTGCCACAGCGTCGCGAGCCTGACAGGCGTGACCGCTGTTTCCGCGATTTCGATGAATATTCTCGCGGCGGAACAGTACGTGAGTATCGTGGTGCCGGGGATGACGCTCGGTAATCTGTACAACGAACAGGGGCTCAAGAGCCAGAATCTCTCCCGGGCCATCGAAGCGTCAGGAACGACGACGAGTGCGCTTATCCCGTGGAGCAGCGGCGGACTGTTCATGGCCGGAACGCTCGGCGTCCCGACGCTGGAATACGCCCCGTACTACTTCTTCGGCTTTCTCTCGCCGCTCGTGTTGCTGTTCATGGGCGTCACCGGCTGGCAGATCGTCTACGCGGACCGCGCTGACGCCCAAGACACGGCCGCGAAGTCCGGCGGTGCCGGGTCAGTGACGGCGGGCGAGGACTAACCGGCATTGCGCTGCCAACAGTAGCGAACGCGTGACTGTGGCTGCATACCGTTCCGTCTGGCTCCGGGCTTTCGCGTACGCGTGCGCGCGAAGCCCTGATAAGTCCACAGCCCCTACACTATATGATGACACCACAGAAGCCATTCGCTGACGGCGAGCAGGCTGCCGACAGTCGGGCGAGCAATGCAGGCCCGGCGGTCGACTACGAGACGGTGTCGGTGCCAGTGCTGGTCGTCGGCGCTGGCGCTGCCGGGGCACGAGTCGCTATCGGGCTCGCCGAGAACGGTGTCGAGCCGCTGGTCATCGGCAAGCGAGACCACGGCGATGCACACACGACATGGGCCGCCGGCGGCATCAACGCCTCGCTGGGGTCGCTTGACCCCGAAGACGACTGGACGATTCACGCCGCGGACACGCTGGACGAGGGCCACTTCATCAACGACCCGAAAGCGGTCGAGCTGACGGCCAAGCATATGCCGGACCGCATCCGGGAACTCGACGACTGGGGGATGCCGTTTGACCGCACCGACGAGGGGAAAATCAATCAGCGGTACTTCGGCGCGCAGTCGTTCCGCCGGACCTGCTTCGTCGGCGACCGCACGGGCGAGGCGATGCTGAATACGCTCGTCGACAAGGCTCAGTCGCTCGAAATTCCCTATCGCGACAACGTGATGATTACGCGCCTGCTGTCGGACGGCGACCGCGTCTACGGCGCGGCCGGCTACGACATGGAGAGCGGCGAGTTCATCCTCTTCGAGTCGGACCACGTCGTTCTGGCGGCGGGTGGCTCCTCCGCCCTGTACAACCGCCACTCCTCACGCGACGAGGAGAACAACGGCGACGGCCCGGCGCTGGCGCTCGACGCCGGCGCGTCGCTGATGGACATGGAGTTCGTGCAGTTCCACCCGACGGGGATGGTTGGCGACCGCTACGGCGAGGACTGGGACGGCCGCCTCGTCACCGAAGCGGTCCGCGGGGAAGGTGGTCGGCTGCTCAATGCCGATGGCGAGCGATTCATGGAAGAGTACTCGCCGGACCAGATGGAACTCGACGCGCGGGACGTGGTGGCCCGCGCCATCGCACAGGAACTCCGCGAGGGCCGTGGAACGGAGAACGGCGGGGTCTATCTGGACATCTCCCATCGCGACGACGAGTACATCAAATCGCGGCTCCCGCGGATGTACGAGCGGTTCATGGACCTCGGCGTCGACATCACCGAGAAGCCGATGGAAGTCGCGCCGACCGCCCACTACTCGATGGGCGGCGTCGACATCGACTTCGAGACCGGCGAGACCGGCGTCGACGGCCTCTACGCCGTCGGCGAGACGGTAGCGGGCGTGCACGGTGCGAACCGCCTCGGCGGGAACTCGCTCGCGGAGACAGTTGCCATCGGCGCGCTCGTCGGCGACCACGTCGCGGCGCAGGTGACAAGCGACGACCGCGACGACATTCTGCCGGACGGGCAACGCGCCATCGCCGAGCGCGAGTTCCGCTCGCTGCGTGAACTAGAGGCGTCGGACGGCGACGAGACGCCAGAGGAGCTGCTAGCAGACCTCGGCGACTTGCTGTGGGAGCACGCCGGCATCCTCCGCTCGGAGGAATCGATGTCGGACGGACTCGAAACGCTCCGCGAGCTCCGTGAACGGACGGGGCATATCGGCATCGATGGCGACCGGACCAGCCTCTCGTTCGAACTCGCCGTCGATCTCTCGTTCAGTCTCACAGTCGCCGAGGCGCTGCTTCTGGGCGCGCGCGAGCGCGACGAGTCCCGCGGCGCACATTACCGAACCGACGCGCCTGACGTCGACCCGGACTGGCGGCGGAACATCCTTGTGGACCGCGGCGACACCGGGCTCGAACTGACGACCCGCGGCGTCGCCGAGCCGAGCGAGGCCGTCAGCGAGGCGGTCGACGTCGGCTACGAACTCGACTACCACCACCTCGAATAGGCTAGTCCACACCACGGCTCGCCCGTAGTTGTTTTTTCAGTCCCGGTAGGCGCAGTGGAAGCCGGCGACCTGCTGGTAAAACGTCGGAATCACGTCCGTCCGGAGGTCCGCGTCAGAATCGTCCTCGAACTTCTGGCGCGTGAACTCCCGGGCGTCTTCGATGGCCGCTTCGACGTGGGGTGGGACACCGGGTTCGTCAATCGTGCCGATGTAGGCCCAGATGAACGCCCCCTCCAGCGTGTCGAAGAACGCAGATGTCGGCTCGAACGTTGGTTCGCCGTCCGCCGCGATTCGGTTGTACGTCCGACTGATGAGGACGCTGCCGTCATCGAGACCGTGGTCGGCAAACGACTCCGTGGTCGTACACTCTTCGTCCGCGCCGTGGTCACGCGTGGTGTCGCCAGACATACCTGAACGGACGGTAGGTGACTAAAAGTAACCGTCTAGTGTGTGTCCAAATACCACACAGGCCAACTGCCTTTTTAACGCACCGAGATTCAAGACGGTCCCAGCCGATAGTGTAGCCACTGTGGCACTGACTCGTCGAACCGTCCTCGCCAGCGGCGGCCTCGCACTCGGGGGTCTCACCGCCGTTTCGGGGTGTCTGGGAGCCACCCGTGACGCGGACGTGTCGTGTCCGCCATCGGTCCCGACCGATGCGTCCCTACGCATCGGCTTCGTCGGCGACGTGATGCTGGGGCGGAGCGTCGACGAACGCTGGCGCGGTGCCCCGGACGGACCGACGGCTATCTGGGGGTCGATGCTCGATCGACTCCAATCACTCGACGGGCTGGTGGCGAACCTCGAATGCTGTGTCTCGGACCGCGGCGAGCCACGGCCCGGCCGGCGGTTTCACTTCCGAGCGAGTCCCGGGTGGGCCGTGGCCGCGCTGGACCGCGCCGGCGTCGCCTGTGTCGGACTGGCGAACAACCACCTGCTCGATTTCGGCCCGGCAGCGCTGACTGACACGCCGGCGCATCTCACCGATGGCGGAATCGCGTCGGCGGGCGTTGGCGGCAGCCGAGACGGCGCGTTCGAGCCAGCGGTCGTCGACATCGCGGGGCTCTCAGTCGCCGTCGTTTCGGTGACCGACCAGTCGCCGAGCTATGCTGCCGACGCCGACAGCCCCGGCACGGCTTACGCACCGCTCGACCCGAACCATCCGCTGACTCGCCGCCGCGTCGGGGGTACGCTGGCAACGGCCCGTGACGCCGACCCCGACCTGCTCGTCGTCACTGCCCACTGGGGGCCAAACTGGGTGACCGCACCGAGCGAGACACAGCAGGCGTTCGCCCGCTGGCTGATAGACAACGGGGCTGACGTGGTCCACGGCCACAGCGCCCATGTCGTTCAGGGCGTCGAGGTGTACCGCGGTCGGCCGATCATGTACGACACCGGAAATTTCGTCGACGACTACGCGGTCAAGGCCGGCTACCGAAACGACCGGAGTTTCCTGTTCGAACTCCGTCTCGACGACGGTCGGCTGACCGCGCTCGGACTGACGCCGGTCGAGAACACGTACGCGCAAGTCGGGCGCGCCAGCGAAGCGGTGGCGGAGTGGCTCCGGGAGACACTCAGGGCGCGCTCTCGGCCCTTCGGGACGCCGCTGGAGCGTGACGGACTCGGGCTCCGAGTGCCGCTTTCGTGTCCGAACTAGCATCCGCTGTGTGTCCGAGACGGCGCGGCTTCGGCCGCTACTCGTCAACGGCCACAACCGCTGTCATGATCTCGTCGACGAGCCGTGGGTGGTACGTCCAGACGCCACGAAACGGTCCGCCCTCGGTTTCTTCGGCGACGAGTGCGCACTTGTTCTGGTCGTCCCCGGCGGCGTCGAACGCCAGCAGCCAGACCGATTCGAGGGCATCGTCCGTGAGCGGATGGAACGTGATCCCGGGTATCGTCGGCGGCTCCCAGTCGGCCTGTCCGTACACGTGGATGTCGAGGGCCGTGTCGCTGGCAAGCGTCTCATACCGGGCGCGCTGAGAGCGGAAAATCGACAGCGACTGGAAACTCACTCGAAGGGTTCCCGCCCCGACGCGGTAGGCCCTGTCCTCGAACTCCTGAGACGTTGCGAGCAACTGTGCCGGCGTGAGCGAGGACAGGAGCGTGTTCGCGAGCGCCGAGCGAAGGAGCTGCCGGCCCGGGTCGCTGTCGGGCGTTCCGTAGTCGTCGGAACCTATCGTCGGCTGACACAGAAACGCCTGCAGCGCAGTGAGCGGGACTGTCTCGGCGAACGCGCCGTTACGATGGATGACAACAAACGCGTTCTGGTTCCCGGTCGGGAGTTCCTGCCAACTGGCATTGAGCCCCTGAGATGCCAGACGCTCGGCGGCAGTCGCCGTTGTGGGCGGGCCGTACACAGTCATCGCCACGTCCGAGTCCTCGAAGCGCCGGAGGAATGTACTGACTGTCATCGATGCACGATCAGTCTCCGTGGTCTGCCTCAGCGGTCTCCAGATCGGTTATCGTCGCTAGAATCTCGTCCGTCGACGGCGACAGCGATGCCAGTGTTGCGGTCTGCTGGGCAGCGTCGTAGCTAATAACGCCAGCCTCATCGAGAACGGGGAGGTGGCGGTGGTGAAGCGCAGTACGGGTAGCATCCCAGTTGCGGGTGTCGGTGACCCGCCCGCGCGCTCTGGTCCAGCCCACGATCACATCAGTGAGTTCCGTGGTTGTGGCCGACCCGTGTTCGGCGAGATAGGTGTATATCATCCGCCGGGGCTCGGCCGCAAGCGCCCGTAACAGCGTATCGAGTCGCTGGGACGATAGTCCCGATGTCTCCACGCGCTGTTCGTGTCGATCCATGTCAACCAATTATCCGCTCTCGGTATTAATATCACTGGCCGACAATTAATCACAGATGTGACGGAATCCATTTACGTGCCAGCACCGTCTAAGATGTATGAACTACGAGTCCGCCCTACAGCGTGCGTATGACGTGCTACCAGACCAGCCCCGGGAAGCCGGCGAACGGCTCTCGATTCCAGATCCCGAAGGCCAGACGGACGGTGCGTTCACACGCCTGACGAATCTGGAAGCTATCGCCGACGCCGTCTCGCGGGACGCACAGCATCTCCACCGGGCCATCCAGCGCGAGTTCGGGACCAACGGCCAGTTCGACGGCGGCGAAGCCCGCTACAACGGGTCGTTCGACACCGCTGACTTCGATGCCGCCGTAGACGCGTACGTCGCCGAGTACGTCACCTGTTCCGAGTGTGGCCTGCCCGACACCGTCCTCAAGAACGAAGACGGCGTCGATATGCTGCGCTGTCAGGCCTGTGGTGCGTTCCGCCCGGTCGCCAAGGGCGCGAGTTCGAACACCCAACAGGACCGACCCACGCTCGAAGAGGGCGAGACGTACGAGGTCAAGATCACCGGCACCGGCCGCGAGGGCGACGGCGTCGCCGAGAAGGGGAAATACACCATCTTCGTCTCCGGCGCACGCGAGGGCCAAGTCGTCGAGGCCTACATCGAAAGCATCAGCGGTACGCTGGCGTTCGGTCGAGTCGCGTAAGGGCAGTTTTCCCGCAGCGTCGCAACGCTTCGCTCAGTCCCAGAGATCCGTCGAGAGGTACCGCTCGCCGGTGTCCGGGAGGACGACGACCACCGTCTCGTCGGGATTCTCGGTGGCGTACGCCGTCGCCGCGTGCAGTGCTGCCCCCGAGGAGATACCGACCATAATCCCTTCCTCGCTGGCAAGGCGGTGAGCGGCCTCCATGGATTCCCCCTTGCTCGCGGTCCGTACCTCGTCAACGAGATCACGACGGAGGATATCCGGCACGAAGCCGGGGCCGATGCCCTGAATGTCGTGGCTGTCCGGGTCATCCGCTGACAGCAGTTTCGACTGGTCCGGTTCGACGGCGACGGAGGTGAGGTCTGCACCGACTTCTTCCTCGATGTATTCCGAGATGCCGGTTATCGTGCCGCCGGTCCCGACGCCGGCGACAACGGCGTCCACATCGCCGTCGGTATCGGCCCAGATCTCGGGGCCTGTCGTCTCACGGTGGGCTCGCGGGTTCGCTTCGTTCTCGAACTGCCGGGCGCGGACAGTGCCGGGCGCGTCCGCGAGTTCGTTCGCGCGCTCGATAGCGCCGCTCATCCCGCCGTCAGCTGGCGTAAGTTCGAGGTCCGCGCCGAGCCCAGACAGTAACTGTCGTCGCTCCTCGCTCATCGATTCGGGCATCGTCAGCACGCAGTCGTAGCCCCGTGCAGCGCAGACGGCGGCCAGTCCGATGCCGGTGTTGCCGCTGGTCGCTTCGACGACTGTCCCGTCGTCGGGAAGAGCACCGGACTCGGCGGCCGCCTCAACCATGTACAGCGCGATGCGGTCCTTGACCGAGTAGGGGTTCGCCGCTTCGACCTTGCCGAGCAGATTATCCGCGACGCTGTCGAGACAGACAAGCGGCGTGTCGCCGATGAGCGCAGTCACACTGGATGCGACAGTTCCCTCGTCGTCTCGCTGAGCATACGACTGCATACGTCGGGAAAAGACCATTTGCCGACGTAACGTTGCACCCAAAATACTGAGGGTATGATACATTCACTCGGTTCCGAGTCTCCAGAAACTTATGTGGTCCCAACGCGACCGTTCCAGTAATGCCCGAGATCACCGTCTCTGAGGGCCTGTACCGACAGCTATCCGTCGCCGAAGATCAGGTCGACGAAGACACGCTTTGGAAGATGCTGCACCAGTTCAAGCGACAGAACACGCCGAGCGAGTAACGCCGATACCCAGCCATCGCTATCCGACCGGTTCGATGAGTTCCGGCGAGTCGTTGGCAGGGCTGTTGACCGCTGACGAAACCGGGTAGGTCTGCATAGCCCCGTCATACGGGTCAAGCAGCGCGGACACGTCGTCGGCGCTGCCGCGCAGCCACGTCGATTCCTCATCGGGGTCGAGGATGACGGCCATCCGGTGATGGAGGTCGGCGACAGTCTCGTTCGGCTCGGTCGTCACAATCGTGAACGACTCGACGATATCGTCTTCCTCGCCCGAGTCGCCGCCGCTTGCGCCGAACTCCCCCAGCCCGGTCTGGCGCTGTGGCGGCTCCCACCGCTCGTACAGTCCCGCCATCGCGAACAGGTCGTCATCAGGCAGTGCCACGCGGTACGGTTGCTTCCCGTCGCTCGACTCGACCCATTCGTAGAACCCATCAGCAGGGACCAAACAGCGCCGGGACTCGTAGGCCTCTGCGAACGACCGCTTCTCGGCAAGCGTCTCGGCGCGGGCGTTGATGTGCCCGTGGTCCGTTCGGTTGTCGGCCCAAGCGGGAATCAGCCCCCACTCCATCCGCTGGATTGTACCGGGCGACTCGTCGGTGATGACCGGCAAGTCTTGGCTCGGAGCGGCGTTGTATCGCGACTCGTACTCGAAGGCAAACTCGGCGTCGAACCGCGCCTCGACGTCTTCGCGGGGGGAAAACAAACTGTAGCGGCCACACATAGCCTCCTTTTGTCGTCGCCGCTGGATAAATCCACTACTCGCTCATCCACTCGCTTGCCTGTGGCTCCGCCGGGTCGGTGCTGATTTCGACGAGCGTCGGCGCGTCCGTTTGAACCGAATCGCGAACCGCTGTGCGGATTTCGGACGGCGTGTTAGCTTGCACGGCGTCCATCCCCATTCCGTTCGCGATAGTCACGAAATCAAGCGGCGTCCCGTCCCAGCTGTACGCCTGCTGTTCGAGGTCGTAGCTGCGGCCGGCCTCCTCGCTGATAATCGCGTAATCGTCATTGTTGAGGACAACGACAGTTATGGGAAGCTGTTCCGCGACTGCCGTGTGGAGTTCGTGTACACACATCATCAGTCCGCCGTCGCCAGTCAACGCAACGACGGGCGTGTCCGGGTTCGCTAACTGTGCCCCAATCGCCGACGGCAGTCCCGTTCCCATCGTCGCCCACGATCCGGGGTTGACGTAGCTGCGTGGCCCGTGTGCCTCGAACGTATTCAGTGCCCAGACGCGGAATCCACCGGCATCGACAGCTGTGATGGCCTCCTCAGGGAGTTCACTTCGGAGCGTTTGTAGGGCTTGAACAGAGGAGAGCGGTGGGTCCGAATCCACGAGCGGTTCGATTCGACGTGCAGTGGCATCACGGACAGCCTGTGCGCGTTCGGTACCGTTTGCTTTCGAGGCGGGAGCGGTATCAGCCGCCGCGATGGTGTTCTCAAGCGCCGTCATCGCGTCCGCGGCATCTGCGAGGATGCCGACGGTCGGGTCATAGCCCGTACCGAGGTCATCGGAGTCGATGGTAACGTGGACGAGTGTCTCGGGTAGTTCCACGGACCATCCGCGTGTCCCGTGTGCGTCGAGGTCGGAGCCGACGGCGAGCATGACATCGGAGTCGGCGAGACAGTCGAGTAGTTCGGGGCTTGCACTCCCACTCAGGACGCCGGCGCTGAGGTCGTGGTCCTCCGGGAGCACGCCTTTGCCTTTGTACGTCGTCACGACGGGCGCACCGAGTCGTTCGGCGAGGCTTCGGAGCGCCGCTGTCCCGTCCGATGCTCGGACACCACCGCCCGCCATGATAACTGGCATCTCGGCCGCGAGCAGGTGCTCGGCGGCGGCTGCGACTTCCTGTTCCGGGACCTCGCTGGGCGACGGCGTCGCGGGTGTACTTGCACCGGCAAGTGGAACATCCTGTTGTAGGAAGTTTTTCGGGATACCGACCCTGACCGGTCCTTTTGGAGCGGTCTGGGCGGTTCGCACTGCTCGGTCGATTGTCGCCGCTGTCGTCTCAGGGTTTTTCAGCAGTATGTTCTCCTTGACGACGTTGTCGTAAGTGTCGGGCGGCGTTTCGTGAATCGCATCACCACCCCGGAGTGCTGGCTCGGTTTCGATAGCGAAATGCACCAGCGGCGTGCAGTCGTTCAGCGCGTTTTTCAGGCCGTTCATCGCGTTCATGTCGCCCGGGCCGGGGACGACAACAGTGCTGGCTATCTGCCCGCTCGTTTCCGCATAGCCCCATGCCTGATGTGTGACCGCGGTTTCGTGTCGTGCTACGACAAAGCGGATATCGTCTCGGTTGCCGATAGCCTCGTTCAGCGGGAGAGACTGCTTCCCCGGGATCCCGAAGACGGTATCGATGCCGTTCGCGACGAGACGGTCTACCACCGCCAGACTAACGTCCATACTGACTCCTCACTCGTAAGACAATTCACTCTCATGACTTTACTTCGCCGCCGGCCATGCTAGACCGCACCCGGTCGCCACGGACGCCGGGGATCTATACTACCGATCCCACACAGCCCGCGAATTTAAATCCGAAAGCGCCCAACTACGTGACAGATGACCACGGACCCCTCGTTCAGCATCCCCGCACACCCACAGCGGCGCTTTCCCCACGGGAGCGGGGTCGAATACGAGGGCGGGACGGAGTTCCGGCTCACCCCAGCACAAGAGCGGACGACACCGGAACTCGCTGAGACAGTCGTCGACATCCTTGAGGCCGGGCCGTATCGCTACGGTGATTTCCACGACCTGCCGATGCCGCTGTGGCTGGTCCGTGACGAGGAAACGACCGACGTATTCCGCGTCGCCGTCCGCAGCGGGACAGTGCGATTGCACGTCCTGCCGACCACGGAGTCCGACGGGCTCAAGCGGTTCTTCGAGCGCCTGTGTGCGGCCAACACAGAGAGCTCGTGGGCCGTGCAACGGCACGTTGACGGGCAGTAGCCGGGCCGCCGGGGTAGCACAGACCCAAAACCGTCTTACACACCTGCCCCCATGTCTTCGCCATGACAGTCTCTCGCGAAGTCGAGCTAGAGGGGCACATCATCGACTCCGGGATGATGCAGTCCTGTTTCGGTATCATCATGGATCTGGGCGGCTCCTTCTCCGTTCAGGAGTTCGATATCGGCCGCCACAAAGACGAAGAGTCCTACGCGCGGATGCTCGTCGAGGCCGACGACGAGGACCAGCTCCAGTCGATTGTCCACGAACTCCACCAGCACGGCGTCAATCCTTCGGACCCCAAAGACGCCACGCTCGTCCCCGCGCCCGACGATCAGGTTGTCCCGCACGGTTTCTACTCGACGACGAACCACCCGACGTTCATCCGCCACGACGGCGAGTGGATAGCAGTCGAAGACATGGAGATGGATTGCGCCGTAGTGGTAGAAGACAGTGGAGACGGCCCCCAAGCCTACACCAAAGTTCTCAACGCCATCGAGGAAGGCGACATGGTCGTCACTGACGAGACCGGGATCAAAGTCCAGCCCCCGGAGCGGCCACGCGATTCCGGCGGCGCGTTTGGCTTCATGCAGGGCGGTGTCTCCTCAGAACGACCGTCGGAATCGACTATCCGCAAGATCGCGAACGCGATCAAGGAGACGAAAAAAGAGGGCGGCAAGGTGATGGCCGTCTGTGGGCCGGCACTCATCCACTCCGGTGCGCGTGAGGACCTCGCCCGGCTCGTTCGGGAGGGCTACGTCGATATGCTGTCGGCGGGGAACGGCTTCGCCGTCCACGACATCGAGCGGGACATCTACGGCACGTCGCTCGGCATGGACACCGAGAGTCTGGACCATCCGCGCCACGGCCACAAACACCACATCTACGCCATCAGCGAGGTGATTCGCGAGGGCGGCATCGCCGAGGCCGTCGAATCGGGGACCATCGAGTCCGGCGTTATGTACGAGTGTGTCGACAACGACCGCCCGTTCGTTCTCGCGGGCTCTATCCGCGACGACGGCCCGCTCCCGGACACGATCACTGACGCCGTCGAGGCCCAGAACGCCATCCGAGAGCAGGCCCACGAAGCCGACATGGTGTTGATGCTCTCGACGCTACTGCATTCGGTCGCCGTCGGAAACTGCCTCCCCTCGACGACACGGACCGTCTGCGTCGACATCAACCCCGCGACGGTGACCCAACTGCTCGACCGCGGGTCCGCACAGGCGGTCGGGATGGTCACCGACATCGGCACATTTGTCCCGATTTTAGCTGAGCAGTTGCTTGGTGAAGAGTAGGCAGCCACGAGCGACGCGAGTGGGCATTTTTCGCCCACGTTTTTTTACCGAGTGGTGTGCGACCGCTGGGAGCGCACCCGACGGTAAAAAAGGTGGATTGTGGACATTTGTCCCGATTTTAGCTGAGCAGTTGCTTGGTGAAGAGTAGGCAGCCACGAGCGACGCGAGTGGGCATTTTTCGCCCACGTTTTTTTACCGAGTGGTGTGCGACCGCTGGGAGCGCACCCGACGGTAAAAAAGGTGGATTGTGGACATTTGTCCCGATTTTAGCTGAGCAGTTGCTTGGTGAAGAGTAGGCAGCCACGAGCGTCGCGAGTGGGCATTTTTTCGTTCACATTTTTTGTACTGATTCTGGGTGGGCAATTGTTTCAGGGAGAGCAACATCAGTCGAAGCGGTGTAAACAGCAATGTAGTCGCAATTACTGTTTCGAGCGGCACCAATTATCACTCGTTGACCTCTCGCGAGATGCTTATTACCCGCCATCCGATACTCCTTCTATGACCGCTCCCGCGCGGCAGTTCACGCAGCTTTCCAGCGGTATCTCCGGCCTCGATTCGCTTCTCAGAGGAGGACTGGTAGAAGGGCGGCTCTATCTCGTTATCGGGCCGCCCGGAACCGGCAAAACACTGCTTGGCACGCAGTTTCTCGAAGCAGGGCTTGAGGCAGGCGACGACGTACTGTTCATTCATGCCGAAGAGTCGGCTGCCGACCTGCTGGCGAACACTGCCGAACTCGGTATCGACATCGGCGATGCGACGTTTCTCGATGTCGGACCCGACTCGGAGTTCTTCATGGAGGCCGAGTCCTACGACGTGGTCAAGCCGCGAGATGTCGAGGACGGCCACCTGATTTCGGATATCCGCGAGGCTATCGAGCGAGTCGATCCGGACCGCGTGCTCATCGATCCGATCACGCACTTTCAGTATCTCGAACCGACCGAGTACCAGTTTCGCAAGCGCGTCATCTCCTTCGCACGCTTTCTACAGGACAGGGAGACGACCGTGCTGGCGACCAAAACGCCGAGCAACCAGATGGACACCCAGCTCAGGTCGCTCAGTGACGGTATCATTTCGCTCAGTCACGGCGACGAGAGAGCGGGCCGGCGGATTCGACTGCGCAAGCATCGCGGCATCGGCCAACAGGACGGGTCACACGGGATGGAAATCCGCGAGTCCGGCGTCGAGGTCTACCCGGCGCTCGAACCGGAACGACGGACGCGGTCGTTCGACCCAACACAGTTCTCCGCCGGAGTTCCGGAACTGGACTCGCTTCTGGATGGCGGGCTCGAACGCGGGACAGTGACGATTCTCAGCGGCCCGTCCGGCGTCGGCAAGTCGACGACAGCCACGGAGTTTCTGGCCTCCGCAGCGGGAGACGGGTCCCCGGCACTCACCTACCTGTTCGACGAGTCAATCGACACGTTTTCCCACCGCTGTGAGACGTTCGGGATACCGCTCTCGGAGCGACGTGACGAGGGGACGCTCCTCGTCGAGGAGGTGGAATCGCTCGCGCTGTCGCCCGAGGAGTTCGCGAACCGCGTGAAGAGACAGGCCGCGGAGCGCGGGGCCGAACTCGTGGTTATCGACGGCATTGCGGGCTACAAAAACGCCATCAAGCACGGACAGGACGACGTGGAACTGCGTCGACGGCTCCACGCCCTGACACAGCATCTCACGCGCGAGAACACCGCCGTAATCCTGATCGACCAGCGCCGAGACGTGACAGGCCTGCACGAACCGACGAGTGAGAACGTCAGCTACCTCGCCGACAACATCGTCTTCGAGAACTACATCGAGGTCGAGGGCGAACTCCAGCGCGTTGTCGGCGCACTGAAAAAGCGCGTCGGCGGATTCGAGACGGTGCCCCGCCGGTTCGAGATAACGGCCGACGGCCTGCAAGTCGGTGACCCCGTCTCGGGGATGCACGGCGTGTTCGAGGGCGTTCCCGAACGGCATGGAGACAGCAGCGGCCCCTCGTCCACTCGCTAACCACCGATGGCTGACATCCAATTACTGCTGGCTGGCGATGGCAACCGGGAAGCACTCGCCGCCGTCGTGGCCGAACACCACACGCCGGTCACGGACACCGAGTTCCGGGAAGCCGACCTCCACATTGTCGACGAGTCATCGTTTCCGAAATACAAATCTGCGATAGACCAGTACAAACAGCGGTCTGATCCGGTGTTCTGTCCCGTGATTCTGATCCGCCGGGAGAAGACACCCGTCAGGGTCGACCTCCCCGATATCGACGCCGCCGAGCAGCCACTCGTCGTAAACGATATCGTGACCGCGCCGGTGGACACGCAGGCGCTCTTTCGAACCATCGCGAACCTCCTTGCCCGGCGAAGCCACACCGAGGATCTCGTCGAGGACCTCAGGGAGCAAAACAGCGAACTACGGCGGTTCAGAAACGCTGTCGAGCATGCGGGTCACGCGATTCTGATAACGAACGTCAACGGTGTCATCGAGTACGTCAATCCGGCGTTCGAGGAGTTAACTGGGTTCAGCGCCGACGAAGCGATCGGCCGGACACCGCGAATACTCAAGTCCGGTGAACAGGGCGAGCAGTTCTACGAACGGCTCTGGGACACGATCTGTCGCGGCGATGTCTGGACGAGCGAGATCGTAAACGAGCGCAAGTCAGGTGAGCGGTTCATCATCAACCAGACCATCGCTCCGATTCAGGATGAGGATGGGACGATACAGGGGTTCGTCGGGATGCAGGACGAAATCACCGGTCGCCGGCTGCGCGAGCAACAGCTCACCGTGTTCCATCGGATTCTCCGGCACAATCTCCGCAACAACGGGACGACAATCAGCGGCCGTGCGGACATTCTGTCAGAGTTAGTCGACGACGACGACGCGCTCGACCATCTTGAGACTATCAAAGCGAACGTGCAGTCCCTGCTCGACATCAGCGAGAAAGCCCATCACGTACAGGAACTGCTCGCAGACTCACTGACCGACAATGTCGAGCGCGAACTCGGAGACGCCCTCAGTGACATCACGGAAGGTTTGGCCGCAGCATACCCCGACGGCGAGTTTGTCGTCGAAAGCGACCCCGTCTCGTCTGTCTCGATAGACGCAAAGGTCATCCCAGCGATGCAGGAACTCATCGAGAACGGGATCAAGCACTCGGACGCGTCGGCACCCCGAGTCACTATCCAGACGGAGCGCCACGACTCGACAGCGACAGTGACGATTGCGGACAACGGGCCGGGGGTCCCGGACCGGGAGCGGCGGGTCATCGAAGCGGCGGACGAAAAGCCGCTCGAACACGGGTCCGGGCTGGGGCTGTGGTTCGCGTACTGGCTTATCAGCTACGTCGGTGGCGATATCGACATCCAGACCGACGCTGACGGGACGAGCGTCGCCGTGACTGTACCCGTGCGGTGACTGCGAACGTCAGATAGCGACCCACGCCAGCACGATGACAGCGGCGCCGACCACCGTCGACCCGACGGCGTGCGTTCGGAGCTCGTCGAGCAGGTCGTGGGAGTGGTCGTGTAGTTCACAGACCTCGTCGATTTCGCTGCCGGCCTCACAGTTCGGCAAGAAGTCCATCGCGACGTGGAGGAAGATGCCGGCGGCGAACCCGAAGATGACTGCGTTGAGAAGGGCGGACTCCGGGACCGGAAGCAGCGCGGACGGAATCGCTGTCAGGCCGACGCCAGCCGCGGGGAGCAACAGGGCAGTCGCAGACTTGCCGCTACGGCCGAGCCGCCGGGCGGCGGCGTAGCCGGCCGGTCCTTTGTGCGAGACGATAGCCAGACCGAGCAGGATACCCAGTTCCGGCATCGAGGCGTAGACCAGCCCGATGACCAACCCGGCCGAGAGTGCGTGGGCGGCGATGGCGAGCGTCGTCATATCGAAGGCGGTCTCAACGTGGGTCAGCCGGTGGCCGATAGTGTGGGTGCCATAGCCGGTGACCAGCCCGGCAGCGATGCCGACACCGCCGATTCGCGCTGCACCGGCCTGACCGCCAAGCCCCATCGCCTGCGGGACGAGGAACATGGCCGCCGATGTGACCATCGCCCCGCTCGCGAGCCCGTAGCCCCAGACCAGTCGGTACGGGTTTGTCTCGTCGGCCCGCGCACCGAGCCACGCGCCCAGCCCCATTGCGATGAACGCAACCCAAGAAATAACGAGGACTTTGCTCGCCCCGCCGGTGACGGCGACGGCGGACAGGACTACGAGGCCGACGACACTCGCGATGCCGGCGGTGGATATGCGGCCAGTATTATTAAAAACTGAGTCTGAGTTAATAGACATTATCTACAATCATCGGGTTGTTACTAATAAACCCATCGGTGGCGGTCACCGCGTCGCTGATCGATAGTCGCCCCAGTCGAGGACACCGCCGTCCAGCGCTGACGGAGCAGCGTCCCGGAGCGCCCAGAGAACCATTTCGGCGACAGCTGCTGGGTCGCGTCCGCCGTCACCGGAGAGGTCCGTCGCGACCTGTCCGGGGTCGACCGCCCCGACTGGGATATCGAGGTCTGCGGCGAACCCACGGGCGACAGCCTCCGCGGCGGCCTTCGAGACGGCGTAGGAACCGTAGCCGGGCATCCCCTGACGGGCGACGACGCCCGTCGGAACGACGACGCGGGCGTCCGGACCGAGGTGAGGAACGGCTTCTCGGATCGTCGAGAACACGCCGCGAGCATTCGTCCGAAGGTGGTCGTCGAACGCGGCGTAGGACTCCTCGGTGAGCGGCGTTTCGCCGGCGGTTCCGTGGTAGACGCCAGCATTGGCGACGACGTACTGTATTGCCCCGTTGCCTGCGCGCGTGGCAGTTTCGACCAGTCGTTCCACGTCGTACTCATCGCGAACGTCCGTCCGAATCGCGGTCACGGAGCCACCCGCGTCCCGGATATCGGCCTCGACACGCTCGAGCGCCTCCGCGTCACGGGCGCAGATGACCGTCTGTGCACCCGCGCCCGCTACCGCGTGGGCTATCTGCTCGCCGATACCTCTACTCGCACCCGTGACGACAGCGGTCGCAGTGTCCATCTCTGGGACCATAGCGATGCTTCCGATGCCAGCCACAAGGTCGTTGCTCTCACCCTCGGTGGGGTGGGAGCGGTAGTCTCTTGTCGAACGCCCGCTACCGACCGGGCATGGACATCACGATTGCCGAATCAATGGTCGAGGGGACAGCGCAAGCCCCGCCCTCGAAAAGCTACACGCACCGGGCGGTGCTGGCCGCAGGCTACGCCGACGGCGCAGTCGTCCACGACCCACTTGTGAGCGCAGACACGAAGGCCACGATGCGAGCAGTCGAGGCCTACGGCGGCAGCGTCTCACTGGCAGAAGACGAATCGACAGTCGAAGTCACGGGCTTCGACGGTCGCCCGGAGACACCGGACGACGTCATCGACTGCGCCAACAGCGGGACGACGATGCGACTGGTCACTGCGACGGCCGCGCTACAGGATGCTCTCACAGTTCTCACCGGCGACGAGTCGCTCCGGTCGCGCCCGCAGGGGCCGCTGCTCGACGCCATCGGACAACTGGACGGCGACGCCGAATCCACGCGGCGGAACGGTCAGGCCCCACTCGTGGTCGGCGGCAGCATCGACGGCGGTGCCGTCGAAATTCCCGGTGACGTGTCCTCGCAGTACATCACCGCGCTCCTGATGGCCGGGGCTGTCTCGCCGGAGGGCATCGACATCGACCTGACGACCGAACTGAAGTCGTCGCCGTACGTCGACATCACGCTGGAAGTGCTGGACGATTTCGGCGTCGACGCCGAGAAGACCGACGCCGGGTTCGCCGTCGACGGGGGGCAATCCTACGCGCCCGAAGGCGGTGCCTACAACGTCCCCGGGGACTTCTCGTCGATGAGCTACCTGCTGGCAGCCGGCGCGCTCGCCGCCGAGGACGGCCTGCGCGTCACGTCGGCGTTCCCAAGCGCTCAGGGTGACGCCGCCATCGTCGACATCCTCGACCGGATGGGGGCCGACCTCGACTGGAACGAGGAAAACGGCGAAATCACCGTCTCACAGTCCGAACTGACCGGCATCGAGGTCGGCGTCGAGGACACGCCGGACCTCCTGCCGACCATCGCGACGCTGGGGGCTGCAGCCGACGGCGTGACCCGGATTACCGACGCCGAGCACGTCCGCTACAAGGAGACCGACCGCGTGAGCGCGATGGCCGACGAGCTCACCAAGATGGGCGCTGAGGTCGAGGAACAGCAGGACGAACTGTTCGTCTACGGCGCTGACAGCGACCTCGTCGGCACGACCGTCGAAGGCCGCGCGGACCACCGCATCATCATGTCACTGGCCGTTGCGGGTCTGGTCGCCGACGGCGAGACGACAGTGACCGGCGCGGAACACGTCGATGTCTCCTTCCCGGATTTCTTTGACGTACTCGATTCGCTCGGTGCTGCTGTCCAGCGATAAGCCCCGGCAGGCGTGAGTACACCGTGTTTTGCAATGAAAGAATACTATGTATCTGATAGATAAGTGCGCTTATATTGGGTGAGGAATATTTACAACACACGTTGTGAATCGAACAGACGTCTCTGAGCAATCTACTCCGGAGGCCACGACAGTCCTCTACGTCGATGACGACCAGTTGTTGCTCGATTTGCAGGCGGATATCGCCGACGAACGCGAGGCAATCGAACTAGTTACGACACCGAACACCGACCGGGCGATGTCACTGCTGGCTGACCACGGGTTCGACTGCGTGGTGGTCGGAAGCAGGCGAACCGTCTCGACACCGGGCAGGATCGCTCGTGAAGTCCACACAGAATATCCGGAGGTGACGCTGGTCCGGTACACTTGGGAGCCGTGGCAGGGCGACGCGGGCGAGGTGTTCGATGCAGTCTTCAAGAAACAGGTCAAGCCGGCGGGGACAGTGCAGCTTCTCGACCGTGTCAGGTGGCTCGTCGACTGACGAGCGCATCTACAAGGTTCAAATGCCCCCAACCCCGACACCACTGTAATGAACGGCAACGAGTTCGGTCGTCTGTTCCGCATGACGACCTACGGCGAGTCCCACGGGGAGGCGATGGGCTGTACCGTCTCCGGCGTTCCGGCGGGCGTCGAACTCTCCGAAGAGGAGATACAGAAAGACCTCGACCGGCGCAAGCCCGGCCAGTCGATGATTACCACCTCCCGCGGCGAACCGGACAAAGTGACGATCAACTCAGGGATTCAGGACGGCTACACCACGGGCACGCCCATCGGGATGGTCATCCAGAACAAGGACGCCCGCTCGGGCAAGTACGAGCCGTTCATCACGGCTCCGCGACCCTCCCACGGCGACTACACTTACTCCGCGAAGTTCGGGACCCGGAACTGGGGCGGCGGTGGCCGCTCCTCCGCTCGGGAGACGGTGAACTGGGTCGCCGCCGGCGGCGTCGCCAAGCAGGTCCTCGAACAGTCCGACTACGACGTTCAGATCAAGGCCCACGTCTGCCAGATCGGCGACGTGGAATCGGGGCCGGTCACCTTCGAGGACATGCTCGAACACAGCGAGGAAAACGAGGTCCGCTGTGCTGACCCCGAGGCTGCCGAGGAGATGCGCGACGTGGCCGACCAGCACCAGAAAGAAGGCGACTCCATCGGCGGTGCAATCTACTTCGAGTGTCGCGGCGTCCCGTCGGGTCTGGGCGCGCCGCGGTTCGATAGCTTCCCGTCCCGGCTCGGACAGGCGATGTACTCCATCCCGGCCGTCAACGACTTCGAGTACGGCATCGGCCGCGAGGCCCGGACGACCAAGGGCAGTGAGTACACGGAGAACTGGGAGTGTAGTGAGGACGGCCACCCGACACCGGTCGGCAACGACCACGGCGGTATTCAGGGTGGCATCACGACCGGCCAGCCCATCTACGGGGAAGTGTCGTGGCACGCGCCGGTATCGATACCCAAGACCCAGAAGACGGTCGACTGGGAAACGGGCGAGGAGAAGGAGATTACCGTCACCGGCCGACACGACCCGGTCCTGCCGCCGCGGGCGGTCCCGGTCGTCGAGGCCATGCTCGCCTGTACCGTTCTCGACTTCATGCTCCTTAGTGGCCGCATCAACCCAGACCGACTCGACGACCGGCCCGGCGAGTACGACACCGACTACCATCCATCCAGCCCGCAGAACGACCCCGAGGACGCGGACACCCACGCAAAGACCGTCGACGAGGAGTAAGATGGACGCCGAACAGGAGTCCAAGTCGAACCCGTTCGGGATGGACGAAGAGTGCCAGAACTGCCCGGCGCTGTGTGAGGTGCGCGAGACTGTCGTCCACGGCTACGGTGACGTTGGTGCCGAGTTCATCGTCCTCGGCGATTCGCCCGCAACTGGCGCTGACGAGTCCGGCATCCCCTTCACCGGCGAGAACGAGCGCGAACTGCTCGACATTCTGGCCGCAGTCGATATGTGTTCGGACCCGGACGCCGACAGGCCGCAGCTACAGAACACCTTCCTGACCTACGTGACCCGCTGTCGCCATCCCGACAGAGCGGCGACCGACGAGGAGGTCGTCAACTGCGAGCCGTATCTCAACAGCGAGATACGGATGATAAATCCCGAGATTCTGCTTCCGGTCGGCCAGCGCCCGCTCGAAGAACTGGCCTTCGAGTACACGACGATGAGCGAGGACGAACTCGACATCGAGGACCGGCACGCGACGACGATTCGCGGCCGCGGATTCGAAATCCTCCCGATGATTCCGCCGAGTGAGCAGACCGATGAGGAACGGACAGCGTTTCTGGAACACTTCAGCGAGACGCTCGGACAGGATTACCGCCAGACGAAGGGTCGACGCGGCCGGTAGTCAGGTGTCTGACTGGACCTCGGTGGTCTGGAGCAACTCTTCCGGACTGGACACTGTCCCGTACTCGGTTGCTGCCTGTAACCGGTTTTCGGCGTCGTGGCGGTACTGGCTCGCCTGTGTTGGTTCACCCTGTTCGCTGGCGTAAGTCATACCGCTGAGCCATTCAGCGGCTTGCCAGAGACAGGTCGCTTTCTTGCGTGCTCGTTCCGCCAACTCGGCCAGCGTGTTGTCGTCCGCTTCGCCAACAGCCGTCGTGAACTGATCGACGCTCGCCTCGAAGTCGGTCGCCGCGTTGTCGAAACTCCCGCGAGCGAGGGTCATTTCTCCGTCTTCGACGGTCGCCAGCGCGTCCGAAAGCTGGCGACGCGCCTCACGATACCGCGTGTAGCCGATATGGTACGCCCGCTGTGCCGCCGCTGTCCCGGACAGCGTGGCTTCGCGTTCGCAGTCGCGACACACGATCTTCGGTTGCGGCTCCCCGAGTACCCGGTACTCCGACCCACATCCGTCACATTTGTAGGTCTGGGATTGCTCCATATAGTTTCTCTTAGTTATCAAATACTGCTCACATCTTATAATTGTTCTGTAGCTGCACTGGAACACAAGCGACTAATCACAGTCGGGCCGAGGAGACAGTATGACTACGGTAACTGTGCTGGCTGATCCGCCAGTCGAAGGGTTCGTGTTACAGGATCTGGCGGGCGACCTCTTGGACGACGCTGAAGCTGCCAAGCTGTACGAAGCTATGCTGCTCGACATCTGCCGTGCGGTGGAGATCAGCGGTGCCGAGTTGCTGGTGAACTACCGTCCCTCGGAGCAGGTCCCGGACGGCGTAGACCCCGAGGCTGCGGTGCGGGAGCCAGTGACAGCCGCCCTCGACTCACCGGGCGAGGCCCGGTTCGAGGTCCAAGTCGGGTCGACGTTTGCTGGTCGTGTCGGGAACACAGTGACGCACCTCCTCGAACAGGAGGAGGTCGCAACCGTCGCCGCCGTCGAGCCGACCGCGGCGCTGTTGAACCGTCAGCTCATCGACAGCGCAGCGATGAAACTCCGGTCCAGCGGCGTGGTTCTCGGCCCCGCTGAGGGCGGGCGGGTCTACTACGCCGGTTTCGGCGAGCCGATAGATTTCGAGGACAGCTACGCCACCCCAACGGTCGAAACTATCGGCGAGCGTGCTGCGGATGCCGGCCTCGACGTGGACTTTCTCCCGTCCGCACCCGTCATCGAGACGCGAGCGGACCTCAAAACGATGGTCCCGCTGCTACGCGCCCGGAGCCGTGCTGGTCGGGTCGTACCGCAACGGACAACAGCGTTCCTCGAAGACCTCGGCATCCGTGTCATCGACGACGACGGCGAGCCGACTGTGGTCCGAGAGACCGACAGGCCTTAGAAGGCCCACCGAATATGCTTGACTGCGGTGGGATGGCAGAGCGGCCTATTGCGCCTGCCTTGAAAGCAGGTATCCTCACGGATTCCTGGGTTCAAATCCCAGTCCCACCGTCTTTTGCCACGAGTAAACCGTGAGTGGCAAATACGTCAACTGGGACTTGAGCCCTGCAAGTCGCAGCGCACGAACACAGTGAGTGCGACCGTCTTGCTCTGGTTCAAATCCCAGTCCCACCGTATTCTGCCACAAACAACAGTGAGCAGCCGTCTTGCGCTGGAGTAAATCGGACTGAGAGAAACAGAGTTCGCGAGTAACAGACACCGCAACGTGGAACCACAGAATTCCCATCCTTCTGCGTCGTAAGGACAGTTTACTGAATCGTGGCAATCGGGCGGTTTTATGTCGATGGTCCGGATTATATCTGAGTAATGGTACGTGAAGAGAGGTCCCCAAAGCAGCACCTTCCGAGCTTCCTCTCGGTCTGCGTCGTTGTCCTCCTCCTCGCAGCGACGGCGGCAGGCCCTGTTGCTGCTGCACCACGACTGTTCGTATCCGGCGCATCGAAAGAGGCAAACACGATACTGGCCGGTGAGTCGGTAAACGTCACCGCGACAGTCAAGAACACAGGGAGCTCCGGCGGTGCGATGAGCGTTGAGTACATGGCGAACGGAACAACGAAAGCGACGGAACGGGTGGCCGTCGATGCCGGGTCATCGGTCAAGCGGACGCGGGCACTGAAGTTCGACACGCCCGGGACATACCAGATCTCTGTTAAAGGTCCGGAGCGGTCGGCCGGACTCGTTCGGGTCAAGAAAGCGACCGCAGTAACGGTACGCCAAGATGCGACCAGCCGAAAAACCGAGGTCCGTGGCGGCGCAGTCCCAACGGCGAAGCCGTACGAAGTCGAGATGCCGAGCGCACTGAACCGGACGTTCACCGTCCAGACGTGGACTGTAAACGCATCCCAGCGGTCGTTCACACAGAACGTAACCGAGTATACAGACCCCGCGGACGCAGGTATCACAGTCCCCGATAACGAGGACGCATCGGTGTTCGGCGTGGTTACCGTCGGATCGTCATCGGGGGTCCAGCCGTCGTCGATGCAGTTCGTGTTGAACCGCTCGAACCTCCAGTCGGCCGGCATCGACGCTTCGGCAGTCCGCGTGTATCACCGTGTGAACGGCTCGTGGCGAGCCGCTGAAACGAGCGTTGTCGAGGAGCGGACCGATCAAGTCGTCTACGAAGCGGACACTGCAGGAGCATCGGCCTACGCGATTGGGAAGATCGAGCCTGCATTCAGCATCACGCGAACCTCAGTTGTCAGCGAGCAGGTTCCTGAGGGCCAACAGGTCGTCGTTGAAGCAACAGTCTCCAACAGCGGCGGTATCGAAGGCACTTACGACGCACGGATGCGGGTGGAGGATGAAGTCGTCAATCGCACGTCGGTGACTGTGCCAGCAGACACCGAGCGGACAGTGACGCTGTCGACGGTCGTGACGACGCCGGGACGGTTCCAGATCAAATTCAACAACGTCGACGCCGGCAATATTCGGGTGGCTGAGAGCGAGGTCCAGACCGACGGAAACGGCGGCGCCGAACCAGAGGCGGAACCGACGGGCACGGAGCCAGCGGTCCAGACTGAACCCGCGGTCGGCGGTGACGGCGGACTCGGACCGCTCCCGGCCACAGTCATGGGCATCAGTACGGTGCTGGTCATCGGTGGACTGCTCGGTGCATTGCTCCTGTTCGGCCTCGTCATCGCGCTCCTCCGACGGGGTGGCAACCGGAACGACAGCGGCTTCGAACTCTAGGCGGGGAGAGAAACCCTTTTTGTGCCAGTGTCCAGAGAGTCGCGTATGGATTGGCCACACGATCCGGACGGTGAGGAAGGAAGCGAGGGCCGGCGCAAGTACGGCCACGCTGTGCTGGCGAAGAAAGTCGACGAGGACGAGGACTTCCCGTTGACCGCCGAGGAGTACGTCGAACAGTACGGGGACCACCCGGTTCGGATCGACTACGAGACGGTCGTCAGCGTGGCAGACATCTTCGAATACGTCGACCAAGAGGAGTTCGTGGATTTCCCGGACCTCCACAAATCCCTTGGGCGCGCGTTACGCGAGGCGGACTGGTGGCCGTACAGACTCGAACAGGCCTGATTGTGTGGTGTGCGGGCACGACACATACTTGTAGGAGGCCGGTGTAGCGTCGCGTATGGCGACGACATCTTCAAGCGGCGACCGGACCGAGCAGCGGCTTCCCGAGGAGGTTGTTGCTGACCTGCTGTCGGATGACACTCGCCGTCGCGCGCTCTCGATACTGGCGGATCGTGATGAACCAGTGGTCGTAGCAGACCTCGCGGTAGCGGTTCTAGCGGCCGAGCGTGGTATTGAGCCAGCGGCAGTCCCTGACACTGACAGGGACGAGCTAACGGGGGAACTGTTCACCGAGCACCTCCCGAAACTGATGGCAACAGATATCGTAGCATACGATTCGATGGTCGGGACCGTCGAGATACAGCGACGCGACGCAGTACTGACTGACCGCCGTTGAATCGGCCCGCGTGTCCGGAATCCGACATCGGTCGGGCCGCGGCGTCGTCCGCCCTGCCGGTAAATTTCGACAGAGCAATACCCGTTGCTTCTAAACGAACGATGGACAGTGACCAACACCCAGATCACCCATATACAGATTGATAACTACGGGCCGTGGACCGTGACGCCTGAGCCCCGCCGTGAAGTCGACCTGCAGACGCTCCAGTCCCGGTTGTACGCTGACCTCGCCCAGCTGATCGGGAACCGCGACGGCTACATCTTCTTCTCGCGGTTCGACAACATGGTCGCCGTGACGAACGGGCTGGATGAGGCCGCACACGCACTTATTCAGGAGTCGGTAGGGAACCGGTATCCAGTGACGATGAGCCTCTCGGTTGCGACGGGGACGACGCCCGTCTCAGCGCTGGGAACGGCGACAGAACAGCTTCAGGAGGCCGGTAGCGCACAGGACAAGGGCCGACGAGAAGTGCTACGCGGCCAGACAATCGACGAGGAGTTCCGGACAGCCACAGACGTTCAGCTCGCGCATTTCGACGTCGACGACGCCACCGAGAAGTACACCGACCAGCTCAACGAGTTCGATACGTTCATCCAGATTGAGCAGGGGTACGCGGCGCTGATGAAGTACATGCGTGAGGCCCACGACTCGCTGTCGTTTTTCGTCGGTGGCGACAACGTCATCGCGGTCTGTCCGAACCTAGACGAAGCGGACTACCACGACGCGATCAACCACGTTCGCGAAGCGGTCGACGTAGAGTTGAAAGTCGGTGTCGGACGCGGGCGGACGGCAGCTACGGCCGGGATGGACGCCAAGCACGCACTAGAGACCTGCCGGGCCACTGGCGAGGCCGTCACCATCGAAACCGAGACAACCGAGTAACTTGTGAATCACGCGATATAAACGTAGTGGAGGTATCTTTTAGACCAGTCGTGTGGTAATATTACGCATGAACGGTGAGGTCACTGTGCGGGAGGTTATGAACAGAGAGTACGTCGGCGCGAGCGAGTCCGACGACCTCCTTGAAACGACGGAGTTGCTGATCCGAGAGGACCAGCATCCGATTCTCGTGTTACGGGGGAACGAACCGGTCGGCGTCGCCACGGACAGGGACGTGCTGGCATACATCGTCGATGGCGGCGATCCGGAAACTGCCACCGTCGGCGACGTGATGCGTGAATCCATTCCGACAATCAGGCCCGACGCTGGACTCCCGGCGGCGCGGGACCGAATGGCGACACGGTCCGCTGAGTTTGTCTTGGTCACGGTTGACGGAGAGCCGCTGGGAACGCTGACCGAGCACGACATCCTCTCGACTGCGAGGTTAGAGAGTGAGTCGACGGACGTTGTGGAGCAGACCTCGCCGGTTGCGACAACCGGTCAGGAGGCCACCACCGACGGGATGCAGTCCGCATCAGAGGATTCGTTCGACAGCCAAGGCATCTGTTCCGCCTGTAGCACGTTTACGCGGGATCTAGCGTCGTTCAACGGGCAACTCCTCTGTGCGGACTGTCGTGACGTCTGAGTCACTCCTGCCGGCCTCTCTCCCGCAGCGGCAGATACGGCGGCGTAGCCGAACTGTTTTGACCGTACGACACGGAGTAACACCGTGGAAATCGCCACCGCCTCGATGGATGACGTGGACACCATCGTCGATCTGTGGGTCCGACTGGCGGAGAGCCAGCGTGCCCACGGGTCACACCTGTTTGGGAGCCGAAACCGCACTGCGGTCCGAGAGACGGTCGTGCAGCGCATTGTCGCTGAGAACGTCCGTGTCGCCCGTATAGACCGACAGGTCGTCGGATTCGTCATGGTGACCATCGACAGCGGCCGGTACGAACAAGACGAGACGCGGGGTATCATCGAGAACATCTTCGTCAGACCGGTCCACAGGAATCAGGGAATCGGCAGCGAACTGCTTGAGACGGCAGAGGAACTACTCCGCCGGGCCGGTGCAGATATTCTCGCGCTGGAAGCGATGGTGGACAACGAATCGGCCCGACAGTTCTACCGAACACACGGTTACGCACCACACCGGATCGAGCTCGAAAAGCCGACCGAAAACGATACTCTCTAAACGGTCCCCACACAACGCAGGTATGCAACCGTGCCAGGGGAGCTTGGGTGGTCCAAGCACTCGACTTGTAATCGAGAGTTCGTGGGTTCAAATCCCACCCCTGGCTCTAGGTTTTTACCGCTGGAAAGCGTACGGTAGCCCATGAGTGAATCCGAAGGAGAACTCCCGGACAACGACGAAGAGTGGCGCGAAATACTCTCCGACGAGGAGTACCGAATCCTCCGTGAGTCTGGAACAGAGCCGCGGTTCAGCAGCGACCTCATCGACGTAGAAGACGAGGGTGTGTTCACCTGTGCCGGCTGCGGGACGGAACTGTTCGACAGCGACAAGAAATTCGAATCAGAAACCGGCTGGCCGAGCTTCTGGGACGTGTATCAAGAAGGTAACGTCGAAACGCGAGCGGACAACAGCCACGGGATGGAGCGAACGGAAGTCGTCTGTGCCGAGTGTGGCGGTCATCTGGGCCATGTGTTCGATGACGGGCCGGAGCCGAGCGGGAAGCGGTACTGCATCAACGGCTCGGCGCTTGACTTCGAGTCAGAGTAGCGACCACCGGACCCGTTCTTCCGTCAGTGAACTGGAAACGGCTAGTGACTGAACACGGGACCGACGAGACGGGCGACGACGGGACCGGAACACCGGTCGACGAGTCGCGACGAGCCACCGCCCGCTACACAGACTTCGCTTCAGGCGCGTAAGTCGCGTCGATAAAGTCGAGAATACGCTCCGATTCCGCCATCGTGACACCGCGGTCTTCATCGACCAGCACCGGGACGCCACGCTGGCCGGAGACCCGCTTTACTTCGTTGCGCTTGGAGTGTAGCGCCTCGACCCAGACGCTGTGGTAGTCGATGCCGAGTTCATCCAGTCGGTCGGCGACCTTCTCGCAGTACGGACAGCCGTCGAGTTGGTAGAGCGTCAGGCTCATACAGTTCGGTACGGACGCCGCCCTCAAGGTGGTTGTGCTCGAAAAAACGCGGCAGGCGACCCGGCGTTACTCGTACAGCCAGGGCGCGTCGATCTGATCCCAGTCGACGAGTTCGTCGTCGTCGAAGAACAGCGCGATTTCGCGCTCGTTTGCGCCCTCGTCCTCGTGGTCGGAGCCGTGGATGACGTTCCGACCGAGGTCGAGTCCGTAATCGCCGCGGATAGTGCCGGGCGCGGACTCGGCGGGGTCCGTCTCGCCCATCATGTTGCGGACCTGCCGGGTCGCGTCCTGGCCTTCCCAGACCATCGCAAACACGGGACCGGAGGTGATGAAGTCGACGAGTCCGTCGAAGAACGGCTTGTCCTCGTGCTCGCCGTAGTGCTCCTCGGCGAGGTCCTGATCGATCTGCATGAACTTGCCGCCGACCATCTTCAGACCGCGGTCCTCGAAGCGGGAGACGATGTCCCCGATAAGGCCGCGCTGGACGCCGTCAGGCTTGACCATCACGAAGGTACGCTCGGTCTCGGACATTACGCTTCAGCCTCCTCGGCTTCCTCGTCCTCGACATCTTCGTCAGCGTCGTCGGCGTCAGCTTCCTCAGCGTCTGCGTCAGCTTCGGCCTCGTCAACGTCGGCGTCCGCTTCCACGTCTTCGACCTCGTCCTCGACCGCACCGGCCTCGCCGCGGGCGGTGTCGGTCCATTCGAGGTTGCGGGCCTCCCGGCCCAGATCGGCGTTGTTCTCGCACTTCGAGGAACAGAAGTGCGTGGTCGCGCCGTCCTTGTGGACGAACATCGTGCCCGTGCCGGGTTCGATGTCCGTGCCGCAGTAGTCACATTCGCGTGTCCGGGGCATGGTTACTGCCCTCCGATGGTGTCGGCCTCGCGAGCCGTCTCGCGGAGCTGGAGCACGTCACCTTCGCGGACCGGGCCGAGAACGTTGCGCGTGATGATGCGCCCCTGATTCTCGCCTTCGCGGATGCGGCACTTGACCTGCATGGCCTCGCCGTGCATCCCCGTCCGACCCACGACTTCGATAACCTCGGCGGGCGTGGAACCGCTGCTTTCGGATTCCTCAGCGCTCATCCGAGGTCACCTCACCGAAGCTCCTCGACCTTGTCAGCGATGTCCTCGACGTCGGCGTCAGCCTCACCGGCGTCGGTGACGGCTGCAGCGGCCGAGCCGACTTCGAGCCCGGCGGCGTGACCGAGGTCGTCCTGCTGCTCGACGAAGATGAAGGGAACACCCTTCTCGTCGGCGAGCTCCGGAATGTGCATGACGATTTCCTCGGGCTGGACGTCTTCGGCGACAAAAACGAGCTCAGCGGAGCCGCGCTCGATAGCCTTGGTCGTCTCGTTTGTACCCTTCTTTACAGCGCCTGTGTCCCGGGCGACCTCGAGCGCCTCAAGGGCGTCGTCTTCGAGGTCCGCGGGAACGTCGAAATCTACGTATACTGGCATTTTTATGTTCACCTCCTGCGCGCGAGCTCAGGCTCCCCCGCCGTGTCCGGGCCGTGCGGCCCGTCACACCGTAGTGGTGTGTATCCTGAAAAGGCTGGGAGCATCATCAACTCGGCGCAGGCTGTACCCCATTCTGTGCCACCGGCCCTAAAAGCGCTTTCGAAGCCGAAATCCCGTGCCAGCCCGCCACACGGGTGCTGTCGGGTGGTCTGCCTATTCCGCGGCTGCCGACGCATCGGCCAGTGTGCCCGCCGCATCCGAGACGAGTCGGGTCACCACCTCGCCGGCGGGTCGGACAGCCGCTGTGAGCCCGGCGCTCTGGCCGGCGTAATGGGGCAGGGCCTCGACGGCACCAGTCATGCCTTCCAGCGGAGGCATATCAGCAAGCCGACTGATTGACTTGCCGTCGGGCATCTGTGCAATCTGTTCGGGGTCACTGGCGTCGTCCATTTCGTCCGGATCGTAGCCTGCCTGCCGTCGGACCTCATCGGTCTCCAGCACTCGGTGGGGCTGGTCCGGCCAGCCTCGGTCGAACAGGTCCGTGAGTCGCGTCGCCGTCTCGGGCGCGTCGACGATGCGCTCCCGGTAGGTCTCGTGGGCGCCCGATTCTTCGGTCGCCACGAATCGCGTGCCGAACCAGCCGCCGTCGGCACCCAGCGTCAGCGCCGCCGCGAGGCCGCGGCCGTCACCGAGTCCCCCGGCTGCGACGACCGGCACCTCGACCGTGTCTGCGACCCGCGGGAGCAGCGCCATCGTCGTCACATCGCTCTGGACGTGACCGCCGGCTTCCCGGCCTTGCGCGACGACGACGTCGGCTCCGGCGTCGGCGGCCGCCGCGGCTTCGGCAGCACTACCCACGGTCACCATCGCCGTCCCGCCGGCGTCGTGTACCCGGTCGATGTAGGGCTCTGCGTCACCGAAGGAAAACGAGACAACCGACGCGCCGGCGTCCAGACAGGCGTCGAGACACGCCGACGGGGACAGCACGCCCGTCGACTCGTCGAGGACGACGTTGACGCCGACCACGCCGTCGGTCGCGGTTGCGGCGGCGGTGTACGCCTCGCGAATCGCGTCGGCCTCGCGCCACGACATCGCCAGCATTCCGACGCCGCCTGCGTCTGCGACTGCCGCGGCCAGAGCCGGCGTCGAGACGCTTCCGACTGGTGCCTGCACGACTGGGTGGTCGACATTGAGTTCCGCACAGAGCGCGGTGTGGAGGGGTGCCATATCGGCCACTGTGTCCGGTCCGGTAAAAACGCATCTGGACAGCGTCGTGACCGTCAGGCCCATACTGGCGCGTCTGCCACCTCCGGTATGGACATCGCGCGGTCGCTCCGAGCGGAAGCCCGCCGTGCAAACGAGCGTCGACTGCTCGTTCTGGCGGGCAACCCCGACCGAACGCGGGAGCGAGCGGCGGCAGCACTCGATGCGGCGGACGTACCGGGCGGAGAGACAGCCGTCGTCGGTCCGGAGCCGTTCCTCGACTGTGAACACCACGAGCAGTCCCGCGCCGAGGAACTTCTCGGCCGGACCCGGACGGCTGTCGTGCTCGACGCACACGAGGAACTGCGGCCGGACGCTGTCGGACGGACCGTCGGCGCTGTCGACGGCGGCGGCCTCTATATCGTCCTCGCGCCGCCGCTGGACCGGTGGCCCGAGAAGCGGGACAGCTTCGACGACTCACTGGCGGTCCCGCCGTTCGACCTCGATGACGTGACCGGCCACTTCCGCCGTCGGTTCGTCGAGACGCTCCGGGCACACCGGGGCATCGCCATCGTCGACGCCGACACGGGCACTGTCGAGCAGGACGGACTGACGAATCCGCCACCGAACCGCCCGGTTCCCACACCGACTCCGCCAGCTGACGCGCGGTTCCGTTCCGAGACCTACGCCCAGTGTCTCACCGACGACCAGCGGGACGCGGTCCGGGCGTTCGAGTCCCTGCAGAATGACGGTGCAGCGGTCGTGGTCGAGGCCGACCGGGGCCGGGGAAAATCAAGCGCCGCCGGGCTGGCCGCCGGGAACCTCGCAGCAGAGGGCAGAGACGTACTGGTGACAGCCCCGCAGTACCGGAGCGCCGGCGAGGTGTTCACGCGGGCGGCCCACCTGCTGGAGACGCTCGACGTTGATTTCACGCGCGACCGAGCGTCAGAACCCCAGTGGCTCGAACTCGATGGCGGCGGGTGCATCAGATTCTGCACGCCGGAGGATGCCGTTGGGCTCCCAGAGGACCCCGACGTTGTCATCGTCGACGAAGCCGCGGCCCTGCCGGTCCGGCGACTCGAACAGTTCCTCGATTCCCCGGCAGTCGCCTTCACCACGACCGTCCACGGGTACGAGGGAGCGGGCCGGGGCTTTTCCGTGCGGTTCCGTGACCGACTAGATGAGAGCGACCACGCCGTCACCGACGTGTCGATGACGACGCCGATTCGGTACAGCGACGCCGACCCCGTGGAGGTGTGGGCGTTCCGGGCGCTATTGCTCGATGCCCGCCCACCGGTCGACCAGCTTATCGCGGATGCGACGCCGGAGACCGTCGAGTACCGGCGGCTGTCAGCGGCGGATCTGCGCGCCGACGAGCACCTGCTCAGGGAAGTCTTCGGTCTGCTCGTGCTGGCCCACTATCGGACGGAACCCTCGGACCTAGCCCGAATGCTGGACGCACCGAATCTCACCGTCCGGGCGCTGACCCACGAGGGCCATATCGTCGCGGTTGCGTTGCTGGCACAGGAGGGCGGCCTCTCGGCGGGAACCCGAGCTACGATGTACGAGGGCGGGCGGGTCCGCGGGAATATGCTTCCGGACGTGCTGTCGACGCAACTCCGGGACGAAGCCGCCGGGGTTCCGGTCGGGCAGCGAGTCCTCCGCATCGCGACCCACGCGGCGGTCAGGTCCCGCGGAGTCGGCTCGCACCTCCTCTCGGAGATCAGGGCGGAGTTCGCCGGGCGGGTAGACTGGCTGGGCGTCGGCTACGGTGCGACGCCGGAGCTCGTCCGCTTCTGGGCGCGGAACGGCTACAGTACCGTCCATCTCGCCACCTCACGGAACGCGACCAGCGGCGAGTACTCTGTCGTGATGCTGGACCCTTGTTCTGACGACGGGGCAGCGCTCGCGACGCGGCACAGTGAGTGGTTTCAGGACCGTATCGCTGCGGTGCTGTCGGACCCAATCGACGACTGTGACCCCGACGTCGTTCGGGCAGTGCTGCGAGCGACTGACAGCGAACCGTCGCTTGGCCTCTCTGAGTGGGAGTGGCGGCTGATTGCCGGTGTCCCCGGCGGCGCGTCGATTCTCGACACGAACCCACGACCGTTCCGTGAACTCACACGGAAGCACCTCTCGGACCCAGCCGACCCGACGGCACTCTCTGAGCGGGAAGAGCGCCTTCTCGTCCGAAAGGTCCTGCAAGCACGTCCTTGGGCGGCCGTCACGGCGGAACTGGATTTCGTCTCTCAGCGGGAGTGTATGCGCACGTTGGGCGGAGTCGTCGAAAGATTGACGCGTCTGTACGGCGACCGTTGGGTACAGGAGGAACTCGACAGACACCAATGAGCCTGCTCGGCCTCGAAACGCTGCTGTTCGCGCTCGCGTTCGCTCTACTGGTCGGCGGCGTCATCGGTAGTCTCACGCCACAGGTCCCCGGCGCACTCGTCTCGCTCGGTGGCGTGTACGTGTACTGGGCCGCCAGCGGGATGACCGACCCCGGCACACTGCTGCTCGCGGTGTTAACGCTTGTCGGCTTGCTGACGTGGGCCGTCGACATCGCGGGCGGGGCTGTCGCCGCACGCGTCGGCGGGGCGTCGAACTGGACGGCCGCCCTCGCCGGTGTCGTCGCGCTCGTCCTCTTTTTCGTTACCGGCCCGCTCGGTATCCTACTGGGCGTCGCCGGCACGGTGTTCGTCGTGGAGTTCTACCGGCAGGAAGACGCCCGCGGGAGCGCCAAAGCCGCGCTGGTGACGACTGCCGGGATGCTGGCCTCCGGCGTCGTTCAAGCCCTGCTAACGGCATCGATACTGGTCACCATGGTCGCTGTCGCGCTCCTATGACTCAGTGCGCTGAGGACGACTGCGAGAACGAGGCTGCAGTCGAACTCCACATCCCATGGGATGCCAACCGCGAAGTCTGTCCGGACCACGCTCGCGTCTGGGCGCAGAAAGACGGTGTCGTCTCCGCGCCGATAGACGGTCACGAGAACGAGTGGCCATAGGCCGCTGTTGTTCCAAGTCGGTTGTCAACTGTTCACGAGGAAAATATAATAATAATTGGGACTGAATTTGGAAACTGAGGTATGTTATCATGAAACGCGAGATGCTCACCACCGACTTCATCGACCGCGCAGCGGATATCTACGACGACGTGACCGGTATCGTCGCCCACGACGGCACTGAGTACACGTACGCTGAGGTGAATGAGCGGGTCAATCAGTTGGCACACGCACTGTCGGACCGGGGCGTCTCGAAGGGGAGCCGCGTGGCTGTCCTCGCGCCAAACACGCACTACTTCATCGAGACACTGTACGCGACGAACAAACTCGGTGCGGTGTTCGTCCCGCTGAACTACCGTCTCGATCCCGCGAAAATCGAGTACATTCTGAACGACTGTGAAGCGGCGACGGTAATCGCCGACTACGACTTCGCGGAGAAGGTCCAGCCAGTACGGGACGACATCCCTGCGGAGACGTTCATCGGCTACGAACCAGACCGTATCGACGGGGAATGGGAAGCCTACAGCGGTATCCTCGACGGGCAGCCGACAGCCGAACCGGACCGGCCGAACATGACCGAGGACGACGACGCGAGCGTCAACTACACGTCCGGCACGACGGGGGACCCGAAGGGCGTGGTCAGAACTCATCGAACGGAGAGCTGGCACGCGCTGGTGCTCAATCAGCACATGGAGATCCGCGACGACGATACGTACCTCTGGACGCTGCCGATGTTCCACTGCAACGGCTGGGGCCACACCTACGCCATCACCGGCACCGGCGGCACCCACGTCTGTCAGCGGACCTTCGACGCCGCGGACACCTTCCGCCGGGTCCGCGAGTACGACGTATCGTTCCTGTGTGGCGCGCCGACAGTGCTGAACAAGCTCATCCAACACTACCGAGCCAACGACGGCGACATCGCAACACAGGGTGCCCGCGACGTGCGGATCGCGACAGCCGGCAGCGCCCCGGCGACAGCGACCATCGAACGCGTCGAAGACGAGTTCGGCTGGCGCATCATCCACATCTACGGCCTGACCGAGACCGCGCCGATAATCACGACAAGCAACTCCCCGCGGCGCATCGCCCAACGAGGCCGTGAACTCAAGGTCAAGCAGGGCTCGGAAGCGATGTGTACCGACATCAGAATCGTCGACGAGGACGGCAACGACGTGCCGCGCGACGGAGCGACCATCGGCGAGATCGTGGTGCAGGGCAATCAGGTGATGGACCGCTATCTCAACAAGCCAGAAATAACCGAGGAAGCGTTCAACGACCGCGTCGAGGGGTACTTCCACACCGGCGACCTCGCGACGTGGGACGAGGACGGGATGATACAGATCATGGACCGCCGGAAGGATATCATCATCTCCGGTGGCGAGAACATCTCTTCCATCGAACTGGAAGACGAGCTGTACGACCATCCCGGTATCCTGAAGGCCGCGGTCATTCCGGCTCCGAGCGATGACTGGGGTGAGACGCCGATGGCAATTGTCGTCCCGACGGCCGATAGCGACGCGACCGAACAGGATATCCTCGATTTCCTCAGAGAACGCCTCGCGAGTTACAAGATCCCCGCAGGCATCGACTTCCGGGACTCGCTCCCTGAAACAGCGACCGGGAAAATCCAGAAGTACGAACTCCGCGAGGAGTACTGGCAAGAGCAAGAACGGATGATCGGGCAAGAGTGAGCGCGGCGGTGGCTTCGAAGTGGTGGAACGGAACCAACACAATTCTTTATTAGGATTCCGGCGGTCGGTCACACCATGCATCTGGGAGTCGTCGTGCCACGCGTCGAGGACCACAGCACAATCGATCTGGCTGTCGAGGCCGAAGACCACGGCTACGACTCGGTCTGGCTGAATGAACTGTGGGGTGCCAGCGCCGTCGTCGAACTCACGGATATCGCGACCCGGACCGACGACATCGAGATCGGGACCGCGATACTCAACGTCTTCTCACGGTCGCCGGCCGTACTGGCGATGACAGCGGCGACTCTCGACAGCGTTTCCGACGGGCGAGCGGTGCTGGGCTTGGGGACAAGTACAGCTCGGTCAATCGAGAATATGCACAGCATGGAGTTCGAGCGGCCGGTCCGTCGCGCCCACGAGACCATCGACATCGTCAAACAACTCATGACGAGCGACGAGCGGGTGACCTACGACGGCGAGGTGGTGTCGGTCAACGGCGTCCCGCCGTTAGACCGTGACGTACCCGTCTACCACGCCGCGCTCGGACCGGCGAACAGGCGGGTCGTCGCCAGACTCGCCGACGGCTGGCTCCCGCACATGATCCCGTTTTCCGAACTCGACTCGGCGTTCGAGTACATCGCCGAGACCGCACGCGAGGCCGACCGCGACCCCAGCGAAATCACCGTCTCGCCGTACGTACCGGCAGTAGTCCACGAGGACGCCGAACAGGCCACCGAGGAACTCCGACAGCACATCGCTTACTACGTCGGCAGCGGGGAGGGATACCGCCGGGCAGTCGCGGAGACGTATCCGGATCGGGCGGAGCGCATCGCCGACGCATGGCAGGCGGGTGACCGCGGCGAGGCGACGGCGCTCGTCACTGACGAGATGGCGGCTGACCTCGGTATCGCCGGGACGCCGGAGCAGGCGCGAAGAAAGCGGGATTCGATAACGGACAGGGATGTCCTCGACCGGCTTCTGCTAACTGTGCCACAGCAGGTCGACGGTGAGCTGGCTCGGAAGACGATTCGGGAGCTGGGGCAGACCTAACGCACTACAGGTCGATCTCCATCATCACCTCGTCGGCGTACTCGTCGCCGAACTTGTAGTGGTCCTCGCGGACGGCTTCGGTGTCCCAGCCGTGGCCTTCGAGGAACTCGATTGCGTCCTCGTTCGTTGATGGGACAGAGTTGTACAGCTTCTCGTAGCCGTTCGACGCCGCCCACTCGGTGCCCCGAGCGAGCAGCTGGGAGCCGATGCCGTGGCCTCGATACCGTTCAAGCACACCCAGCGTCAGCTCCGCCGTGTGGCTGAGCTTCTCGACCTCGGGATGTTTGAGGTGGACCCAGCCGACCACGTCGTCGTTGATGCAGGCGACGAAGAAGATGCGCGACTCAAGTTCGTTGTGCCGGAGCAACACGCCCTCGGAGTCCACGACGTCGGCGACAGTCTCAGCGTCGACGTACTCACCGCCGCCGATGGCGGCACGGATAGCGCCGACAAGACCGGTGAGGTCCTCTTGACGGGCCTGTCGGATGGTGAACTCGATGTCGTCGGCCTCGAACTCTTCTTCGACAGTGTCGTTGTAGGCGACGCGGAGTTCGCCGTCGATGTCCTCCAGTACGCCGTCGCGTTTGAGTATCGCGACGTGATGGCCGAACGGTCGCGGGTCCATCTGTAGCGCCGACCGGGCTGCTCTCGGTTCGACTGAGCCGTGTGATTCGACGTACTCGTAGATGTCCCGTCGGTCCTCGTGGTCGAACTGCAGTGGCTCTGTTAACTCCATGGTGTGTGATACCACGAGACAGTATTTAGTCTTTTATCAAAAACCGTGTACTTTCTGAGGCCGGTTGCTACCGCTCCGGAATGCCGGTCAGAAGCATTGCCACGTCTTGGACGTTGTGCGTATCGACGAGCAACTCCGCGGCCGCTCTGACGCTATATGAGCCGGCTACCTCTACGCCGTAGCAGGCGGCGTAGCAGCGCAGCCAGTCGTTCATCGTCCGCTCCAGTCGCTCGAACTCCGAATCGGAGAACCGGACCCACGACTCGCCGGTACGGGCCTCACAGTACAGAGCCACCGTGGGGCCGAACCCCTCCCGAAGAATCTCCATCGCCCGGTCGTCGTCGGGCGGGTCGGGGTCGAGTGACTTGCGGACCTGCTCGGCCCGGCGGGAAAGGTCCTGAACGCGGTCGCGGTACTGGCGGCTCATCACCGAACGGCTCAGCCCTCGTTGAACTCGACGCCCTTGCCACCGGCGGGGTGTTCCCACTCGGTGTCAGCGACGATAGCACAGGTGCCACACTCGACGCAGGGCTGGGTGTCGAGGCTCACGAGGTGTTCCTGACTCCCGTTGGTCTGGACCATCTCGTCGCGGTAACAGCCCCCGCCGAAGTCCTCGGCGCTGACCGGGCAGGCCGTGACGGCGGTGCCGGACGCCTCGAAGGACTTGTCGAGAAGTTCGATGTGGGGGTCGCCCACGTCGTAAGTCAGGTCGCCGATGCGGTCGGCCAGATCGGGCGGCGAGACCGTGTTCTCGTCGGTCACCGGCTCGCCGAGTTCCTCGGCGATGACCGTCGGCAGCGTCACGTAGGGCAGTTTGGTGTCGGGGATCATCGACACCAGTCGCGGTGACGAGTAGGCCCGTTCGAGCAGCCCAGAGGCCGCCCGAACGCCGAACCGGCCGACGGCGGAATCGGCGATAGCGTCGGAGAGGTCGTCGACGGGGCCGACCTCGCCGAGGCGTCCGAACACCTTGTATCCGGTCGGGCGGAGTTTGTCCATCACACCCTCGTCGTGGAGTTTCTTCTCGTACAGTTCGCCGGCCTGTGACGGGTCACCGCGCGCCCGAGCGTCGGCGAACGCCTCGGCGGCCAGTGCTCCGGCGGTGACGGCGTGGTTCATGCCCTTGATGATGGGTCCTTGGGCCTGCATCTGGCCAGCGGCGTCGCCGACCAACACGAGGCGGTCCTCGTGCGGTGAGGGATGGGCCGCCTTCTTCGAGTCGGGAACGAGCTTTGCGCTGTACTCGCGCTCGTCGTACTCGTCGCCGAGCCACTGGGCCATGAGCGGATGCGTGAGCAGGCTGTCGAGCAGTTCGTGGGGTTCGGCCCGCTCCTCGGCGATGGAGTCGAGGTGGAACACCGTGCCGATGGACAGCGAGGACTCGTTGGTGTAGAGGAAGCCACCGCCGCGAACCCCGTCGAACAGGTCGCCCGAAAACAGATGGGCCGCGCCGTCGTCCGGGGCCACGTCGAAGCGGTCGTTGATGACCTCTGGCTCCATGTCGACGACCGCTTTGACACCCTGAAACCACTCCTCGGGCTCCTCCCAGTCCATCAGCCCGGCGTCGCGAGCGAGTTCCGAGTTGACCCCGTCGGCGGCCACCACGAGGTCGGCCTTGATTGGGTCCAGTTCCTCGGTCGTCACGCCGACGATTTCGCCCCGTTCGCGGAGCAAGCCGGTGACGTGGACCTCGGTCAGCAGGCCGCCGCCGGTCTCGCGGGTCCGCTCGTGGACCTGCTGGGCGAGCCAAGAGTCCATCTTCCGGCGCAGCACTGCATCGGCCCACGCCGTGTCGTGGTGGTGGAGGTCGCCGATGTCGAAGGACTTCACCTTGTCGCCGGCGATGTTGTGGATGATATTCTCCGATACCGGCCGCTCCGTCGCTTCTTCACGGAAGCCGGGGAACAGCCCGTCGATGGTGTAGGGAGCCGACTCCTCGGCGTAGATGAGCCCGCCCGAGACGTTCTTCGAGCCGGCGTCGACGCCGCGTTCGAGAACGAGCGTCTCGACGCCGTTGCGGGCGAGGGTCGCCGCCGCAGCGGCCCCGCCCGGCCCACAGCCGACGACGACGGCCTCGTACTCCTCGGCGGCGTCAGTCATCGCTGGCCTCCATCATCGCGCCCAGTTCGCCGGTTTCGACCGCCTCGGTCAACTGTGGCAACACCTCGAACAGGTCGCCCTCGATGAGATAATCCGAGAAGTCCCGAATGTCCGCGTCGGGGTCGGTGTTGATGGCGATTATCGTATCAGATTCGTCACAGCCGACTTTGTGCTGTATCGCGCCGGAGATGCCCGCGGCGATGTACACGTCCGGGTCGACCGCCTGCCCGGACTCGCCGATCTGGCGCTCCTCGGTGACGTACTGCTCGACGTGGCCGTCGAAGGAGTACGAGGAGGTGATGACCCCGCGGGAAAGTCCCAGATCGGCCTCGTCGAAGGCGTCCACGAGGTCGAGCGCCAGTTCGATGCCCTCCGTCGGGTCGTCACCGATGCCACGGCCGACGGCGACGACCACGTCGTTCCCGGTGAGGTCGACACCACCCGAGAGGCGGTCGTACTCCTCGACCTCGACTTGGAACCAGTCCTCGTCGAGATCCATCTCGTAGTCGACGACCTCGCCCTCACGCTCGTAATCGGGCTCGGGTATCTCGAAGCTCCCCGGAATGACGGACGCCCCTTGCGGGTGGAAGTCCCGGTTGGGCTTGTCGATACAGAGGATCGTCGAGTACTCGAACCCGGAGAAATCCGGGCGCTTCATGTGGAGGACCCGTTCGAACTCCTTCTTGTCGCCGGCGGTACCGACTTTCGCGGGGTTGGATATCATCGCGTTCTCGATGTACAGCCCCGAACAGTCCGAGGCCAGCCCGGAGTCGAGTTCACCTTGGACCAGTGCCGAGAGGTCCCGGCCGTTGTTCGTCGCCGGGAAGACGGTGTAGCGCGGCTCGTGGTAGTCCTTCCACTCGACCTCTTCCCGGCCCTCGGCGGCGAGCTCGCCGCCAGCGCGAGCCATGTCACAGAAGATTTCGGTGTATGGCTGGTGGCGGAAGCGGTCGAGGCGGTCGTCCTCGTGGTAGATGACGAGGTCCGCGCCGTAGGCGATGACGTCCTCGACGTGGTCGCTCGCGTCGGCCCCGATGAGGACCGCAACGACGCGCTCCTGTTCGTCGTACTCCTCGTTGTAGCTGTCCATCAGCTCCCGGGCCTTGCCGAGCATCTCTCTCGACACGTCCACGAGTCCGCCGGCCTGTGTCTCGCAGTACACCCACATATCGCGGTACTCCGCGCCGACAGTCCCCTCGACCCACTGCTTGTCGTTTGTCGGGTGGTCGAGGTCTGGGTGCTTCTCCTCTGGCGGGACGTACTCGACCTCTGTTGCCCCTCCTTCGGCTTCCTCGGTCCCTTCGACGGATTCGATGCGACTCTCTATCTGTGATTTCGCCGTCTTTCGGTCCTCGCCCGCTTGCTCGCGTTCGAGCAGGTCCCGGAGCACGTCGGCGTCGTCGATGTCCCGAACCATGTTCGCCACATCGGCGACCGTGAGGGCAGAGAGGTCGACGCTTTCCGGGTCGATTTCGCCGTCGTCCTCGTTTTCGACCTTCTCGATGCGGTCCTCGATGAGCGTCTTGACGGGGACACGGTCTTCGCCGTCTTCCTCTAGGTCCAGCATCGCCCGGAGTTCGTCGGCGTCGTCGACGTCTTTGATTTTCGGACCTAAGTCAGCGATTTCGTGGTCTGTGGGGTCGATTGTAGGCATGGTCAGTCACCCGCCGCATACGGCGTCAGTTCGTCAAGTACCGGTTCCAGCGCCTCGTTCTCGTCGCCCTCGATCACTGTCGCCTCCCGCTCGGAGGGGGCCTTTGGAATCGGGTCGACACCCGAGACGATGGTCGGCGAGCCGTCGAGACCGATGTAGTCCGGGTCGAGATTGAGGTCCTCGTGGTCCCAGACTGTGAGGAGGTCTTCGTACTCCTCAGCCCGGTTCTGAGTCTCCTCGCGGAGGTCCTTGTGTTTCAGCCGATGACTCGCCTTCCGGTAGGTCGGTTCGAACTCGGGGTCCGCGACGATGAAACACGGCATCGGCGCGCTAACCGTCTCGATCTCGGAGATGTCGCCGTCGACGAGCCGCTTCGCCCGGACGGTCTCGGCGTCCTCGTCGATATCGAGCGAGAGGACGTGAGTGATTATCGGCCAGTCCAGACACCAGCAGGTCTGTGGGCCGGTGTGGCCGGTCTCGCCGTCAGCCGTCTTGAATCCGGCAAACACCAGATCGGGCTGCTCCTCGAATTTTTGCAGGCCGGTAGCGACGGTCATCGCGGTGGCCCAAGTGTCCGCGGCCCCCATCTCGCGGTCCGAGAGGAGATACAGGTCGTCGGCGTACACATCTCGCATCCCCTCTTGGAGGACCTCCTCGTAGCCCGGCGGCCCCATGCTCATCAGCGAAACGTGTCCGCCGTTGCGGACTTTCGTCTGGAACGCCGCACGGAGCGCGTGCTTGTCGTTTGGGTTCATCACCGTCGGTGTCTTCCCCCGTTCGAGATGGCCCTCCTCGTCGAACGATACCTGTCCCTCACGGAAGTCCGGAACGCCCTTCGTCATGACGACTGTGTGCATATGTCTCACGACCCTCGTGTGTGTATGCCACACAAGAAAAGATAATAAATGTATGTTTACAATTCTGCATGACAGGTCGGGGGAAGTGGCGAAGGTGCGCTAGAATACGGACAACACTCAGGAGGCTTCCAAGCTAGCTACTACGGATCACTGATCTGTCAGACCGAGAATACCGCTCGCTCGCGAAAACAGCGGCTGGCGACAGTCTCAGATACGGCCTGCACGGCCGGGGTCCACATCGATGGCGTCGACTGGACACACGTCAACACAAAGCATGCAGTCGATGCACTGGTCCTCGTGAGCGGGGTCGGCCTTGATTTCGCTCTCCGGATGGTCCGGCGTGTCGACCCACTCGAACACGTCGACGGGGCAGTCCTCCAGACACGCGCCGTCGGCGATACAGATGTCGAAGTCGACAGCGACGTGTGTCCCGTGGATACCCAGCTCTTCGGGCTCATCGACCGGCCCCCAGACGTCGTGTCCATCGTGCTGTTCGACAACGTCGCGGTTATCCTCGAACTCCGGATCTATGGCCATTGGTATCTTATCTCATTTTTGCGAGATACTTAACGTTTCGACCTGACCGTCAGAACTCCGGGTCGTCGCGGCGATTCCGGCTGTTCGGCCCACCGCGATCTGTCGGACGGGGGCCGTCGATGTCACCGGACGGTCCCGGCAGGTCGCCACCGGGCAAGCCAGTGTCATTGACTGGGCCAGTCTCGTCGGCGATATCCGGGCCGCCAACGCCGGCTTGCCCGATGAACTCGACGGTCCGCTCGTACACGTCGTCGTAGTGTGCTCCGTGGAACGGGAACCCATGGTCGGCGGGCACCGTCTCATGAATCACGTCAGTCATGGGTCCGAGCGCGTCGGCCAGCAATTCCGACTGTGCTGGCGGAACCACGTTGTCCTCGGTGCCGTGGAGCAACAGCGTCGGCGGCGCATCGATGTCCACCTGTGCGACCGGGGAGGCGAGGTCGTAGGCCGCGGGTTCGTCGTCGGGCCCGCCGCCGAGATACGCGCGGTGACCCTCCCCGGCTGGAACGCCGCTCGCGGTGTCGAACGCGTGGAAGTCGTAGATGCCGGCGTAGCCGACGGCGGCCGACAGCGCCGAGGACGCCCCGGGATACAGTTCGGGTTCGAACCCGGGCTCGTCCGCCGTCAGCGCAGCCAAGAGGACGAGGTTCGCACCCGCCGAGTGGCCGACACCGACGATTCGATTGGTGTCCGCGCCGCGGCTTTCTCCCTCCGCTCGGGCCCACTCGATAGCGGCCTTCACGTCCACCAGTGCCGCCGGAAAGGTCCACTCCGGCGCGAGACGGTACTGGGGTTCGATGACGAGGAAGCCGTCCGCTGCAAGGTCGAGCGCGTGCCGGGCGAACTCGCCCTTGTCGCCGAACGTGAACGCGCCGCCGCGGACGAGCACGGCGACCGGTTTCGGGCCGCTGGTCGCTGGCGAGTCGTACAGGTCGAGCGTCAACGTCTCGCCGTCCACCTCGTGGAACGGGATATCGCGCTGGACGGTTACCGACTCGGGAGCGCGGTCTGTCACGGCCAACGGTCGGGCCGTCACGGGCTTAAGCCCGACGCTATCCGGTTCCGTACTCAAACGAGGCGGTGATTCCGCCAGCACCTAGCACCCCTGCGAACCGCCGGCGTCGAAACTGAGACAGCAACCGAAGAGTCGACTGCAGTGCCGTCGTGACAGCGGTCTCAAGGATGGGCGAAGTACGCAACGGACTCCGTCTCAGAGTCGTCCGCGATGTCGTCGAGACGGGCGAAGCCGATGCGTTCGAACTGGACCACGTCGTCGGCGTCGTAGCCGAGCAGTCCGGGCTCAGCCACACCTGACACGTCCCCGTCCATCGTCCGGAGGCGGAGCTTTGGTCCATCAGCCGGTGCCCAGTGAATCACGTCGACACCTTCCTCGCGGACGGCGTCGATGTCGTCGCCGGTGTACTCGAAGGCGTCGCGGGTGTGCCGCACACAACCGTAGCCCTTGAGCCAGACACGTTCGCCGTGGCCCGGTAGGTCGCCGCCCTCAACGACAACGCCGCTGGTCACCGGAATCTCGCGGCGGCCACGGTCCTCGAAGTCCGGATGCAGTGGCGGTTCGCCGGCGTCCGGTCCGCCGACGATCTGGCGCTCGACGAGACCGCCGTGGTCGTCGCTGTCCCGGACGAAAAAGGCCCGGTCCGACTCGTCGTCGACGAGGTCACGATTGCTTGAGTATATCGAGGACATCGCGAGGTCGACGTTGGAGGTGGAGGTTCCGAGTTCGATCATCGCGTTGACAACTGCCTCGCCGCGGATGCCGCGCCGTTCGAGGCTGGCGACGGTCGGCGCTCGCGGGTCGTCCCAGCCCGCGAGGTCGCCATCCTCGATGAGTTCGGCGATGCTTGACGTAGAGAGGGGCACGTCGTAGGCGTCGACCTGCACGTGGCCCCAGTGGATGACTTCGGGGTACTCCCAGTCGAAGTAGTCGTAGACGAACCGCTGGCGCTTCGCGGAGTCCTGCAGGTCGATACCGCGGATGATGTGCGTGACGCCCAGCAGGTGGTCGTCGAGGCCGCTCTGGAAGTCGAGCATCGGCCAACAGCGGTAGTCTTCGGCCGTCTCTCGCGGATGGGGCGTGTCGACCATCCGGAAGGCGACGAAGTCACGCAGCGCGGGGTTCTTGTGCGTGATGTCGGTCCGGACCCGCAGCACCATCTCGCCGCTGTCGTACTCGCCGTCGACCATCGACTCGAACTCCGAGCGCGTCGTTTCGGGGTCTTTCTCGCGGTGCGGGCAGGCCTCGCCGTTGTTTTTCATGTCGGAGAACTCGCCCTGCGGACACGAACAGGTGTAGGCTCCGCCCTTCTCGATGAGTTCGCGAGCGTATTCGTAGTACGTCTCGACGCGGTCGCTGGCTTTCACCACGTCGTCCGGTTCGAAGCCGAGGTAGTCGATGGCGTCCAGAATCCCGTCATAGGCGTCCAGATCCGGCCGCTTGGTCTCGGGGTCGGTGTCGTCGAAGCGGCAGATGAACTCCCCGTCGTACCGCTCCTTGTACGTCCCGACGACGGCGGCCATCCGCGCGTGGCCGATGTGCCACGGCCCGTTGGGGTTCGGTGCGACCCGCATCCGGACGGTGTCGTACTCGTCAGCGTTGGGCAGGTCCGGCAGCGGGTGGTCCTCGCCCTCGTCTTCGCTCTCCAGTTCTTCGAGCTTATCCGGCGCTAACTCCGCCAGCCGCTCGCGACGCTCCTCGGCGTCCATCCCGTTGACCCGCTCGACGACCGGCGCGATAACACCGGGTATCTCGTCGCCGTGCTCGCGGAACTCGGGGTTCTCGCCCATGAGCGGCCCCATTATCGCGCCGACCTGTGCCTCGCTATCGTGTTTGACCGCGTTGAGGAGGGCGTTCGTCTCCGCCGCCTCCGTGATACGGTCTTGAAGCTCGTCGTCCATTATCGGGTTCTGCGACTGCGAGGGTCAAAACGCCGTCGGACCACCTTTTTCATCGTCGCCTTTCCTCGCTCGCTTCGCTCGCTGTGGGAAGGCTCTCTGCTCACGGGCGCGGTGCGCCCGTTCGCATAGTCAGCGGGACCTTCGGTCCCGCTCGACTCGAAAAACGTGGTCCTCGTGAGCGGAGCGAACGAGGGCTCGAAAGACGAGCGAAGCGAGTCTTTCGGTGGCGAAAAAAGCCGGAACCTCACTGAGTTCGGTTCCGGTGAACCGCGCTCGCTCCGCTCGCGCGGATGCTCGTCTTTACACGTCACTCCATATCCCCAAGAGACGCCCCAACCCGGTCCAGCGACTCCAACCCAGTCACCTCGCCGAACTGGTCGGGAATCGTCCACAGGTCCAGTTCGGGCAGCGATTCCCGGAGCTGTGCGATAGCGTCCTCCTGTACCGCCTGCTTCCCCTGACAGCGTTTGCAGTCGCCCGGGTCGTCGATGACCTTGTTCACGACCAGCGTCGTCGCCGGAACCTCGAACTCACGGAGCTTCTCGACCAGCCGCTCCGTCTCGCGGACGGCCATCGTCTCGGGGATGGTGACGACCCGGAACGCCGTCTGTTCGGGATCTCGTAGGACTGTCCCGACCCGCTCCATGCGCTCGCGCATCGCTGTGAAGTCGTCCGGGCCGTCGTCGCGCCGGCTCGCCATCGGGCCGAACATCATGGTCCGGGCGGTGTTGACCTTCCGGCGGACCTGATCGCGGAGGTCCATCGCCGTTGCAACCCCGCGGTCCATCACCGACGGGAGGTCGAGCAAGCGGAGCGTGTGGCCAGTCGGGGCGGTGTCGAACACCACGCGGTCCCAGCGGTCGCTCTCGATGTACGTCGCCATGCCCTCGATAGCCGCCAGCTCATCGCTACCGGGCATTACACCGTTCGTGAACAGGTCGGCGATTTCGTCCTCGTCCATCCGGATACCAGCGTCGGAAAACTCCGCCGCCAGCGCCTCGAACAGCGACCGGTAGCGGTCGATTCCGGTCTGTGGGTCGACCTCGACGCCCCACAGACCCGGCTGGATTTCCGTCGGCTCGCCGCCGACATCGGTCTCGACGGCGTCGGCCAGCGAATGTGCGGGATCGGTGGAGACGACCAGCGTTTCGTGGCCCGCTGTTGCGAGGCGGTGGCCGGTCGCCGCCGCGACAGTCGTCTTGCCGACACCGCCCTTGCCGCCGTAGAGGAGGAACCGGGTCACACGACTGTTTAGGGACTCTCTCGTCTTAGTAGCTGACCAGCACCATTCAGGGTCGAAAAGGCGCGGAAAAACGGCCGCCGAACCGCGCTCAGTAGTCGCGCTCGACGAGGTAGTTCGCGATACCTTCAAGCAGGTAGCGGGCCTCGTTGTCCGGGAGGACTTCGAGGTTCTGCTTGCCGCTGGCGATGAGATCCTGCCCGGTCTGGCGGGCGTACTCGATGGACCCCACCTCTCGCAGGCGCTCGACCGCCTCGTCGATTTCGGCCTCCGAGACGGCGTCAACGGAGTCCGTGTCGATGAGCGCGCCCACGTCGACACCCTGCTGGCGAGCGTGCAGCGTCACCAGCGTCTGCTTGTTCTCGACGAGGTCCGAACCGCGCTGTTTGCCCAGTTTCTCGGAGGGCGTCGTCAGGTCAAGCAGGTCGTCCTGAATCTGGAACGCGCGACCCACGTCGAGCCCGTAGTTGTACAGGGCGTCGACAGTCTCCTCGTCGGCCCCGAGCAGTGTGGCCGGAATCGAGGCAGCCGCGCCATACAGCACGGCCGTCTTGAGTTCGACCATCTCCAGATACTCCTCGGGCGTGACGACATCGCGTTGCTCGAACTCGATGTCGAGGGACTGGCCCTCACAGATGCGGGTACACGTCGTCGCGAGTCGCTTGTTCGCCTCGACGCTTCGTTCGGGGGCCGCACCCGTATCGAGCAGGAACTCGAATGCTTTGGAGTACAGCGTGTCGCCGGCGAGAATTGCCGTCGAGAGGTCGTACTCCTTGTGGACGGCGGGCACCCCGCGCCGGAGCGCGTCGTCGTCCATGATATCGTCGTGGATGAGCGTGAACGTCTGGATGACCTCGATGGCGAGGGCAGCCGACATCATATCGGCCTGCCCGCCCGCAAGCGTCGGGAAGTCACGGTAGTCTGCCGTCAGCGGGTCGACATCGAGCAGCGACTCCGCGACCAGCAGCAGGACCGTCGGGCGGAGCCGTTTCCCGCCCGCGTCCAGCAGGTAGCGCGACGCCTCGTAGAGGTGGTCCGGTTTCTGCACCGGAAGGTCCTCGGGAAGGGCGTCGTTGACCCGGTCTCGTCGGGCGACAATCGCGTCTTCGACCTGCTGATGGCGTTCGGACATCGATTTACTCGGTGAGCTTGATCATGTTGCCGTTGCGGGTGATGTGGAGGTCCCGTCCGGCTTTGTAGCCCATGTCTTCCGCGAGGTCGACGTACGGCGCGAACCCTTCGAGGCTCTGGTGGGCCGGGATGACGTTCTTCGGCTGGAGCGCGTCGAGCATCTCGTAGTGGCCCTCACTGCGGAGGTGGCCCGACACGTGGATGTCGTCGTAGATGCGTGCACCCTGCATACCTAGGAGCTTCTCGGACTGGTAGCGTTGGCCCTCGTTGGTCGGTTCCGGAATGACCCGGGCCGAGAACAGCACCTTGTCGCCGTCGTCTAGCTCGTAGGGCGTCTCGCCGCGACCCATGCGGGTGAGCATCGCGCGCGGCTCGCCTTGGTGGCCGGTGACGATGGGGAAGAAGTTCTCCTTGCCCTCGTTCATGATCCGCTTGAACGTCCGGTCGACGGACTTGCGGTGGCCGTACATCCCCAGATCTTCCGGGAAGTCGACGAAGTCCAGTCGCTCAGCGGTACCGGAGTATTTCTCCATCGAGCGGCCCAGCAGCACCGGCTGGCGGCCGATGTCGTCGGCGAACTCGACGAGGCTCTTGACACGCGCGATGTGTGAGGAGAACGTCGTCGCGACGATACCGCCGTCGTAGTCCTCGATGCTCGTCATGACGTCCTTGAGGTGAGTTCGAGCGACGTTCTCGGACGGTGTGCGGCCCTTCTTTCCGGCGTTCGTACAGTCCTCGATGTAACAGAGGACGCCCTCGCCCTCGCGACCGATCTCGCGGAACCGCTTCATGTCGATGGGGTCGCCGATGACCGGCGTGTGGTCCATCCGCTTGTCAAGCCCGTAGACGACTGCGCCTTCCGGCGTGTGGAGCACGGGGTTGATGGCGTCGATGATGGAGTGTGTGACGTTGACGAACTCTAGTTCGTTGCGCTCGCCGATGGACATCGTCTCGCCGGCGCTCATCTTGACGAGGTCGTTCTGGACGCCGAACTTCTCCTCGCTCTTGATCTGCTGTTTGACGAGTTCGATGGTGAACGGCGACGCGACGATAGGTGCGTCGTAGCGGTGGGCGAGCTTGGATATCGCACCGATGTGGTCGAGGTGACCGTGTGTCGGCACGATGGCCTTCACGTCGCCCTCCAAATCGGACATGACCCGGTCGTCCGGAATGGCACCCATGTCGATGAGGTCCAGCGAGTGCATCCGTTCCGTCTCGACGTTGTCGTGAATCAGTACCTTCGAGAGGTTCAGGCCCATGTCGAAGATGACGACGTCGTCCCCTGCACGGACGGCCGTCATCTGTCGGCCTACAGCCTCGTAACCGCCAATTGTCGCAATTTCGACTTCCATGGTTGTAGCTCCGAGTGGAAAGCCGGCCGCGGGCATCCGGTGGGGCACGGCAACGACGGTATCTGCAATGTAGGCGACATTGTCCGCGTCGGCGCTCCAGGCCAGTCGGGTACGCCCGTAGCCTGTGCAACCGCAGTGGGAGGGACTTCCGTCCCGCAACTTACATCCGCCGTCTGCCGGCCGCCGAACCGCAGTCCGCGGGCGGCCGTGCGCTCGGTTACTCCGGACTACAACGGCGCTTCTTAAAACGGTGTGGGTTCGTCGCTACTTGTCGTCTAGGGGGTCCGAGAGCGGGTCGTCATCACTGGAAACGTCGAAGCCGGTGACACTGTCCTCCGCGGGCGTCGAGTCCTCGTCAGCAGTCGTCTCCGTGTCCTGTGACTCTGTCTCGCTCTGCACACTTTCGTCAGCCTCAGCTCCGGGCTGTTCGTCTGCAGCGCCGCCAAACAGGTCGTCTGCCGTCCGCGGACCGCTGGACGTGTCTGTCTCGTCGGTTTCGTCGAGTAGTCGGGTATCCTGAGTCACGGCGTCGTGCTGGTCAGCCTCGTCAGCGTCCAGATTGCCGACACCTGCGGGGTCGGTCTCGGCTTCAGATTCGAGTCCCCTGTCGTCGGCCGGTGCTGGCTCGTCGGCTCCCCAGTCGTCAGCCGCCGCGGGTTCCTCGCTCTGCGTGTCGAACTCCGCAGGGTCCGGCGGCGTCCATTCCTGTGGCTCCGTGCTCGGTTCCGACTCCGCAGCAGCGTCCTCCGCGAGCAGGTCGCGGTCCGACTGCTCGCTGGGTTCGGGCTGAGGGTCCTCCGAGTCCGAGTCGTCGGCGAGATTAGTTGGGGATGGCTCCGCAGTGGTGTCGTCCGCAGTCTCAGGTTCCGGGCTGGGTGCGTTTTCGGCCGACTGTTGGTTCGGTCTCTGTTCGTCCTGTGCCGCCGCGGCCGTCTCCACGGCGTCTGCATCTGCCGCCGAGGCCATCGTCTCGTCAGCCAACGGTGGTTCCGGTGTGTCGTCGGCTGTTAGGGGGCCCTCATCCGTCGCTGGGTCAGCATCTGCTGCCGGATCATCGTCAGTTGCCGCCGCCGGATCGTCGCCAGCCTCGGCCGCTGCAGTGTCGGCAGCAGACGGCGCTACCGCGTCGGATGGGGCAAGGTCTTGCTGTGCGGATGCTTGGGTCCCCGATTCACCGGAGGAGTCGGCGTCCGCCTCGGAGTCCGCGACTGGTTCCGACACCTCGGACTCGCCCATCGCCGGCTCGACAGACGCGGGGTCGTCGGCCGGCTCGGGACCCTGAGAAACTGCTGGCTCAGGCTCGGCCGGTTCTGGCGTCGGTTCATCGGAACCCGACGCCGGTTCGGAAGCGGGCGCAGCGGTACCATCGGCCGTTTCAGTCGCTACCGCATCACTCGCTGTCCGGGCCGCAAGCGTCCCTGCCATCGTCGCGTCGGCGATGAGCTTGTGGGACAGGCCGAGCAGGCCGGAGAGTAACAGGAGTCCGCCGAGCGTACCGACAACGATCCCGAGTACCGCGCGATAGCCTTGCGTCCCCGAGAACGAGTCGAGCGAGCCGTTCTGTATCAGCACGTACCCTGCAGCGATGAGGCCGCCACCGACGCCGGCGACGACGAGCAATGTCCCGAGAAACCTCGTTCCGTATCGATAGACGTCGGTCAGACCTACTGCAGACATAGTCGCATAATTGATAACAGAGGACAAATATGTTACGACAGTTGAGAAAGTGATATTTAAATTAGCTGTCCGATACATCCGGGTAGGACTACCGCTGGAGCAGGCTGCCTGCGCTCGCTATTGCCCAATACCGCCGGCTGTAACATCCCGACAGCAAGCGACACCTCGGGAGCCGAGTCTCTCCATGTACTGACAGCCAACAGTACGAGTCGTGCTCTGGGCCGGACCCGCTGACGACAGTCACAGCAGTCCCATCAGTCGGCGTCATCACCAGCGATAGTCGTTCCCGGGCTGTCACCGGCGAGAAACGCGGGGAGCGCGTCGGGGCCGAACACGAGGGCAGGGGCCGAAAGTGCAAGCAGCGCACGGACCTTGCCGGCCATCCCGCCTGACACATCCGTCGCGTCGCTGCCACCCAGCGCTGGTGCGACGGCCTCGAATGTCTCGATCCGGTCGATGATAGTTCCGTCCGAATCGAGAACGCCGGGAACAGTCGAGCAGACACCGACCCGCTCGGCGTCGACAGCGGGTGCGAGTTCAACGATCAGTTCATCGCCGCTCAGGACCGTCGCGCCCGCGCCAGCGTGTGCGACGAGGTCGCCGTGGAGGACCGGAACGAACCCTTCCTCCAGCAGTGTCGTGATCTGCGCTGTCGGTAGCGAGAGGTCGCCATCGGCGTCGCGCGTGGCTGCCGAGAACGGATGGATTGGGACGGCCGGGACCCCTTGCTCTGTAAGCGCATCCACGACAGCGGTGTTGAGCCGACACATCGCGCCGTGGATGGCCTGCACGCCGTCCACGTCGTGGGTCCCTTCGGTCGTACTGACGCCGTATTCGGCGGCGTAGTGATGGCCGTAGCTCCCGCCGCCATGAACGATGACGATATCCTCGCCGACTGCCGATTCGACGATAGCCGACACCGCAGCCGACAGAGCCGCCTGATCGACCGTCTCGGGTTCGTCTTTCTCCGTGATGACGCTCCCGCCGAGTTTGAGGACGACTGTCATTCCTGCCGGACCCCGTCAGTGTCCAGTTCGGCCCGGAAGACGTTCTCACAGCCCGGCGTGTACTTGAGCGCCGTGAGCGCGTCGTCCGTCTCGTCCAGCGCGACGATACAACCACCGCCACCGGCCCCAGTGAGCTTCGCGCCGTGTGCGTCGGCGTCGCGGGCCGCCCATACCATCGAGTCCAGCGACCGCGAGGAGACGCCCAGCGCCGAGAGCAGTCCGTGGTTGAAATCCATCAGGTCCCCCAAGCGCTCGTAGTCGCCTGTTTCAAGCACCGTCTCGCCCTCACGGACGATATCGCCGATTGCCGCGACGGTGTCGGCGGCGAAGTCGTACTCCTCCCGGAGGTCCCGGACGCCGGCGACCAGCGCCCCGGTGTCGCCGGCCCCACCGTCGTAGCCGATGACGAAGGGGAGAGTGTCGATGCCGTCCAGCCGTCTGCAGTCGTCGCCCTCCACGCGGACCGCCCCGCCCATCGCCGAGCAGAACGTGTCCGCCCGTGAGGCCTGTCCGTCCTGTACCGCGTGCTCGACCTGATAGGCGCGGTCGGCGATATCACTCGCCGGCAGTTCGACGCCGAGTTCCCTTGTTGCCGCGTCTATCGCCGCGACGACGAGCGCGGCTGACGAGCCCAGTCCCGCCCCGAGCGGGATGTCGCCCTCGACAGATATCTCGAAGCCCGCCTCCGGCGCGTCGGCAGCGTCACGGGCCTGTGCCACCGCTTCGTTGACGTACCCCATCCCAGCCTCGACAAGCGATTCGGCGACATCCACGTCCGGATGGCTCTCTCCGTCACCGGAGTACTCGACGGTAAAGCCATCCAGTTGCAAGTCGTTCGTATGGATGCGCAATCCCTGATCGATCTCAGTTGCTGTCACATGCACTCGCCGCTCGATGGCGCAGGGCACCGCCGGCTCGCCGTAGACGACCGCGTGCTCCCCGAACAGGTACACCTTCCCGGGAGCGCTCGACGTGACCATACCCGCCCGTGTGCACCCCGGGCGTTAGGCGTTTTCGGAGTCGACGGTCAGGAAGAACATCGGGGTACTACCCGGACACAGTGTCAACGTCGGTGAACTCGAAGCGAGCGCCGCCGTCGGTTCCGCTGACGACGCGGACTGTCCAACCGTGGGCGTCAGCGACCTGTTTCACGATACTCAGGCCGAACCCAGTCCCGTCGACCGCTGTCGAGTAGCCGGCGTCGAACACGTCTCTGCGGTCGGCCACAGGGATGCCGGGGCCGTCGTCCGCAACGTAGAAGCCGTCAGCCAGTTCGCCGACGGTCACGGTTACGTCGTCACCGCCGTGTTCGACTGCATTGCGGATGAGATTCTCGAACAGTTGGCGGAGACGGCTCTCGTCGGCGCGGATCGGGCGGGCGATGTCAGTGCGGAGCGCCGCGGCTTTTGTATCGACGTTTTGCCAGCATGTCTGGACGAACGGTTCGAGGTCAACCGCGACGGGCGAAGCGGGTGACGACCCGTCGCGTGCGAGCGTGAGTAGGTCGTCGATGAGCGTATCCATTCGCTGGTGTGCGCTGTCGATAGCATCGAGATGTTCGCTATCAGACTCCTCACGCAGGAGCTTGAGGCGTCCGCGCGCGACGGTCAGCGGGTTCCGAAGGTCGTGGCTGACAACACTGGCGAACTGCTCGAGCTGTTCGTTTTGCTGTTCGAGTTCCTGCTCGCGCTCCTTGCGCTCCGTAATATCACGGCTGATCGCCAAGAACCGGTCCTCGCCGTCGAGACTGAGCCGAAGCAGATGTACTTCGACCGGCATCGTCGACCCATCGCGGCGTTCGTACAGGCCTTCGAACTTGCGCCGTTCGTTGACACTGAACCCGGAAAGCTGTGTCTGTACGTCCTCGGCGTCGAACTTCCGGTCGAACTCCCAGATCGACCGCCCGAGCACCTCGCTCTCGTCGTACCCCAACTCCGCACAGAACCGCTGGTTCACCTCGCAAATCGTCCCATTGGAATCAAGGACATCGATCATATCCGGTGAGTTCTCGAAGAGAGCTTCGAGCCGTGACGATGTTTCCTCTAACCGCTTCTCGCGGCGTTTCCGCGCCGTGATATCCTGCTGGAACCCCACATAGTTGACGACTGTCCCGTCATCGTCGCGAACCGGCGCGATCCGCACCCGGTTCCAGAATTCTGTCCCGTCCTTCCGGTAGTTCCGAAGTTCGACCGTCACGCGTTCCTCTGCATCGATCGCGCCCCGCATCGTGGCAACAGGCTCCGGGTCGGTGTTTTCGCCCTGAAGAACCCGGCAGTTCTTCCCGAGCAGTTCCGAGTGTGAGTAGCCAGTCAGGTCGCGGTAGTGCTCGTTGGCGTATATCAGTGGATTGTCCGGCTGGGTAGGGTCAGTGATGGTGACGCCGACTGGGGCCTCGTCTATCGCGCGTTTGTTCCGGAGCAGTTCCCGTTCACGCTCTTTCCGGTCGGTAACATCACGGGCGACGCCGACGATTCCGTCGATGACTCCATCGACGAGTAGCGGTGTTAGTTGGTACGCGATCACCGCATGTCCGTGGCCGGGGAATTCCGCTTCGATTTCACCGCTAAGTTTCTCCCGCGTTCCATCGAGTAGTTCCTGATAGCGGTCTGTCTCACCTTCGGCTCGGATATGTGGAACGAGCCGGCTAGTCTGGCCTTCGAGTTCGGCACATGTCGCGTCGTACCACTCCGCCAACGCCTCGTTGACGGTTTTGAACCGTCCCGCAGCATCGTATATACAGGCCGTCTCCTGCATGGCGTTGACCATCCGCTTGTAGCTCTGGAGCGCTTGGGTCCGCTCGCTGACAGCCTGCTGTGAGCGGTAGTGGTTGACGGCGTCCGTTATTCGGTTCGCCAGACCGGCATGCTGTTCGGTACCCGGCTCTTTCTTGAGGTAGTCCGTGACACCAGCCGAAATCGCCTCACTGGCGACTCCCTCGCTCCCCTGCGCGGTGTAGATAATAAACGGGAGGTCCGGGTGCCCGTCGCGAACCGTCTCCAGAAGCTCGATACCGTTCCCGTCAGACAGGGTGTAGTCGGAGACGAGGCAGTCTACGGTATCGTCAGCCAGCCTTGCCACAGCTCCGTCGACGGTACACGCCGTTTCGACTGTGATGCGGTCGTTCTCGCGTTCAAGCGCCGTCGACAGCGCCTCGGTGTCATCCGAGTCGATGCCGACATAGAGGACCCGGACCCTGTCGTCCCCGTTGGCAGCGGTCTCAGACATCATCCGGTATCCTGTTTGGGTCCAGTTGTTGCGCCGAGATAGCTGTCGCTCCACCGGTCAAGAGTACCCGGAGCGATATCGCTCTGGGAACTGTCTCGGGACAGGGCCGGTCGCAGGACAACTGCAAACGGCGCGGGACGGTTGCCGCCAGTGATGTTCTGCAGCAGTGTCATGGTGGTCAAGTAGTTGGTTGTGAGCGGAAGCTTCCCGCAGTGACTGTGGCTGAATCCGGTCATCGGAGTGACGTGCAGGTCCGCTTTTCTTGCACGTTAACACGGGGCTCTACAGTAAATAGCTGGTGACGAGGTCGCTGTCGCGTCGGACCGACGCTGTGGCAGGCGACGGCGATGCCGGAGCGGTCATCTCGGAGTGCACATCTCTACCGTTTCCGCACGCGCATCGACATTTCTTGACGGGGATGGGCAGTCAGCGACGGCAACAGTTCTAGGGGCGTTTCGCCTTGGAACTCCAGCCGGTACTGGCTGGCCGTGGTCGCGGTGATGAGTTGTGCTTCGAGCATCGCGAGATGCTTCCCGATACAGTGGCGCGGCCCGCCACCGAACGGGAAGTAGGCAAACCGTGGGCGTTCACTGGCTCGCTCGGGCTTCCAGCGCTCCGGGTCGAACGTCTCGGGATCGTCGTAGAACCGCTCGGAGCGGTGGACGCCCCACTGTGGGACCATCAGCGTTGTCCCCGAGTCGACCTCGTAGCCCGACAGCGTCACATCCTCGGTCGGTTCCCGGAAGATCGTGTACACCGGTGGGTAGAGCCGCATCGCTTCCTGAATCACCCATTCGAGGTAGTCCAGTTCGCGGACGTGTTCCATCCCCGGCCGGTCGTCGCCGATGACGTCGTCCAGTTCCTCGTGGACCCGCTGTTCGACCCCGGGGTGTTCCGACAGCAAGAACCACGTGTAGGTCAGCGTCAGCGCCGTCGTGTCGTGGCCCGCAAGCAGCATCGTCATCATCTCGTCGCGGAGTTGCTCGGGCGACTGGTTCCCCTCGTCGCGAGCGCGCAGGAGCACCGACAGGAAGTCCATCGGGCCGTCCTCGTCCGTTCCAAGCGAATCCTCGCGGACCGCGATAATATCGTCCAGCACCGCATCCAGCGTCTGTACGGCGCGGTCGAACTCGGCGTCATCGGGCATCGGCATCCACTCCGGCATGGCAAATCGGATGGGGTCCGGCTCGAACCGCTGGCCTAGCGGGAGCAGTTGCTCCTCAATGGTCTGTACTCGCTGTTCGGAGAGTTCGACGCCCATCATCAGGTCCAGAATCACGTCCAGCGTGACCCGGGTCATCGACTGTTCGGCGTCGATGACATCGCCGTGGGACCAGTCGGCAATCCGGTCCTCCGCGTGGCCGGTGATTCGGTCGGCCATCCCCGACAGCCGCGCCATCGAGAAGGCGGGGTTCGCGAGCTTTCGCTGCTGCTCCCACGTCTCACCCTCGCTCAGCAATAGCCCGTCACCAAGCAGGTCGCCCAGTGCGTCGCCCTGAAAGTCGGGCTTGCGGAACTGGTCAGCCTCCGAGACCAGCACGCGTTCGATTGCCGTCGGGTCACACAGCATGACCGTGTCCATCGGCCCCATGTCGAAACGGGCGACATCGCCGTAAGCCCGCTCCAGCGCCGAGATGAACCGGAACGGGTCCCGAGCGTACGTCCGACTACTGCCGAACAGCGGTTCGCCCTTCGGTCCGGGCGGCGTCTTTGACATCAGCCACAGTTAGTGCCGAACACGCTTGAATGGTATGCCAAATGTCGGAAATCGGGCGGCTCTGGCGCGTTTAGAGCCAGCGGTCGGCGTCAAGGTTCCAGTCAGTGTGTGCGGATACCCAGACGCCACCGAGGCCACCGAGGGCGCTGAGGCCGGCAGTGTACAGCAGGAAGAACGCGAAGACGAGCGCCAGAAACAGGTCGTAGCCCGGTGCGCCGGGCGGAATCCCGAACCCGAGCAGTCCGGCGATGTACAGCGCCGGAATAAAGAGGGCGAGCAGGGGGACCATCGCACAGACGCCGGCCAGCGTCCCCAGCCAGAGCCCGGTTCGGTAGCCGCCGCCGTGGTTCGCCGCGGCGATGGCACCGCCGGCCACCGACGAGAACGGAATGAAAGACAGCGCAATCGTCACGAGTGCCCCGATTCCGGCGTTGATCACCGACTCGCGCATATGCGTTCTCGGTAGTGGGGTCCCCAGTGATGTAGTTACCGACAGCGGGACCCGTCGATCAGTCGCCAATAGTCGTGTCGTATCTGACGTAGTTGCCGAGCCAGCCGCCGAGCGCGCTCAGCCCGAGGAAGTACGCCGCCGTCGTGACCGCCCCCAGAACGAGCACGAGCAACCCCATCGCACCGAACACGCCGAGTGCCTCGGGAACGAACGCCAAGAACGCGGCCAGAAAGACGAACACGACCACGAAGAAGACCAGCGACATCGCTAGCCCAATGACGCCGGACAGGAACCCGACGCGGACCCCGTCGTCTCGGCTGCCCCCTTCGAGGTAGCCAGCGATTCCGCCGCCAAGTAGCGGCGCAAGCGGGACGAATCCGCTCAGCAGTGCGGTCGCGACGGCTCCGATAACGGCGTTGACGAACGTGTCTCCCTCTCCCATTTCCCGTGGCTTCTCCGGGGCTCGTGGTAGGTCTTGTGTTGGCAACACAACGTCGTCGCCACTCGCTTGTCGGCGGGCCGGAAAACGAAACAGTTCAGCGACGTTAGATGTCGGACTCGAAGTCGTCGAGTCCGTACGTCGGCTCGGCACCGCGGCGGTCGAGCGTCTCGTTGGCCAGCAGCCAGTAGACGACCGACAGCGCCTTGCGCCCCTTGTTGTTCGTCGGGACGACCAAGTCGACGTTCGACGTGGTGTTGTTGGAGTCACACATCGCGATGACCGGGATGCCGACCGTGATGGCTTCCTTGACAGCTTGGGCGTCACCGATCGGGTCGGTGACGACCACGATGTCAGGCTCGATGTAGCCGTCGTAGTCGGGGTTGGTCAGCGTGCCGGGGATGAACCGGCCAGTGCGGACGCGTGCGCCAATCGCTTCGGCGAACTTCTCGGCCGGGAACCGGCCGTACTGGCGCGACGACGCGGCCAGAATCTGCTCCGGTTCGTAGTTGGACAGGAAGTCCGCTGCGGTACGGATGCGCTCGTCGGTCATCGAGACGTCCAGCACGTACAGCCCGTCGGTCCGGACGCGGTGGATGAACCGCTCCATGTCCTGGGTCTTCTGCTGGGTCCCGATGTGGACACCAGCGCCGAGGTAATCCTCGACGGGGATGAGGAGGTCAGCTTCCGACTGCTCGTCGGGCATGACGTCCTCGTCCAGCTGTGGGCCGGCGGCCTCGTCGGCCTCGGCTTCTTCGTCAGCCTCCGTGTCGGCATCGGTTGGTTCGGCCTCTGTCGCCTCCGTGGCGTCGTCGGCGGGCTGTTCGGCTTCCGTTTCGGTCTCCGCGTCGACCGCTTCGTCGTCCTCGTCGGACGGGTCGAAGTCGGAGTCTGACGCGTCGAGACCTTCTTTTTCGTTGCCGCTCATACTGCGTTGTCCTCGATACGGATTAGTTCGTTCAGCTTGGCTGTGCGCTCGCCGCCGACCGCGCCGGTCTTGATGAACGGTGCGTCTGTGGCGACAGCGAGGTGTGCGATTGTCGTGTCTTCGGTCTCACCGCTGCGGTGGGAGACCACGGACTCGTAGCCGTTTGCCGTCGCCAGTTCGATGGCGTCGACAGCGTCGGTGAGCGTCCCGATCTGGTTCGGCTTGATCAGGATGGAGTTCCCGGCGTCGGCGTTGATCCCGGCCTGCAGGCGCTCGACGTTCGTGACGAACAGGTCGTCGCCGCAGACGAGCGTCTGGTCACCGACCTGTGCGGTCAGGTCCGCGAAGGCCTCGTAGTCGTTCTCGTCGAGGGGATCCTCGACGTAGACGAGGTCGTACTCCTCGACCTTCCCGGCGATGTACTCGATCTGCTCCTCAGTGGACTTGACGCCGTCGTCGTAGACGTAGCCGTCTTCGTCAGCGTCGTAGAGCTCTGCACCGGCGACGTCGAGTCCGAACGAGATCGCGAAGCCGAAGTCGTCGGCCACGGTCTCGACGGCCTCGTTCATGATCTCGAACGCTTCGTCGTCCGAGACGGATGGTGCCCAAGCGCCCTCGTCGCCCTTGCCTGCTGGCAGGTCGCGGTCGGCCAGAATGTCGTGGACTTCCTGGTGGACCGCGGCGTTGGCGAAGACGGCCTCTTCGACGCTCGGTGCGCCGACGGGTGCCGCGAGGAACTCCTGAATGTTGGTCGCGTCCGCGGCGTGTTCGCCGCCGCCGATGATGTTGCCCAGCGGCGTCGGGTACTCGTTGCCCCGGAAGGTGCCGCCGAGGTGCTGGTACAGCGGTGCGCCCAGCACGTCGGCACCGGCCTTGGCGGCCGCCATCGAGATGGCGACAGCGCTGTTGGCACCGATGCCGGAGAAGTCGTCAGTGCCGTCGGCGGCGTGGAGCGCCGCGTCGACGTCACGCTGGTTTCCGGCGTGGACCTCGCCGATGAGTCGCGGGAGTGCCTCCTCGCGGGCCTTGGCGATGGCCTCGTTGGCGGGGAGTTCGATGGCCTCGTACTCGCCCGTGCTTGCACCGCTCGGTGCCTTGCCACGACCGAAGCCCCCACTCTCGGTGAGAACGTCGGCCTCGACGGTCGCGTTCCCGCGGGAGTCGAGGACGCGGCGGAGTCGGATATCAGTGATGCGCGTCATCGTTAATCACTCCTGTTGACCGTAAACGGTAGGACGCCAGCGTCGTACTCCTCGGCGGCGATGAGTATCGGCTGGGTGTGTTCCGTCTCGATGAGCACGGGAGCACCGTGAGCCAACTGCAGCGCTCGTGCGCCGAGTTTGCGGGCCTTCTCGTAGCGGCTTTCCTGTGCGTTCATTGGTAGGGTGAGACGATGTCGACGAGGTCTTTGTGTGAGACGAGCATCCGGCGACAGCAGTGGCGCTCAACGCCGAGTTCGTCGAGGACCTTCTCCGGGTTCTCGGGCTCCTCGGCCTCGCGGGTGCGTGCCTTGAACTCCTCCCAGTGCTCGCCGACGACGTTACCGCACGTGAAACACCGAACCGGTACCATCATACCTGTATCACCTTAGCGGTACGATTTCTGGTAGCGGGCCCGCGCACCGGGGCCGCCCCACTTCTTGGGTTCGGACTGGCGAACATCGTTGACCAGCAGCGAGCGGTCGAACTCCATGAACGCGTCACGGAGTTCGGCGTCGTTGGTGTGGTCGACGAGCCCGCGAGCGATGGCGGTCCGGGCGGCATCTGCCTGTCCCATGACGCCGCCACCTTCGACGGACACTTCGACGTCGACCTCGCCGCGGAGGTCGTCCTCGGCGATGCGGAACGGTTCCAGCATCTTGAGCTGCGCCAGCTCCGGGTCGACGAGTTCGACCGGCTGCGAGTCGATACGCACGCGGCCCTCACCCTCGCGAACGGTCGCGCGGGCGACGGCGGTCTTCTTCTTGCCAGACGTGTTCGTTACCATGTCTTGTTCGCTCCAAGCGTTTCGCTGATCTCGCCCAGCGTGACGAACTTGATGTTCGACAGTCGGTCAAGCGACGTGCCGTCCAGAACCTCGCCGTCCTCGTCGTACGGGTTGCCGAGGTAGACACGGACGTTCTCGAACGCCTCGCGGCCACGCTGCTTCTTGTGGGGCAGCATGCCACGGATGGTGCGCTTGAAGATACCGTCCGGTCGCTTGGGGTAGAAGTACCCGTTGTCGTTACCGATGTCGACACGTTTCTTGTACTTCTCCGTGATCTGCTCCTCTCGGCCGGTGATCACAGCGCGTTCGGCGTTGACGACAGCGACCGTCTCGCCGTCGAGTGCCTGTTCGGCGACCTGTGATGCGACGCGGCCCATGATACAGTCGCGGGCGTCAACGATGACATCCGCGTCGAACTCTGCGACGCTCATCGGATCACCCGGACGTGGGAGCCTTCTGGGTTGTTTTCGATTGCCTGTTCGAGTGATACAGCCTCTCCAACCTGGTCGATCTTCGTCTCGGCGGTTCCGGAGAAGTCGACAGCGGCGACGGTGACGTCCTTCTGCAGGACACCGGAGCCAAGCACCTTGCCGGGCACAACAACGGTCTCGTCTTCCTGGGCGTATCGTTCGATACGGCCGAGGTTGACTTCCGCGTGTGTGCGCCGTGGCTTTTCTAAGCGCTCGGCGACGTCGCCCCAGACAGCACCGCCCGAACTGCGGGCGGCTGACTTCAGGTCGGCGATGAGACTACTGAGTCTCGGGTTCGTCTTACTCATATGATTCCTCCGTTGTGGGAAAAGTGCAGGGAGCAGGATTTGAACCTGCGGACCCCTACGGGACAGCGCCCTGAACGCTGCGCCGTTGGCCAAACTTGGCTATCCCTGCGCGCGATTGTTCGTTTTGCGTGCCCCGTAAAACCCCTTTCGGTCCTCGCGCTCGGGGAGCGGGCGGTCATCGGTAGTGGTGGGGTGTGTCGGGGCATTGTATCGTTACAGCTGGACTGCGTCTTTCAGTTCGGTCGCGCGGTCACGCAGCGTCTCGACCGCGCGCAGGACCAGTTCCTCGGTGGTGAACGACCCGTCCGTCTCGACGTGGAACACGAACGCGTTCGGCACGTCCGAGACCTCGACATCCTTGCCGGGGTAGCGGTTCCGGAGGTCGTTGTCGAACTCGTCTGTCGCGACGAGTTCGCCGTTGGTGGCGTCGCTGGCAGCGTGTTCGGCTGCCTGCTCTTCGATGACGCCACGCAGGATGTTCGGGTCGTCGTCCTCGAACTCGCCGAGGTCGCCGACGACCTCCACCTGCTGGAGGTGTCGGTAGCCGACGGCCACGCCGCCCTGATGTTTGGCGTGTTCCCGACCTGTGTCGAGGACGGCGTCGGCCTCGACTTCGAGGCGCTGGCCGTCCTTGAGGTCGATGATCGGGATGTTGTCGTCGGCCGCCTCGACCATCGGGTCCGAGGAGACGAGGTCGCTGGAGTAGGCCGTGGCCGGCCCGTCGACGGACAGCGACAGCGTCACTTCGTCACCGACTTCGAAGTCGTCGAGGTCGGTCGTGAGCGGGACCAGTCCCAGTCGGAGACCGATCTGCTCGTTGAACATCACGCTGGTGTTCTCGATGACGCGGACCGTGTCGATACTGAATGTCGGCACGTCCGCGACCATCGCTCGGCGGATGCCGTTGGCGAATGCCGGCGTGATGCCGCGCACGAGGATCCGGGCCTCGCGCTCACCGCGTTCGACGAACTCAACCTCGTAGTCCTGTGTCATTGGTTAGAATCCGGAGTTCTTGGGTGCACGAGTGCCGTCGTGCGGGGTCGGCGTGACGTCCTCGATGCGACCGATCTCCAGTCCTGCTCGGGCGAGTGCGCGGATCGTCGCCTGCGCACCCGGACCGGGCGAGGTCTGGAGGTTGCCGCCGGGACCACGAACGCGAACGTCGACGCCTTCGACGCCACGGTCAAGGGCCTTCTCCGCAACGACCTCGGCCATCTGCATCGCCGCGTACGGCGACGCTTCGTCGCGGTTCTGCTTGACGACCGTCCCGCCGGAGCTCTTTGCGAGCGTCTCCGCGCCGGTCTGGTCGGTGATGGTGATGATCGTGTTGTTGAACGATGCGTGCACGTGGGCGATGCCCCAGATGTCTTCGGTTTCTTCGCTCATTCTTGGGCCTCCGCGCGCTCAGGATGGAGTTCGTCCGACAGCGAGCTGTGCTCGTCGAAGCCGACCGAGCTCTCGACGGCGGTTTCGACCGTCATGCCGGGTCGGGTGACGCGAGCGTCGTCAAGCACGATGTGTCCGTGGACGATGAACTGGCGGGCCTGCTCGGGCGTGTTCGCGTAGCCCTTGCGGTAGACGACCGTCTGCAGGCGACGTTCCAGCACGTCGGTCACGTCAAGCGACAGCACGTCGTCGAGCTGGTCCTGCTCGTTGAGGATGCCGTAGCGCTTGAGTCGAGCGAGGAATTCCTCGGCCTCGGTCTCGTGCTCGCCGGCGCTGCCCAGCAGCTTCCGGGCCTCACGGCGGTAGCCACGAAGCTCGGACTGTGCGCGCCAGAGCTCTTCTTTGTTCTTCAGGCCGTAGCGGCCGATGAGGTTGGCCTCGTCGGCGATACGCTCGCCCTGGAAGGGATGATTCGGCGTCTCGTAGAACTTCGTGTTCGAACCAAGCGCCATTATTCGTCATCCTCCGCGGCGGCTTCCTCAGCCTGCTCTTCTTTAATCGCCTCGACGTTGACGCCGATGGTCCCCTCCGTCCGGCCGGTGGACTTCGTGCGCTGTCCACGGACCTTCTGGCCGCGCTTGTGGCGGACACCGCGGTAGGAGTCGATCATCTTCATGCGGTTGATGTCCTGCCGGCGGGTGAGCTGGAGGTCGTTGCCAGTCTCGTGGGTGGTCTCACCGGTGAAGTAGTCCTTCTGGTGGTTGGCCATCCACTCGGGCACCTCGTCGGCGAAGTTCTCGACGTGGTCGACGACGCGCTCGATGACGTCGTCGTCGAGCTTGCCGAAGACCGAACGTCGGTCGACGTCCGCCTTCTGGGCGATAATTCGGGCGGCCCGGTGGCCGATACCGTTCAGTTCTGTCAGTGCTCGCTCGACGGATTTCGTCCCGTCGAGGTCTGTCTGTCCGATGCGGACGAAATAGCGGATGTCCTCCTCCTCTTCGGCATCCGCGTCCTCGCCCGCGTCTGGGTCTTCTGCACTCATATGTAGGTACTGATGGGTGAGCGTCGTGGCGGGGATTCGAACCCCGGAGGCTGTACGCCACAGAGTTAGCAACCCTGCGCCTTGGGCCAGGCTTGGCTACCACGACACGCGTTCTATGACACTCGCGCCCGCAGCACGCGGACTCGGGGGCCGGTCCCCCTACACGAGTCTATCCGCTTCTATTCCGGGGTTGTATTTAAACGCAACGAAGGGGAACCGGCTGCGTGACTCCGAGACATACCCACTGAGACAGGTAATAGCAAGTCTCACCACAATAGACGAGCCAGCACAATCCATTCGTCACTGGAGACACACACCGGCATATGCACCGGCATAGCACCGACGGCGGTAGCAGCGTCGACCCAGCCGACCGGGCAGCAGTCCGTGACCATTTAGAACGGTTCGCTGGGCCTGACGCCGTCACAGAAGCGGACGACGGCACGCTTCGGGCTGATTTCGGCGGCCGAACCAACGTCGCAGTTGCTCCCGACGGCACGATAGACACAGGCATGCCACTGCACTCGTTTGCTGGGTCGCCAGAACGGCTCGTGTTCGACCACGACGGCGGCGAACTGCGCGCCGAGTTGGACGGAGAGAGCGTCTACGTGTTCCGGCACCCCTGAGTTCGGAGTGCTCGCCATACCTGACCTTCTTGCGTGCGCCTGCATGCGTGACGGAAATAGTTGGGCCTCTCTGGCCGTGTTCGGCAGTGTCACAATCCTTATCGCACCTCCGGGACCTACTCCTGTGCATGAATACAGACGACGTACGCGAGCGCCTGCGAACGGTCGAGGACCCGGACCTTGGAGCCGACATCGTCTCACTCGGCTTAGTCAACAGCATCGACGTGACTGACGACGAGGTCAGCATCGATCTGGCGCTCGGTGCACCGTACTCGCCGACGGAGACGACCATGGCGAACGAGGTCCGCGAGGCGCTGGGTGACATGGATCGAGAGATAGATCTCTCGGCGAGCGTCGACCGTGGGGTCCCGGAGGCCGAAGACCCGCTCCCGAAAGTCAAAAACGTCATCGCGGTCGCCTCGGGCAAGGGCGGCGTCGGCAAGTCCACCGTCGCAGTCAATCTCGCCGCCGGCCTCTCGCGACTCGGTGCCCGCGTCGGACTGTTCGACGCCGACGTGTACGGCCCGAACGTCCCGCGGATGCTCGACGCCGACGAACAGCCGCGTGCGACCGAAGACGAGGAAATCATCCCTGTCGAGAAACACGGGATGAAGCTGATGAGCATGGACTTCCTCGTCGGCAAGGACGACCCTGTCATCTTCCGCGGGCCGATGGTCGACAACGTTCTCACGCAGCTCTGGGACGACGTGCTCTGGGGCGAACTCGACTACATGGTCGTCGACCTGCCGCCGGGGACCGGCGACACGCAGTTGACGATGCTCCAGCAGGTACCCGTCTCCGGAGCTGTCATCGTCACGACGCCCGAGGAAGTCGCCCTCGACGACGCCCGGAAGGGGCTCCGGATGTTCGGTCGCCACGAGACGCCCGTTCTGGGCATTGTTGAGAACATGTCGTCGTTCGTCTGCCCGGACTGTGGCGGCACGCACGACATCTTCGGCAGCGGCGGCGGCCGCGAGTTCGCTGACGAAACAGAGATGCCGTTCCTCGGGGAAATCCCGCTCGACCCCGAAGTCAGAGAAGGCGGAGCCACTGGTGAACCGCTCGTTCTCGACGAGGACAGCGATGTCGGCGAATCGTTCCGCGACATCGCCGCCCGCACCGCCAATATGCAGGGCATCATCCACCGGAAGCGCCAGAGCGACAGTCAGGCCGCTCAACCGGAGCAGTAGCGGGCAGAAGAGAGCAATAGCTCAGTTGTCTCGGGAGACAGAGAGAAAGAACTGAATTACGCTTCGACCGGGTTGTTCATCTTCCGGGTGACGTAGCCGGCGATGCGGTTGCGGACACCCTTGGACTCGATGTTGGTCAGTTCCTCGACGACATCTTTGTTGTGTTCGAAGTCTGCACCGAAGGCGTCAGGGTATCGCTCCATGAGGAGCGTCCCGGTCTTCTTGACGTAGGCGGGTTTGATTGCCATGCGCGCTACTTGCTTGGTCGCACTCAAAAAGGGTTCGGAACGGACCACGCACGCGAACGTTTATCAGGAGGAGTGGACCCAAGGGTTGCCGTGCGCTGATTGTCGGCGTGGCAGGTCCAGCGAGAGTGCGACACAGCCTGTCACCGATTGCGGTGTGTCGCCTGTATGCCCCTAATTCCGTGCGGAGTCCCTACCAGTCGGCATCCACCAACTCACGCACGCGCTCGAAGGCCGCTCGCTCGCGCTCGCTGCCGGCCGTCTCGACCACGGACTCGAAATACGCGAGCCGGTCCAATAGCGTCTCCCGGTCGTAGCTCGGCACGTCCAGTCGCGAGGCTGCGACAGTCGCCTCGATGACGGCGGCGTGGCCACGGTTCGTCGTCGGCACGACGCGCCGCTCGACGGCACTATCGGTGGGGTATAGCGCCCACTCGACCAACTGCGTGTCCCCCTCTGACCCAGAATCACACCGCTCGACATCGACTTCGACCCACGCGTCCGCGCTGTCGAGGATAGGGGCGTCTTCCTCGCGGACTGACAGCGCCGCCTCGGCGAAATCGACCGGGTCGCGAGTGAACTGAACGTAGCCACCCCCGCGCTCACGGAAGTTCCGCCAAGTCCGGGTCCGGCCCCACGTCGTCGCCGTGGCTGGCTCGTCTCCGTCCGGCGCATGGATACCCAGTGCAGCCACGTTCCAGCGCTTGTTCGGTCCCAACGTAGTGACGATAGTCTCGGTAACGCCGCCCAGCGTGACGGGCCACGTTGCTCCGGAGCCAGCGCCGTCCGGCGACGAGCCCTCGGTCACACTTCGAGCCCCCGCTCCAGCGCGACGAACAGCCCGCCCGCGACCAGATCCGCAGTCGTCCCCGGGTTGATATCCCGCTCGACGAACTCCTCGGCGAGCTTGGTGGCGTCTTCGTCACCGTCGAGAACGGCCTGTGCTCGTCGCTGGACCTCCTCGGCGGTCTCGCGGTCCTGCCGCGTGACGATGAAAGTATCGGGCTCTGCCGCGAGTAGTTCGAGGAACACGTCCGACGCGCGGTCGGCGACAGGTCCCGACCCGTCCAGTAGCCGCTCGCTGGCCTCGAAGACGCGCTCGAATCCGGACACCCACTCAGCTGCCACACCGTCAACATCGGCACTTTCCGCCATCACGTCGAACAGCGTCAGATCCCGCGCCCGGAGCACAGGAATCGCGTTACTTCCGCGGCGAACGTCGAGCGGCTCCAGCCCGTCAGGTGGGTCATCGACAGCGACATCGACGTGCTCGAAGGCGCGGTAGAACGCTGCCGCGTCCTCCACAGTCGTCTCACGGACCACAGCGTCCATGCCGGACGGCGATAGTCGGCCACCACTCGCCGCGGCCACAAGCGGTGTGAGTATCAGCAAGGCCCCGAACTGGGTGTTGCCGGCTGATTGTCCCGCCATCCCTTCGACGGCTGTCTCGAACGCAGGACCAATGGGGTCGCCCGCAGCCGCGCGGTCGAGTCCGGGACGAGCCCCGACGGCACCGGCCATGAAGTGCTCGAACCGGAGATCGTCGTACTCTCGCTCGCGGTCGACGTTGCCGGGCTTCGGCGTGCCGGAGACCTCCAGTAGTAGTGCCAGTTGGGCGTTCTGTCCGACCGACCGCTCTGTCACGGTGACACCTCCGATTCGAACCACTCCGTCGTTGCTTTTTGGACGGCGCGGAGCGTCTCGTGGTCGTCGCTTGCGCGACCGACGCTGACCGCGTCCGCGCCGTAGGTGAGGTACTCCCGCGCCGTCTCACCCCCTCGGACGCCGTTGTTCGCAACGACGAACAGGTCGGTGGCGTCGGTCACCTCGGCGATGACGGACTCCGAGTCCATCGCGTCGACGTGGAACATGTCGCCACCGGCCGCTTCGATGGCTTGAGCAATGGCTGGGAGCGAGGCGCCGTCGAGTTCAGCGCGGCCTTTCACCGAAACCGTCGCCCCCGTCGACGCTGCTGCTTCCACGAACGTCGCCAGTCGCTCCGGTTCCCGCAGCAGCGACTCGCCGGCACCGGCAGCGCACATCTCGTCTTGCCGGCAGTGGGCATTGATCTCGATGATGGCGTCGTGACGCTGACAAACGGTGGCAGCCCGCTCGACAGGGTCGAGCGCCGCGCTCCGGACGTTGAACGCCGGGCGTAGCGGAGCGTCTTCGAGCGTGCCGAGCTGGTCGTCGACGAACGCGACCGGGTCGTCGGGCAGGAACTCGGAGCGGTCGCGGTCCCTCATCGCTCGGGCGGCCTCGCGGGTCCGGTCGTCAAGTGCGATACCGCCGAGGAACGCACACCCGATGTGGGATTCGACCGCGCGGGCCCACGACGCGTCGGCCTCGCCGCTCAGACTCGCGAGGGCGATTCGCGGCTCGAACATCAGGCCACCTCTGAGAGGGCCGTTTCGACGGCGCGGTTCACTCGGTCAGCGTCGGCCTCATCATCAAGGGTGGTGTCGGTTCGGACGACGGGCACGTCCAGCGGGGTCGAATCGTCGTTGTCCAGCACGAAGGCGTCAGCGAAGGGGTACGACTCGGCTACACCGGCGGTACTTGGCTCAACTCCGACACCGGCCATCAGCTCCGCTGCCGGCCCAGAGAACACCGTATCTTCGATGAACGGCGAGACGGCGACGACCGTTGTTTCGTGGAGTGCCTGTTCAATCTCGTCGATGGCAAGCATCGGCCCGAGCGAAGTTACGGGGTTCGACGGTCCAATGACGACGGCGTCGTCGAGCGCGGTCAGAACGGCATCCGTCGCGTTAGCCGTCTCGGAGCCACGGAACTCCACGTCCTCGACCGGTGGTTCGCCGTTGCGGCCAACCCACCACTCCTGAAAGTGCATCGGCCCGCTCGGCGTGTGGATGATCGAAGCGACGGGGTCGTCACTCATCGGCAGCAGCGTTCGGTCGAGGCCGAAGGCGTCTGCGAGCGTGCGCGTCACCTCGGTCAGCGAGTGGCCCTCGTCGAGCAGCGAGGTCCGCGTGATGTGGACCGCACGGTCCCGGTCGCCGATGTGCATGAACTCCGCAACGCCGGAGAAGCGCCGCCAGCGAGCGATATCACGCCCCGCTGTCTGTGCGTCGGCAGGGAGGTATCGCGGGCCGCCGTCGAGCCCGGCGGCGTCAGCAAGTCGTGTCAGCTCGGCGTGTGTCTCGGCAGTGTCGTCGGCGATACCCCACCACATCTCTCGGTCGAGGACATCACCGTCCAGAAACAGGCCGGTATCGAGGTCTGGACAGATCAGATGCCCACCCAGTTCGATATCGTCGCCGGTGTTGGCGACGACAGTCGTCGCCGCGGGCGAAAACACGTCGTCGGCACCGGCGAGGAGCTTCGGCGTTCCCGTCCCACCGGCAAGAAACGTCACCATGTCTCGACGTAGGGGGAACTGACAGTATAAACGTGACCACTGGAACCGGTCGGGTCGGTAAGCAGTTGTGGAGAAACTACCTTCTATTCAGAGAATCACAGCTGAGAACTGGGTGGGTAGAATCAAGGGGGTACGTAGGATAGGCAGGACAACGGGTGCTATGCCCATCGTGAATCCACACCGCTTCGCGCCTGCAACCTCCAACGAAGAGTACGTCTACGGCTCCTGTGCACCGGGCTGGCATACTGCCGCCACACATCAGGACGCTATCGACGACTGGGTCACACATATGCAGGCACACGACATCGAGCGGGTCTGCTGTCTCCTTCCGGGGCAACAACTCGACGACGCTGGGGCAAACATCCAGCGCTATCGGGCGGCCTTCGGAGCGTCATCAGTCCGTCACGTACCGGTTCCCGATCATCAACTCATCCCTCAGGACCGCCTCCACAACGAGATTCTGCCGTTCCTCGTCGACGCCTGTGAGACAGAGGAACGAGTTGTCGTTCATTGTCTGGCCGGCATCGGTCGCACCGGACAGGTACTCGCCGCATGGCTGGTGTATCATTACGACTACGGCCCCGACCGTGCCATCGAGACAGTACAGGAGATGGGTCGTGACCCCAAGGACGCGGTCAAATCGGGGAACGCGACCAAAGAAGAACTGTTCGACCTGTTGTCGTCTGTCGCGCGTCTGTAAGGCCCCTCAGCACAGCGGATTCAGTCCGTTCGCGGGAGAAGCCGTGCGCCGACAGCAAAGCCGACGACGGCACAGACGGTGAGAACAGCGAGCGGGCCGAGCGCTTCGCCAGTCCCCGTCGTCGCCGCACGGACGCCACGTGAGAAGTACGTCAGCGGCGAGAGCCACGTCGGCAGCCACGCGGGCAGAAGCGTCTGTGGGACGAACGTCTCCGAGAGGAAGAGCAACGGGAGTGCGAGGCCGTTGCTCGCTGCGATAACGCCGTCCTGCGAGTCCGCGAGACTGCCCAGCATCGCGCCGACGGCACAGAACAGCGCGACGCCGAGGCCGACAAACGGGAGCAACAGCCCCGACAGGTGTATCGTCGCGCCGGTGAGCCACACCATCAGGCCCAGAATCAGGAGGCCGGCGATGCCGATGATGACGACGTTGACGAGCGTCTGTGCCAGCAGCCACTCGGTGCGGGTCAGCGGCGTCGTCGCCAGTTTCTCGAAGCGGTTGCCGTCCCGATGACGCGCCACCTCGCTGCCGACGCGGGAGAGTGGCGTGAACAGGACGACGACGGCCAGATATCCCGGCGCGTAGAAGCTCGGCGGCTCAGTAAACAGCCCGCCGCCACCCGGCTGAGTCTGGACCAGTACGCCGAAGATGACGACGATGATGACCGGGAAGAAGAACGTGAAGAAGACGGCCGTCCGTCGCCGGAGAAAGGCCAGCGACGCTGCACGCGTCTCCGATGTGAGTCGCCCTAGTCGACTCATTGGACACCACCCGCGACCGGCTCCGTCTGCTGTGGTTCACCGCGCTGGCCGACGGCCGTCCCGGTGAGTTCGAGATACACGTCTTCCAAGTCTGGCTGTTTCCAAGTCAGGCTGTCGTACTCGATGCCCGCCTCCCCCAGCTGCGCAGTGATGTTTCCGATAGATTCCGGGCGGATGCCGTAGACGACCAACCGACCGTTCCGGAGTGCCGTCTCCGCCGGGTAGTCGATGGCTGCAACAGCGGCTTCGTCGAAGGTCCCCTCCACAACGAGCTGGCTGTCGCCGCCGTGCTCAGCGACGAGGTCCTCCGGGGAATCAAGTGCAATAAGCCTCCCGTCAGCGAGGAGGCCGACACGGTCCGCGAGGCGCTGGGCTTCCTCCATGTAGTGTGTCGTCACGAGTATCGTCACGCCGCGGTCGGCAAGCCCCTCCAGTAGTCGCCAGAGGTCACGCCGACCGGCCGGGTCGATGCCAGTCGTGGGTTCGTCCAGCACGAGGAGGTCCGGATCATTGATGAGCGCCGTCGCAACGCACGTCCGTCGCTGTTGCCCGCCTGAGAGATTTTCGTAGGTTGTGCTAGCCGTGTCAGCCAGACCGACATCATCGAGGACACCCTCGACATCACGGGTATCGTCGTACAGGCCGGCGTAGTACTCAAGTAGTTCTCGGGCCGTCAACCGCTCGTGGGGCGAAAACGACTGTGGCAAAAGACCGATTCGGTCGCGAGCGACCGTTCTGGGTGACTGGCCGAACAGCCGTACCTCGCCAGTCGCATCTGTCGTTCCAGTCAACGCGCGTACCAGCGTGGTCTTGCCAGCCCCGTTTGGACCGACCAGCGCGAGTACCTCTCCGGTAGTCGCCGTCAGCGAAACGCCGTCGAGTGCGACCGTCTCGCCGTAGCGCCGCCCGACATCCGACGCGACCAGTACCTCGTCCATGCGCCCTCGTCCGGTCGGGTTGCCGAAAGCAGTTCCGTTCTCGCGTGACTATATACTACACGTTACGTCCACATTCCAGACAAACAGCCGGGAGCCACGGCTTGTCCGTGACGACTGGCGTAGTCTCTTCACAGTGGTCACAGAATTCGGTTTTCGTCGCCATGTGGCGAAGATGTCACAGCAAAACAATAAATAGTTTGTTGTGCGGGAGGCCGTCACAGACCCAATAGCAGTTCCGGCACAGAATTCCACGGACAGCATCACGATGCCTGTCAGATGACGTGCGAGCGGACCTTGCGTACAATAGCGTCCACGTCGAACTCGTCGCCGGCCTCAGCTTTGTCGTAGACCGTCTCGTCGTCCACGGTAATCCTGAACACGCCGTGGTCGCCCATGACCAGTCGGACGCTGTCGAGTTCCTGCTCGAGTCCGGACAGAATCGCTTGCTGGACGTTTACCGCTCGCTCACGGAATCCACACGGGACGCAGTATTCGATTTCGACAGAACTCATACCCGTTTTCACGTCTGTCAGCCTGAAAGCCCTATGGTCCGATCAACGTTCGGAGCCGACCGACAAGCGTCACGTCGAACCGGTGGACACCGTACAGCAGTCCGACCGAGGTGACGAACACCACCGTCGAGAGACCATACGACTGGGACAGGGCCGCCTGAGATAGCGTTGCCCCGACGCCCACGAAACCGCCCAGTATCGACGCGATAATCGGGAGGACACAGGAGACACACGAAAAGAGGCCGACGATGCCGCCCACCGCGCCGCCACTCGCGTCGACAGCAGTCACGAACACCAGATACGAGAGCGCCAAGTAGCCGGCAATCTTCCACGGGATAAGCACCACGCTAAGGGTCGCACCGCTGAACACGACCGTCGGCGAGAACCCCGGCGGGGCCTGCGTGACTAGCCGAAGGCCGGTCCCCTGACCGCCCGTTCCGTACACGCCGCCGACGTACCCAAGCACGAGTAGATAGCCCAGAGCGAGAACCGCACTGCCGAGTGTCCGGCGGCGGCCAGTCAGTTCCGGTCGGACCCGAAGGAAAACGAGACCGGCGATGTTGAGCCAGATGAACGGGAACACAAGCAGGAACGGGTCCGTCGCTGGCTGGGCGGTGTTGACGACATAGCCCAGAATGAGGATGAATTCCGCGTTCAACACGGCTGCTCCAGTCACCAGCGAGCGCGTGTCCGGTATCGCGTCTCTCAGAGTCGCTGTCGTGGTACTCATAGTGCCAGTGCGTCGACAACGATGGCGATCAGGACCGCACCGAGGTAGGCGTTCGACGCGTGGAACGCTCGGAACGCCGCCGCTTCGGTCTGCTCGCGGTGGAGCAGGATGACGGCCCAGAGGAACACCGCACCCAGCAATACCGACGTGACAGCGTACAGCCAACCAAGCGATGTGAGCACGCCCAAGACGCCCGAGGCGATGAGTGTCGCCCCGAGATAGTAGACGATGTGCTTTCGCGTCTCCGTCTCGCCACGGACGACCGGCATCATCGGGAAACCACCCGCCTCATAGTCGTCCTTGTACGCGAGCGCGAGGTTGTAGAAATGCGCCGGCGTCCAGAGGAAAATCACGATGGCGAGGATGACGCCCGGGAGGCCGACCGACCCGTCGGCGGCGACCCATCCGATGAGCGCCGGTAGTGCGCCGGCAGCCCCGCCGATGACAGTGTTCTGAACAGTGTTTGGCTTCAACACGAGCGTATAGATGACGCTGTAGAACACAATCGCAGTCAGGCCGAGCACCGCCACGAGCGCGTTCACCTGCCAGAACAACCATAGTGACGCAAACGACAGGAGCAATCCGAACGCCAGCGCGTTCCGGACCGGAATCTGGTGGGTCGCGATAGGACGGTCCGAGGTCCGGTCCATCCGCTTGTCGATGTCACGTTCGAGGACGTGGTTAAACGTCCCGGATGCGCCGATAGAGAGGACGCCACCCCCGAGCGTGAGCAGCACCGTCCGAACAGTGAGCGTCTGTCCAGCGGCCAGTGCCATCCCGGCCGCGGCGACCAGACACAGGAGCCACATCAGACGAGGCTTCATCAGGCGGAAGTACGCGGATAGAGTTTCGATGACGCGCTCACGAGCGGAGAGCGTCGGCGACCGTTCCGGCCCGTCGTCAGCTGGTTCCGGCGCGAGTGTCGGATTCTTCACGGGGGTCTCATCGTCGCTGCCTGTCTCAGCTTCGAGGTGCCACGCCAGAGCCAGCACGAACGAGCCGAAGATGCCCATCCCCAGAGCGAGGTGGGCGCCGGGGAGTGCCGTCTCGGTGGTCGTCGCGACGACGGCACCGAGCGCGATCTGGACCGGGTACAGCGCGGCTCCGAGAATGATAGCTGCCTTGACGCGGCCACGACAGTTGGATCGGAGGCCGACAACGGTCATAGCCACCACGAGAAGTCCGACGGCGGCTGCGACAAGTCGATGTCCCCAAGCGACCAGCAGGGCCGTGTTCGTCACGTCGACCGGTCCGTCACACAGCGGCCAAGTAGTACAGGCTGCTGCCGCATCCGTGAGCGTTGTCGTCGCGCCGGCGAGAACTAGCAAGTACACGCCGACAGCGGTTGCGGCGAGCAGCCCGGTGAAGGTCCGGCTCTCTGCCATTATTGTATCCTTCGATGCTGGCCACTTAGACCTCGCGATTCCGCTGTCTCCGTTCGGAGCAATTCTGCTGCCCTATTGCTGCAAATCGGGGGCCTGCGGCGAAGACAGCAGTTATTTATCTCCGAAATCCTAAGCCGCATCCATGACCCGGAAACGCGCCGGTCTGGTCGCTCTGTTCGGTGCTGCGTTGCTCGCGCTCGCCGTCGAGCCGGCCGCCGCCGCACAGATTCAGGACTCGACGACGGATAGCCTCATCTGGGGGCTAAATATGAACCTCCTGTACGTCGCTATCCCGATTACGGTCCTCGTCGAAGGGATTCTGGTCTACACCGTCTGGCGGTTCCGTAATCAGGAAGAGGCGCTTCCCACGCAGGAGAACCGCCGACTCGAAGTCACTTGGACCATCGCAACGGCGATCATTCTTCTGTTCGTCGGCGTCGCCTCCTATCAGGTGATGGCGAGCCCGTACGTCACCGCCGAAGCCGGTGACCAAGCCGCACTGCAAGAACAGGACACTGAGCTCATTACCGTCGAGGCCCAGCGGTACGGCTGGACGTTCTACTACAACGAATCGAGCTGGGACGGCGAGGCGGAAGTCACCACCAGAACAGACCTGAAGATACCGGCCAATCAGGACGTATCGCTGCGCGTGACATCCACGGATTGGTTGCACGCGTTCCACGTTCCCGGACTTGGACTGAAATCCGACGCGTTCCCCGGCCAGTACAACCGTCTCCGGACCAACGCGGGTAACACCGGGACATACCAGCTCTACTGTGCCGAGTACTGTGGTTCAGGTCACTCACAGATGCTTGGGACCGTTGAGGTCGTCCCACAGGACGAGTACGAGGACTGGCTGGCAGAGCAAAAGAGCGGCGGTGACGGCTCCGGAAACAGCGGCGAGTAGCGCGGTAGCTGAGCGTCTGTTCTCCTTCGAGAAGTGGCGAGTTACGGGATATCACTCTCAACACTAGCACGTGAGCTTCCGGTACGCTAACTGCCAGTGACGACCGACCCGAGCGATCACGGGAGAGCCGAACCGATCTACCAGTCGTTACTGGACGACCCATCTTGCAGTTACTTCACCGTTTGAATCCACTATCTACGCCGCGGTTGATCTGGATCGAGTCCTCTATTTGAATTGAAGGTTCCTTGTTCTGGCAGGTGGCAATCAGTACAACGTCGCCCGCAAAACCGCCACAATATAGGCTTCCACGAGCTTCGGCCCTTCACACACCGGCGGCCAACATTCCGGCGTCACGGCTTCGGGATGGCCTCTGGGTTAGTGTTGCGGTGTTGTTCGGCGTTTCTGTCGTGTTCGGCGCTGAGGCGTTATTTTCCGTCGCACCGTCAATACCCACTCGGCACGGTCGGGGAGGGATACGGAAAGTGCTGAGAGTGAGAGGAACTGTCGGCGATTCATCGTCGCTGGTGAGATCGAGTGCGGTTTACGAGCGGTTCACACAGAGAGCAAAGCGACGACACCGCTCACATTGAGCTGAAACGCGTAGAACTTGGACACGATGTGTGAGAGTGGCGGCAAGGCAGCGCTCACGAACGGCCCAGCCGTCAGAGCGGTCGCTGCGCCGATCAACCAGTCTGACCGTTAGCCACAGATGTTGGCGGTCGCGTACACGTTGCCGGTGTCGGTTATCTCCACGCCGATACCGACGAGATTGGCGTTACGGAGCGTGAGTCGCTCGCGATAGTCCGGCCATGCCATCCAGTCATCGACGATCTTTCTGGCGATTTCCTTGTCGGTAGCATGGAACCGCTCTTTGCCGTCCTCCTCGTAAGTCTGTCCGGCCACTGTCTGCTCAACCGCCTCGAACCGGTTTCGGTCGGGCTGTTCTATGTACTCGCCCTCCGCTGAATCGAACGTACACCGGTCGTAGAGTCCAGTGTCTTGGTACCGGTCCTTACTGGAGACGCCGTCGATTGTGTGAATCGCCTTCCCCTCGACGGCCATCTGCTCGCTGTGAGCCCTTGCCATCTCGTTGAGATCGCCTTCGGTCTGGAGTCCCGACGTGAACGGCGGGACACCTGCGGCCTCGCGCTCCTCGTTGAGGAACGTCCGGATATAGTCCGAAACGTTCTGTTCATTGAACTTCCGCGCCGGGATTGCCTCCTGTTGTGGGGCCGCTGTTTCAGTCGGCGTCGCCGTCTTGTTTGCTCCCGGTGTCGGTGTTGGCGAAGTACTACTGTCCGCTGTCGCCGTCGACGTTGAACCACCACTGCTGTCGTCGCTCTGTGAATCAGTCGTCTGTGCCGTTGGACCCGCTGTCCCGCCCGCAAACTGTGCTCCGATAAGGACACCCGTCCCCAGAACCACAAGAAGCACCACGGCGGTGATAGCGAGTAACCCTTTCTTTACCATATACCACGGATAGATTACAGAGGTATGTAAGCTTGATTCTTCATATACTTCAACTGATTTTCACTTCGGATACTGTCGGCGGTGACGATAACCCATATATGCCACGGGCGGCCACTGCCGGTATGGTCGAGAACGTTATCTGGCCGGCGGCACTCGACGCCAACCGTTCGCGCAGCGACGGGCGTCGCGTGTCACTGGATCTAGCCGTCGAGGACCCGACTATCGACGAGATCGCCAAAGCCGTCCAGCAGGTCGGCTACGACGCGGTCATCGAACGGGACAAGACGTATCCACGCGAGTACGAAGCTCGCGGGCGGGTCGTCGTCAAGGACGCTGACGATGCGACGAAAAGCGACCTGCTCGGGGCCGTGGCGGCCTACATGCAGGCCCTGCGTGAATGAAACGCATCGGTACTGTTTCACGGGTCGCACAGGGACTCGCAGTGGTCCGAGCGCCTGACGACGAGTACGCGTCCGTGGGAACTGACGTGGTCGACGAGGAACTCCAGACTGTTGGCTCCGTCGTCGATGTGTTCGGCCCGGTCGAGCGGCCGTACCTTGCAGTCTCGCCGAACGACAGCGTGCATCTTCCAGCGCTGGTCGGTACCGTCCTGTACGCGCGGTAACGGCCCTCCGAACCGCCGACGCCTGTCTACACCTGCTTCGTAACGCTCAAACCGGTTCCTGTAGGACGTGTGTGCATGGAGCGACGGTGGCGAATCCTCGGCGGTTGTGGTCTTATCGCTGGTATCTTCCTGTTCGTCCAACTCGGCGCGCTGGCGCTGGTCCAGCCCTTCGAATCGGCTGGCTACCAAGCCGTCGAAGACCCATCTGACCCCACGAATAGCCTCATGTACATCGGGGCGATTCTGGTCGCGACGGCGGTTATGTTGCTTGCCTTCCGCTACGACGTTGACCAGCTCATCCGCGGGCTCATTGTCTTCTCGGCGGCCTGGCTCTCGCTGTACGTGTTTCAGGTGCTGGTGCCGCCAGTGCTCACGTACGCCGGCCTCAACGTCGTTGCCGTCCTGTTAGCGCTGGGCTTAGGGACGGCACTGCTGGTGTATCCCGAGTGGTACGTCATCGATAGTGCCGGTGCGGTGATGGGGGCTGCCGCCGCGGGTCTGTTCGGTATCAGTTTCGGGATTCTGCCGTCGCTGGTCTTGCTAACCGTGCTCGCGGTGTATGATGCGATTAGCGTCTACGGGACCGAACACATGCTCACGCTGGCCTCGGGCGTGATGGACCTCAAGGTCCCCGTCGTCCTCGTGATCCCGATGACGCTGTCGTACTCGTATCTCGACGCGACGACGCCGGACCCGACAGCGGAAGACGAGACGAGCGACAACTCACCGGCGGCGGCGGACGACGCAGCAGAGGGGGAAACAAACACAGAATCCGGTGCTGACGCGAACGGTACGGCAGTTGCAGACGGAAGCCAGCCGGCGGACCATCCCGACGAGGCAACGGACACCGGCAAAGCGGGCGAGGGTGGCGACGTTCACGCCGACCCGCTAGAGCGCGACGCCCTGTTTATCGGGCTCGGTGACGCCATCATCCCGTCGATACTCGTCGCCAGCGCCGCCTTTTTCGCCTCGTCGGACGTGCTGTCGGTGTTCGGTGTCCCGTTGCCGGCGCTGACCGCAATGATCGGGTCTTACGTCGGTCTGACGATACTACTCTGGATGGTACTGAAGGGGCGCGCGCACGCAGGGCTTCCGCTGTTGAACGGTGGGACCATCGCCGGCTATATCGTCGGCGCGCTCGCCGCTGGTATCAGTCTGGTCGATGCTCTCGGCCTCGGCCCGTACCTCTAACTGTCGCTTCGGTTGCCACTATCGGCCGGTCAAAGCTTTGCTCGCGGGCGCAAAGTCGATCTCCTCGCCGCGGCCCTTGGCCTTCGCTCGCTCGTACAGCATGTGGCCCGCAGCGACGGTTTCGATGGCTGTGCCACCGGAGTCAAAGACTGTAATCTCGTCGGGAGACTGCCGCCCGGGGGCGTTACCAGCGACGATGTCTCCCAGCTCAGCGTGGACGTGGTCCTCGTCGATGACGCCCGCATCAAGGGCGTTGATGAACGACCCGGCGTCCTGTGTCACCCGCTCACGCAGGTCCGGGACGTACGTGGCGCGTTCGATTGTCGTCGCGTCCAGTTCGTTCTTTTCGGGATGGTACTGGCCCATCGCGGTCACGTGGGTTCCCGATTCGAGCAAGTCGCCGTCGAACACCGGCTCGCTCGCGCTGGTCGCCGTGATAACGACATCGGCCCCTTCGATTGCTGCGGCCGGGGACGCGACGGCCGCCACAGTCGGGTCCAGTGCGTCGTTCATCTCCGCAGCGAAGGACTCCCGGTTACTGGCCGTTGGGGAGTACACCTCGATGCGGTCGAAGTCCCGGACTGTTGCCGTCGCACGGACCTGACCACGGGCCTGTGCGCCGCTGCCGATGACTGCGAGGTCGCTAGCGTCACGGCGGGCCAGTGCGTCGACACCGACTGCCCCGGCCGCGCCAGTTTTGTGCGGGTTCATGCTCGCGCCGTCAAGGACAGCGAGCGGGTCGCCGCTGTCGGCGTCAAAGATCGGGAGCGTGAAGTGTGCGTCTCGTCCGCCGAAACCGGCTGCGTAGGTGTATCCGCCCATCGCACCGGTATCGGGGAGAATCGCGAGATAGCCCGTCAACATTCCTGCGGGCTCGTCCGAGAACAGCGTTGTTCTGGGAGTTGCCGGGGCACCCTCCCCACGCTGACGGTATCCCTCTCTGACAGCGTCGACGTACTCGGCGGGTTCAGCGAGGTCGGCGACCTCGTCACTCTGCAAGAACAGCGCTGTCGCATCTGTTGGCATACTCCGTCGTTTGTGCGACCGACTCTTATACTGCCCGGCAGCCAATATGTTCAGTCGAGAATACGATCAGTCAATATCTATCGAAAGCAGGAGAGTAGACGATGGGACAGCGCTCAGTCCGCTGTCTGTACCGGGTCCGACTGCGCGCTCTGCTGGGCCGGCGTGTCGTTTGGAACCGGGTCGACGGGGGCACGGACGAACATCGCATGGCCGATGAGGCCAACCGTTACGACAGAGGCCATCGGAATCGCCGTCGTCAGTTCGAGGCCGACAACGAACAGGGAGGCGGTGATGCCAGCCATGGCAAGCGGAATGAGTCCGAGAATGATGTCGTAATATCCCGTCATAAGTATAAATTATCTATGGTAGCAGAGTATATGAATGTTTCCCTAAAATACGGAATAATACATTCAATGGCCCCTGCAAATTTACTCAGTACCCGCTGTGTAACAACCTCATAAGTTATGAGTTGGATAGTGGGAAAAGATTAATATACCACAATTCCTGTGAGTAACTCACAATATAAGGTCGATGACGGCCTGTCTTTGCTGGCCCGCAGATACACGTGGGTTCCCCGTGAGAGCGGATACGGGGTTCACCCCTGCTGTCCGGAGACTACTGCAACGGCGATCCGTATTCCGGGGTAGAAGCCTCCCATCCTCCCGGTTTCAGAAATTGAGAACTAGGTTAGGTGGTCAGTGGAGTGGTCATGGCCTCTATTTTCTCCGGTGATAACTGGGTCCATGTGCTTATTAGGTCTCCCGAGATATGTTAAATCGGAGAAAAACGGTAACGCCGACTTCCAAACGAGACAATGAGCACGAACGCAACGGACAACACGACGGACGCCGCGACCGACGACCAAGAACGACGATACGCCGAACTGAACATCGGCGACGAAGAGTTCGTAATCTACGACCGAGAGAACCATCAGGCATGGATCCAGTCGACAGAGTCGCTTGAAGTCGCCGACCTGCGATAGTCCGTCATCGACACCGTAGCGCTGCAGCAGGCCGCCCTATTTTACGACTGCAATTGCACCACGCCAGAGCAGCAACAGCGTGCCGCCGACGAGGACGGATACGAGTGCGAATGTCAGCGCCGCACTCCCGGGGAACATCGCCGTCGACCGAAGTCCCTGCGCGATCCCGACTGCCAGCACCCACGCCACGATAGTACGGCCGACCGCCGCTCGAACCGTCCCGGTCGCAGCGGCGGTGTACAAGCCACCGATACCCGCGACGAGGAGCCAACCGAGGTAAAACGGCGTCAGCGTCCCTGCGAACCGGCCCGGGTTGAGTATCGGATTGATCCCGTGGGTCAGTTCGCCGACACCGACGAACACAGCAATCGCCAGCAGGTCACCGACAGCGACTAGCGCCGTCCGAGCGGACAGTTCGATACGACCGTTCCCCACCGTCGAGACGCTCATACAGGGAGTTCCAGTTCCGGGCACTTCGCTCTCCCGGATTCGACGACAGCGATTGGTGCTCTGGAACAGACAGGTCGGACCATCACTGATTACAGGGAGCGGCCCGTCCAGTTGCACTATGGAGTTCACGCTGCTCGGCTGGCCCGAAGACGGCCACCGGCTCCGGCTGGACTACGAGCAGTTCGCGTACGCGGGCAAGTTCGTGATGACCTCGACCGGAAAGGCGGTCATCGGGGACGACAGCGTCGTTGCCGCGGCTGCGTTCGACGCTGACCGGACAGACTCGAACACACTCTGTGTCCGGTATATCACCGTTCGGCAGGACCGGCAGGGCGACCGGCTCGGAGCCCGCCTCTTGCGATTCGTTCGGGAGCGTGCTACGGAGCGGGGTTTCGAACGTGTGTCCATCGGCGTCAATAACCCGTTTTCCTACCAAGCCGCCTACCGGGCCGGGTTCTGCTTCAGCGGTGCGGAGTCAGGCATGGCCGAACTCGACCTTGTCTGGCCGGGCGACCGGAGCACCGAACGGTATCAGGCCGGACTGGACCTGTTCCGGAAGCGCGACCTCTCGACAGAAGAGGAGTCGTTCCTCGACGCGAAGGCCGACGCCGACCCCCCGCCGACCCTCGACGACTGGGCGGAGCAGCCCTCCGAGCCCACAGACTGACACGTGGGCACAAACGGTCCGTCAGCAACCCCGACGGCATGCCGCGTCGTCTCCGAGAGATTCAAGCGGCTGTCGGCCAAAAGCCTGCCAATGGGAAACGCTGATTTGCGGTCGCTCGCGGCGCTGTCGGACGTTTCGTTCGGCGACCTCGGCGGGAGCGTCGTCGCCGTGGACGCCCACAACTGGCTCTATCGCTATCTGACGACGACAGTGAAGTTCACCAGCGAGTCAAAATACACCACCAGCGACGGCGAGGAAGTGGCAAACCTCATCGGCGTCGTCCAAGGCCTGCCGAAGTTCTTCGAGCACGATATGACGCCGGTGTTCGTCTTCGACGGCGCGGTCACGGACCTCAAAGACGACGAGGTCGAGAAGCGCCGCGAACAGCGCGAGAAGTACGAGTCCGAACTGGAAGATGCCCGCGAGGCCGGGGACGCGACCCGCGTGGCGAAACTGGACTCTCGGACCCAGCGGCTGACCGACACTATCGTCGACACCACGCGGGAACTGCTGGAACTGCTCGGCGTGCCTATCGTCGACGCCCCGGCGGAAGGCGAGGGACAGGCATCGGTGATGGCCCGTCGGGGCGACGTGGACTACGTCGGGACCGAGGACTACGACGCGCTGCTGTTTGGCGCGCCGATGACGCTCCGCCAGATCACCTCGAAGGGAGACCCCGAGCTGATGGACTTCGCGGCCACGCTCGAACAGCACGATCTCACTTGGGAGCAACTGGTCGACGCCGCTATCCTGATGGGGACGGACTTCAACGAGGGTATTTCGGGTATCGGCCCCAAGACCGCCGTCACGGAACTCCACGAGCACGGCGACCTCTACGCTGTTCTCGACGCCCGCGGCGAGCACATCGACCACGCAGACCGCATCCGGGACCTGTTTCTCGACCCCGCAGTGACCGACGACTACGAAATCCCCGACAGCATCGAGCCGGATATTGACGCCGCCCGCGCGTTCGTCACCGAGCAGTGGGAGGTCGACGCCGACGAAGTCGCTCGCGGGTTCGAGCGCATCGACGAGTCGGTCGTCCAGACCGGGCTCGACCGGTGGGCGTGAACACCGGCTGCCCGACAGCGCAGTAAAAACGGCTCCAGCTCAGACGACCGATTCGACCGTTTCGATCTCGTCGAGTGTGCGGTTCCGGATGGCCTCTCCGCTGGCCGTATCGAAGAGGTGAATCGCGTTCTCAGGGATGTGGACTTTGACGCGCTGGCCGGACTTGAGCTGTTTCATCCCGCCGACCGTCGCGATGAACTGGTCGTCCATCGATTCGTCGAACTGCAGGTGGGCCGTGTTCTCGTTCCCGCGTGGCTCGACGACGTGGACCGTCGAATCGAACACGTTCGGACCGGTGTCGCTCTGGACGAACTCGATGTCTTCGGGTCTGATGCCCAGCGTGATGTCGGTCGTTCCCTCGACCTGAGCGACCGTCTCATCGCTGAGTTCGTACTCGAACCACTCGCCTTTGAGCGTCGACCCTTCGAGGGTCATCGGGAAGAAGTTCATCGACGGCTCACCGATGAACCCCGCGACGAAGAGGTTGTTCGGCTCGTGGTAACACTCAAGCGGCGTCGCACACTGCTGGAGGACACCGTCGTTGAGGATGGCGATGCGGTCGGACATCGTCATCGCCTCCGTCTGGTCGTGTGTGACGTACACCGTCGTCACGTCGAGGTCCTGCTGGAGTTCCTGTAGTTCGGTCCGCATCTCGGCTTTGAGCTTCGCGTCGAGGTTCGCCAGCGGCTCGTCCATCAGGAACACTTCGGGGTCCCGGACGATGGCGCGGCCCAGCGCCACGCGCTGTTGCTGGCCGCCGGAGAGTTCGCCGGGCTTGCGGTCGATGAGTTCGAAGATGCCCATGTCCTTGCACGCCTCCTCGACGCGCTCGTTGATCTCCTCGTCGGGCATGTCCGTCGACTCCTCCAGCCCGAACGCCATGTTCTCCCGCACGGTCATGTGGGGGTACAGGGCGTAGGACTGGAACACCATCGCCACGTTCCGGCGGGCCGGCGGCTGGTCGTTGATGATCTGGCCGTCCAGCCGGATTTCACCGCGCGTGATGTCTTCGAGCCCGGCAATCATCCGCAGGGTCGTCGATTTCCCACAGCCCGATGGGCCGACGACACAGAGGAACTCGCCGTCCTCGATGTCGACCGAGACCTCGTCAACTGCGATGATTTCGCCGTCGTCGTCTTGGAACGTCTTCGTTACCTCGTCCAGTGTGAGTTGTGCCATTGTGAATACCTCCGTAATTACTCTCCAGCGACGCCTTTCGCGAACTGTTCGCCGAACACGATGTAGACGAGCAGTGTCGGCAGTGCTGCGACGATGGCCCCAGCCATCGTGGTGTTGAACGACTGGACGACCCCGCCAGTGAGCGCCGCAAGGCGCTGGGTCGCCACCTGTGAGGCCGGTTCGTTGATGAGCACCAGCGCGAACAGCAGGTCGTTGTACACCTGCGTGAACTGGTAGATGAGCGTCACCGCGAACATCGGCAGCGACAGCGGGAGGATGATGTTGCGGTAGATGCTGAACGCGCTCGCGCCGTCGAGGCGAGCGGCCTCGATCATCTCCTCGGAGATGCTCTGATAGTACGACCGGAACAGCAGCGTACAGATCGGTATCCCGTACGCCGCGTGAGTAATCGACAGCTGTAGCAACTGTACGTAGCCGTTCCGGCTCGGATACTCCCAGCTACCGCCCGTAATGAAGCCAAAGAGGGTGTTGACGAACCCCTCGACCAGTCCGGGGAGTATCTGGAACCAGAACTGTGCCAGCGGGACCAGCACGGCCTGATATGGGATGAAGATGCCCGCGATGATGAGGACGACCACGCCGACTTGGCCGCGCCAACTAATCGTCGTCAGTCCGTACGCGGTCAGGCTTCCCAGTAGCGCCGACATAATCGTCGCCGGAATCGCCATCAGCAGTGAGTTCAACAGTCCCGGCCGGAGCGTGTTCCAAGCGGTACTGAGCGCGTCGAGCGTGAAGCCGTCAGTGCCCGGCGGTGCGAACGGGAGCGTCCGGGCGAAGGCGCTCTCGGTCTTGAACATCGTCATCACGGCCGTCTCCACCGGGAAGAGGTAGAAGGCGATGCCCGCCAGCAGGAGGGCATACAGGCCGATACGGCTGTTCTCTGTACTGCGGAGTTCGTCGATGAAGTCCCCGTCTCTGATACTCATAGTTCACCCCGTCGGTATTCGCTGTAGAGGTACGGTCCGATAACCAGCAGTGCGAGGGCAAACAGCACGATAGCGACGGCCGACCCGTACGCCCACTGGAGGCTGTCGAACGCGACCCGATACATCATCGTCGCCAGAATGTCCATGTTCGCCCCCGGCTGTGAGCCACGGAGCGCGTAGATGAAGTCGAACGCTTTCAGCGCAAACACCATCAGCACGACCGACGCCGACACCGCGGAGGCGCGGAGTTGCGGGATGATTACCCGCGCATACATCCGAATCGTGGACGCGCCGTCGACCCGAGCGGCCTCGTAGTGTTCTGTCGGAATCGCTCGGAGGCCGGCGAGAAAGACGACCATCGCGTAGCCGCTGAACTGCCAGATGAGCGCGAAGATGACCGCCGCTAGAGCGGTCGTATTCCAAGAAAGCCACTGAATGACTTCGGCGTTGACTCCTGCCGGGCGAAGCAGTCCCACAAGAGCACCTTCGAGATTGAACAATCGGAAGAGCTGATTGAGCACACCGTTGCGGGCGTTGTACACCCACGCCCACATCGTCGCCGTGACGACGAACGAGAGGCTCATCGGGAGCAGGTATATCGTCCGGAACGTGTTCTCGAAGCGTATCTGCTGGTCGATGAGGATGGCCACAAACAGGCCAAGCGCCAGACAGAGAACGGTGAACACGACCAGTAACACGACTGTGTTCTGTGCCGCCTGCCAGAACGCCCCGTCGTTCAGCATGCGGCTGTACATACTGAAATCGAAGGTCTCGTACTGTGCACCACCCAAGCCGTTGTAGTCAGTCAGCGACAGGAGGAAGTTCCAAGCGATAGCGCCGTAGACGAAAAAGCCCGCAAACAGGACTGGCGGGAGCCAGAACGGGGCGGATTCGATGAGTTCCCACTCGACCGGCAGTGAGTTCCGGAGCGAGTCGCCCCGAGTCGTTTCCACCGTCGCCCCGCCGTCTGTTGCCAGTTGGTCTCCGTCCGATTCGTCTCTCGATACCGCCGACCGGAGCCTACCCCCGGTGGCGAGGAGTCTACTGAGTATCTCGCGCATGGTTGGTCAGTCGTTCGCCGACGTGAGTTCGCCGTCCATCGTCCCGACGGATGTGTCGTCAGTCACATAGACTCGCCAGCTAACACGCGTACAGACCACGCAACCCGCCCAGCCTGTCGCACCAACACAGGCTGGCAGGCGACGTGGGAACGCCAGATGACGGGTGTGCCATCCCGTCGTCGTGTCGAGCGGGCGAGCGGTTGCAACGCGGCGGGTACACCGGCTGCGAGCGTTCGCGATGTGTCACGTCCGTCGGTGTCCCATCGGGCCCCGGCAGCCGACGACAACAGCAACACACTGCCGTCACCGAGCATTGTGGGGGCGTCAGTCATGAACGTCTCTGTGGCGTCGAACTCATGGTAAGTGGAGAGAGATTCTACTTAATATTTCCGAATGATAATACACGTTTATCTAGGTCACGGGTTCTGAGCCCCACGGTCTCCGCTGTCCGACCGGGGACTCGTGATACCCAGTGAACTCCATCCCGGACGCTACAGGCTTGTGACGAGTGGTGTCCAGACTCGTACCGGAGGGTTTTACGACCGGGCGGACCACCCCCCGGACGTATGACCGACGAGTACCGGACAGAGCAGGACAGCCTCGGTGAGATGCAGGTGCCAGCCGACGCGTACTGGGGCGCACAGACACAGCGCGCCGTCGAGAACTTCCCGATCAGCGACGTGACGTTCGGACGGCGGTTCATCCGAGCACTCGGCGTCGTGAAGAAGGCGGCCGCGCAGGCGAACCGCGACCTCGAAACGATTCCGGCAGACAAGGCGGACTGTATCATCGAAGCCGCCGACGAGGTCATCGCCGGCGAGCACGACGACCAGTTCCCCGTCGATGTGTTCCAGACCGGGTCGGGTACGTCGTCGAACATGAACGCCAACGAGGTCATCTCGAACCGCGCCACGGAACTGTACGGCGGCGAGGTCGGGACCCGCGAGATTCACCCGAACGACCACGTCAACTTCGGCCAGTCCAGCAACGACGTGATTCCGACGGCGATGCACGTCGCGTCGCTAGAGGCCGTCGAGAAGGACGTGATTCCCGGCCTGAAGACGCTGCGTGACGAACTCGAAGCCAAAGAAGACGAGTTCGACAACGTCGTCAAGACCGGTCGGACCCACCTCCAAGACGCGACCCCGGTGACGCTGGGACAGGAGTTCTCCGGCTACCGCACGCAGGTCGAAAAAGGTATTTCCCGCGTGCAGGACGTCCACGGCCGCCTCGCCGAACTCGCACTCGGCGGAACCGCAGTCGGGACCGGCCTCAACACCCATCCCGAGTTCCCGGAAAAGGCCGCTGCGTACATCAGCGAAGAGACCGATCTCAGCTTCCGCGAGGCGGACAACCACTTCGAGGCACAGGCCGCCCACGACGCGATGTCAGAAGCCCACGGTGCGCTTCGAACCGTCGCTGGTTCGCTGAACAAGATCGCCAACGACCTCCGCCTGCTCGCCTCCGGCCCACGCAACGGCCTCGGCGAGATCGACCAGCCGGAGAACCAGCCCGGCTCCTCGATTATGCCCGGCAAGATCAACCCCGTCGTCGCCGAAGCGGTCAATCAGGTCCACAAGCAAGTCGTCGGCAACGACGCCGCCGTGTCAGCCGGTGCGGCGGAGGGGCAGATCGACCTGAACCTCTACAAGCCCGTGCTGGCCTCGAACTTCCTGCAGTCGGCCAAGCTCATCGCCAACAGCAGCGCGGTGTTCGGCGAGAAGTTCGTCGCCAAACTGGAGGCCGATGCCGACCACTGCGCCGAGCGCGTCGAGCAGAGCATGGCGCTGGCGACGGCGCTCAACCCCGCCATCGGCTACGACAAGGCGAGCAAGGTCGCGAAGAAGGCGCTCGACGAGGAAAAGACCATCCGCGAGGTCGTCCTCGAAGAGGGGTATCTCGACGAGGACGAGGTCGACGACGTGCTCGACCCCGAGAAGATGACGAAGCGTGGGATTCTGGGCGAGGAGTAGCGAGGGGCGCGAACGAAGCGAGGGGCGTGAACGGAGTGAGCGGCCCTCGAAATTGCGAACGGCGAACGAAGTGACCCGTGAGCAGCGAGCGGCCCTCGAAATTGCGAACGGGGAGCCGTGGAATAGCGAGGGCGCTCGTGTCGAACAGGCACGCGAGAGTGTGCCCGAGCGCGGCAGCGACGCTGGCAGTCGTCCCGCTCTCAGACCTGTGGCTCGTCGTTGAGGACGTAACGGCTCTCGGGATAGCGCTCCCCGCCGATTTCGGTCTCGCTTTCGTCGACGAACTCGAACCCGAACTGCTCGTAGAACTCGGCCCCCGGTTCGTTCGCCGAGAGGACCATCGCGTTGACCCGGTCGATATCGTGCTCGAACAGTTCCGTGCAGGTCCGTTCTAGTAGGGCCCGGCCAATTCCCTCCCGGCGGTAGTCTGGATGGACGTACAGTCGGAGAATATACCCCACGCGATCGGTTTCGTGCCACGTCGCGTGTGCGAACCCGACGACGCGCTCCTCGCGTTCGAAGACGAGCAGGAGAGTCTGTGATTCGACCAGTTCCGATTCGATTTGCTCGGGCGAATACCAGTCGCCGACGCCGTCTTCAACTGTTTCCTGAGTGAGGCGAGGGTAATCCGTCTCCCAAGCCGCCGACGCCACCTGATTGATGGCCGTTACATCGCCCGGAGTTGCCAGTCTGACTGTCATATGCAAACATATGTCATAGTCTGTGATATGTTTTCCCCGCCCGAGGAGGGTTAAATGTCAGGTCACGCCATGACAGTCGAGTTCGAGCGGCTGAACCGACTCTTAGCCATTCTTGATCCACAGTCTGTCACTCATTGCTAGTCATTCGGTGAGCCACGCCGGCCGCTCTGCTGTCGTCTCGCCGATATCCTCGTACCAGAAGCTGTATTCGACAATACGGGCTTCGGTACGGTACCAGACGCTGAATCGGCGGACGAGGCCATCAGGTTCGACTAGCAGTTCGATTCGGAACGCCGCCAACCGTTCTGTGGTCGGAATCTCGCCACCGGACCCGCGAATCCGGTAGGCCCGACTGCTGTCGCTCGTAACGACGGCCGTAGCACTCTGGTTGACCACAGCGTAGCGATTCAAGTAGAACGCCGTCCGGTAGGCGTACTTGTCGCGACTGAATCGGACCTCGCCACGCTGGCGCTCGACGGTGCCGCCGTCCCGTCGCTCGTACCAGTTGGAGCCATCGGCATAGGTCGACTGTTCGTACCGCTCGACGGTCCCGTTCGAGTCGGTCGTCACTCTGACCATCTCGTCACGGTACCGCGTCGGTGATTCGACGGCGACAGTCTCTTCGCGCCGGACGGAACTGCTGTCGTTCCCGATTGCGAACTCGCTGTAGCGTTCGTTCAGGGTGTAGGTGGTGCCGTTGAGCGCCTGCCGGTGGGCGGCCGACAGGAGCGCGACGTTTTCGAGCCGTTCCATAGTCACGCCGGGCGGTGGGTCCAGCGTCGTTGCCGTGTCCGACTCCGCTGCTGTCGGGACCGGGGCCGGCGTGACGGTGCCCCGGTCGACGGTGTCAGCACCGACAAAGGCGTTACAGCCGGCTGTCAGGAGAAGGACGACCACCGCAGCTGTCGACAGCCAGCGCATACTGACAGTGAGGGAGACACGGCCAAAAGCACGGCGGCGAGGGCGGGAAGGGTGCGTTTTTTGGCCCCCGGTCCCGGACACCTCGACAATGACTGAGTACGACTACGAGGAGCTGGGGCTCGTCGCCGGTCTGGAGATCCATCAGCAACTCGATACCGCGACGAAACTGTTCTGTGACTGTCCGACAACGATCCGCGAACCCGAAGAGAGCGGGCGCTCCTTTACTCGCTATCTGCACCCGACCAAGAGCGAGCTCGGGGAGATCGACGAGGCGGCGCTTGAGGAAAGCATGGTCGACCGGGAGTTCGAGTATCTGGCCTACGACACGACCTGTCTCGTCGAGGAGGACGACGAACCACCCCATCGGGTCGACCGCGAGGCGATGGAGACGACGCTGGAAATCGCCCAGCTACTGGATATGTCCGTCGTCGATCAGGTGAACGTCATGCGAAAGATCGTCGTCGACGGCTCGAACACCACTGGGTTCCAGCGCTCGATGCTGGTCGCTAACGACGGGGCCATCGAGACGAGCGCCGGCCCGGTCGGTATCGAGGACATGCTACTGGAGGAGGAGTCCTGCCAGCGAGTCGAGGAAACCGACGACGGGGTCCGCTTCTCGCTGGACCGCCTCGGCATTCCGCTGATCGAAATCGGGACGAAGCCGGACATCAGTTCGCCCGAGCAGGCCCGCGAGGCCGCCGAGCGAATCGGGATGCTGCTGCGTTCGACGGGTAAGGTCAAGCGCGGCCTCGGGACCATCCGGCAGGACGTGAATGTCTCCATCGAGGAGGGCGCGCGCATCGAACTGAAGGGCGTCCAGAGCCTCGACGACATCGACGACCTCGTCCGCAACGAGGTCCGTCGGCAGGTCGAACTGCTCGACATCGCCGAGGAACTCGCCGAGCGCGACGCCGCAATCGGCGAGCCACAGGACGTAACTGGGGTATTCGAGGACACGGACTCTGGCGTCATCGAAGGCGCGCTCTCCTCGGGCGGGACGGTTCAGGGGCTTCTGCTCGAAGGGTTCGACGGGCTCGTCGGCCGCGAAATCCAGCCGGACCGGCGGCTCGGGACGGAACTGTCCGACCACGCCAAGCGCCACGGCGCGGGCGGCATCTTCCACACCGACGAACTCCCGGCCTACGGCGTCACCGAGGCGGAAGTCGAGGCGCTGCGGGACGCCGTCGGGGCGGGTCCCGAGGACGCCGTCGCCATCGTCGCCGACGACCCGGAGACCGCCGAACTGGCTATCGATGCCGTCGCCGAGCGGGCCGAAACGTCGCTCGAAGGCGTGCCCGAGGAGACCCGCGATGCGAACGAGGACGCCACGTCGAGATACCTTCGGCCGCTCCCCGGCGCGGCGCGGATGTACCCCGAGACGGACGTGCCACCCGTCGAGCCGGACGTAACCGAAGTCGAAACTCCGGAACTGCTCACCGAGAAGGTCGACCGATACGTCAGCGAGTTCGACCTCGGTTCCGGCCTCGCCGAGCAGGTCGCCTACGGCCAGCAGTGGCCGCTGTTCGAGGCGCTGGTGGCGGGTGAGGGCGTCGACCCGACGCTGGCCGCCGGGACGCTGGAGTCGACGCTGACCGAACTCCGCCGCGACGATGTGCCTGTCGAGAACCTCACGGACGAGCACTTGCAGGGAGCGATTCTGCTGGTCGACGGTGGGGACGTACCGCGTGAGGGAATGGAGGACCTGCTGACAGCACTCGCCGAGACCCCGTCGCTGACGGCCGAGGAAGCCGTCGAACAGGAGGGACTGGGTGGCGTCGACGAGTCGGAGGTCCGGGACGCCGTTGTCGGCGTCGTCGAGCGCCACGAGGACCAGATCGCTGAGGAAGGTATGGGGGCGTTCTCGGCGCTGATGGGCGAGTGCATGGGCGCGCTCCGGGGCAAGGCCGACGGCGATACAGTTAGTGACGTGTTGCGTTCGGAGATACAGAAGCGGGCTTAATTGCTCCGTTCGGGGTGTAAGGAAGCGATATCGACGGTGTTCGATGACAGGCCGTCACCGCTCGTCGACAGGTCGTGTTCGATTGTCGACTCAAGCAGCGGGACGAGCGCTGGCGCGTTCGGCCCAATGTCGACGATATCTTCCGACTGGTTGTACCGGACGACACCGGCATCGACTAGCCGCGGAAGGTGGTTGTGATAGAGGGCTGTATAAATCCGGAGTCGCTCGTCGCGGGACTGTTCGGCCGGTGTTCCGTGTTCGAATTCGGTCACTGTGTCCGTGAGCACGGCCAGTGAAACTGGCGTCGTGTACTGTGAAAGCCCGTACAGGAGGTACCGCCGGTAGTGCGACGACAGGAGCGACAGCCGGTCGTCCAGTGGCAGCGAGTCCGGGATTTCGGTGTGTTGCGTGTTCATTTTAGTTGTGTTGCTGGGTGGGGACGTTAGGGGATCATTTCGGAGCAGTTCGAACGCTACTGTACCACAGTACGCTCATGTTCAAGTTCGTCGGCCAAGTCTGCGGTATCGGTAAGGCGGCTAACACGGTCGGTGACGCGGTGAACCGTTCCATTCCGCGTACAGGGGGCGACGTGCTGGAGGTCATCGCCAACGTATTCGGCGAGGGCAAGTGTCGGCAGCGTGATGACGCTGACCGACTCGTCGGAAACCATGTTCGTCACTGGGTGCTGCCAGTCGAAAGCGTCAAGCGAGGCGTCAGTGTCGCGCTCCCACTGTCTAAACATGGAAAGCTGCTCCAACAGGTGTCGACCCTCCGCAGTCCGCTGTGCGAGTCGCGGTTCGATCCGGCGACCCCAGATAACTATCGACAGGTCCTCGATACGGCCCGCCTCCTCGAGAGCCTGTAACCGGTCAAGCACGTAGCTCTGTTGTTGCAGTGCATCTTCCGGACAAAGGGACCGGACGAACAGTTCGACGCGAACTGGGTTGGCAGTGGAATCCATAGTGCGGTGGTGAGTGTCCTGTGGGCCGCTACAGCGGTAACTGTCCTAAGCACTCTCTCTAGGCCCCTAGAATAAACCGGGGTGAGTCGGCGTCATGGATGATATATCCGGGCGGATCGGTAATTGGTTAGTATGTGAATATCTGGTGGTTGTTCTGCCAAGTGTTCGTTCAAACCAGCCCGAATATCGCCCCCAAGTCCCGTCTCTCCACAGTATTCACCGTAGGCGTGTGTCCCAACCAAATATTACTATTCTAACTAGACACCGGCCGTTAAGTAGCTTGCCGACACACTGAGCGCATGGTCCCGAGTATCATGGATGGCCATGATGTCCCAGCCCTGTACGGGCCAGCCATCGATACACTACCCCTCATGGTTGCGATTGTAGATGCGTCCGGGGTGATTCTCTCGACGAACGAGGCGTGGAGCGAGTTCGGCCGGGCAAACGGAACAGAGCTGACACCGAAGACGCTGGGCGTGAACTACCTTGACATCGCCGACATGGCGGACGCCATGACCGGGCAACAGGCAGCCGACGGAATCAGGGCCGTTCTCGCCGGCGAGCAATCCTCGTTCGAACTCGAATACCCGTGTCACACCCCGTCGACGAAACGGTGGTTCCGGTTGTACGTCGCCCCGTTCACCATCGATGGGGCGACGTATGCGTCTATCGCACATATCGATATCACACAGCGGAAGCAACGAGAGGCGACGCTCGAAGCGGCCAACGACATCTGTACCGACGCGAACCGGACGTTCACGGAACAGCTCAACGCGCTGCTAGAACTCGGCTGTGAGACGCTCGAAACGTCGTTTGGGACGCTCTCCCAGACCCACGGCGACGAATACGTGTTCGAGGCGGTCACCGCACCCCCGACTGTCGACCTCGAAGCGGGCAGAACGGCCAGCATCGAGTCCCTCCCGAACTGCAGACACGTCGTCGAACACCGAGAACCGCTCGCGATCAGCGATGTTGAAGCAGAAGCGCCAGACCTCGCTGACCCGGAGTGGGGAATTGCGAGCTACATCGGCGCACCCGTTGTTGTCGACGGGGCCGTGTACGGGACGTTCTGCTTCTATGGGCTGGAACCGCGCGAGACGGTGTTCACGCAGTGGGACCTGACGTTCGTCCGGTTGCTCTCGGACTGGGCGGGCTACGAACTCGAACGACAGCGCCACACGGAACAGCGCAATGCGTTGAACACTGCCCTCCCAGACCCCAGTTTCATCATTGATGCGGAAGGGCGGTTCCTCGACTGCCTGACCGACCCCGAGACGATGCTGACGGTAGACGATACGGACACGCTTGTCGGCCAGACGCTACACGAATTCTTCCCCGACGACACTGCGGATTCGCTACTGGAGACCGTTCGTACGGCCCTCCGAACCGGGCTGTTTCAGTCCGTGGAGTACAGTCTGCAAGTTCCCGGTGGCAAGCGGTGGTTCGAGGCGCGAGTCGCGCCGCTCGAAAGTCGCGCGTACGACCTCGATACCGTCATCTTCGTCGCTCGAGATATCACCGCTCACAAAGAGCGCCAAGCCGAGCTCGAACGACAGCGTGATGAACTCGAACAGGCACAGCGACTCAACGTACTGGGCAGAGAGATAGCGAAGGCGCTCCAAGACACACAGACCCGCGAGGAAATCGAATCGGCAGTGTGTACACATCTCACCGAGTCGGACCTGTACCAAGCCGTGTGGGCCGGGAGCCGCGGGAGTGCCACGAGGATAGCACTGGGTGCCGCCGCCGGGATTGACACAGCAACGCCGGAGCATATTTCCCCCGGCGAGCACAGCCTCGCCAGAGACGCCATCGACACCGGCGAGGTGCAGGTCGTCGAGGATATCGCTGACCTGTCGACGCCCTCGGACACCAAGAGAGACCGGCCACTAATCGCAGACCGCTGCTCCGTCGCGGCAGTTCCTCTGACTACTGGCGAAACCACATACGGCGTGTTGATGGTGTATGCATCGACCGAAGCGACGATTGGCTGTCGTGAATCGGACATCCTAGCAGATCTAGGGCGACTCATCGCGCTTTCCATCCAGCGCGTCCACAGTCAGCAGTCACTGCTGGCGGCGACGACCGTCGAGCTAGAGTTCCTGACGCCGGATTCCGACGATATCTTCGCCAGCCTCTCCGCGATGCTGGACTGTTCGTTCACGCTTGAACGGCGCGTCCCGACCAGTTCCGGGAGCTGCCTCCACTACGTTCGCGTCAGCGGTGGAGACACTGACCGGGTGTGTCAGGCGCTCACTGAGGTGCCGTCGGTCGAGTCCTGTGCCGTCGTGGAAACGGCGGCGGAGAACCGAGCACCTCTGCTCGAAGTCACGCTCAACGAGATAGCCGCATCGCCGTTTGACACGCTCACAGATTACGGCGGGGCCGTGCGGCGGGCCGTCGCAGCGGACGGTGACCTGCGGTTCGCAACAGAGATGGCACCGGATATCAACGTTCGCGCCGTCGTTGAGGCGATTCAGGAGGTAGCGCCCGGGACAGAACTGCGGAGCAAGCAGTACGTCGATCAGCCGGTCTCGACGGTGACGGACTTCCAGACACAGATACGCGACCGGCTGACGCCGAAACAGGCCGCCGCGCTCAAGACTGCCTATGCACGCGGCTACTACGACTGGCCGCGAGGGAGTTCCGCCGAGGAGCTGGCTGAGACACTCGATATCTCCGCGCCGACCTTACACTACCGTCTGCGGAAGGCCCACGACGCCGTCATCGGCGCGCTGTTCGGCTCGGGAACCGGATCCGAGAAACTCGACTGAATCCTAATCGTCTTCGGCCCGCTCGATGCGCTGTCGGGCTTGCCGGAACAGGCCGCGAAGCGTCTTCGTCTCTCGACCGGTCGGTTGCGCACGCCCGAGCACCCGCCGGAACAGCCGCCGGGCCTTGTGCTGTTTCTCTTCGGGGTGACCAATAGTGCCGAGGAAGCGGTCGAACTCCTCGTGTAATCCCTCGACGGCCGGCGTCTCGGCGAGGGTGTGCAGTTCCTCGGGATGCTGGGTCTCGTCGACAGTTAGCTCGCGGAGTTCATAGAGAACGATGGTAGCCGCCTGTCCGAGATTCAACACCGGGTACGACGCGCTGGCCGGGATAGAACAGATGACGTCCAGCCGTGCGAGCTCGTCGTTTGAGAGTCCGACCCGCTCGCGGCCGAAGACGACGCAGATGTCGCCCTCGACGTCCCGGAGCGAGTCAGCCAAGTCGGCCGGCGTCGTCGCCGGATACCGGACGTGGTTGGCCGGGTCCTCGTTGGTCGTCGCCGTACAGGCGACGGTGTGGTAATTCTCGACGATCTCGTCGAACGTCACTGTCCGGGCGTTCGGGAGGATGTCGTCACGGGCCTGTCCAGCAAAGCCGTATGCCTCGCCGTCAGGGTCCAACTCCGGCGGATCGACCAACAGCAGCTCCGACAGGTCGAAGTTCTTCATCGACCGGGCGATGGTGCCGACGTTACCCGGCGTCTCCGCGTCGACGACGGCGACCGATATCATACGTCCAGATCGCTGAGGTCCATATCAATCGTGTCGAGGTCCGCCTCGTCCATCTGCTCGACCTCCTCTTCGAGTCCCGGAATCGCTTCGTCCCTGTCGGGGGCCTCCGGCAGTGCTGTCGGGTCCTCGTCGACGTGTTCGAGGCCGACGTACGACTCGGGGGCGCGGTTCCCATCGAGGAACCACTCGTGGAAGGCCGATGCGAGGTCCGGATCGCCAGCGTAGGCCTCACCCCCTTCCTCACGGAACCAGTAGATGAAGTCCGTCTCGTGGTCCGAACAGACGACCACCTCGCCCATCGGCTCCCCGTAAATAGCATCCGCGACGTTGCACTGCTCGATGTCTTCGTCGCCGTGAATCAGCCAGCAGGCGTCACAGGGGTCGACAACCCGCTCTGCGAGTACCAGCAATCGCTGACGGATCTCCGGTTCCATCGTCTTGAGGGGGCGGACCCGTCCGTCCGGCCCGAGCACGTCCTCGTCGAAGCGCCAGCCACGGAGTCCGATATTGACCTTGCTCATAGCTCAAAGTCGGAGAGTCCCGGACTAAAAGAGCGCGATATGCCGGGCACCCGAGGCCAGTCCGTCCGCGCTCCATCATCGTCGCAGAGCGAGAACGGGGTGTGCCGGTCGGTTACACCCATCGCTCGCCCGAAACATAGACCGTTCTAGCTAAATTCAACATGATTATTCCATCTAGCATTCACAGCTGGCATCAAAATCAGGCAAAACCGTCGGTGTCGCCCAAACATTTATAAGTGATTGGCTTTTCTCCGTAAAAGAACACATGGAACGGCCGACGCGCCAGCGGGATTCTGACCAGGAGGAACGCGAGGAGGAGTCCGAGAGCACGGGCCAGCAGACCTGTCCCGAGTGTGAGTCGGAGTCCATATCTAGCGACGGCGGTGGTGAACTCGTCTGCGAGGACTGTGGCCTCGTCATCGAGGACGAGAACATCGACCGCGGGCCGGAGTGGCGGGCGTTCAATCACTCCGAACGCCAGTCCAAGTCACGCGTCGGAGCCCCCACGACCCAGACGATGCACGACAAGGGGCTGACCACACAGATCGACTGGAAGGACAAGGACGCCTACGGTCGGTCGCTCTCCTCGGAGAAGCGGAGCCAGATGCACCGCCTCCGGAAATGGCAGGAGCGCATCCGAACCAAGGACGCCGGCGAGCGGAACCTGCAGTTCGCGCTGTCAGAGATCGACCGCATGGCGAGCGCACTCGGTGTCCCCCGGTCGGTCCGGGAGGTTGCCTCGGTCATCTACCGACGGGCGCTCAACGAGGACCTCATCCGCGGTCGCTCCATCGAGGGCGTCGCCACGGCCTGCCTGTACGCGGCCTGTCGACAGGAAGGCATCCCCCGCAGTCTGGAAGAAGTCTCGGATGTCTCTCGGGTCGAGCAGAAGGAAATCGGGCGGACGTATCGCTACGTCGCTCAGGAACTCGAACTGAAGATGGAACCGGTCGACCCCAAGCAGTACGTCCCGCGGTTTGCCTCCGAACTGGAACTCTCCGAGGAAGTCCAGTCCAAGGCCAACGAAATCATCGACACGACCGCCGAGCAGGGCCTGCTCTCGGGGAAATCACCGACCGGCTACGCCGCCGCAGCCATCTACGCCGCCTCGCTGCTCTGTAACGAAAAGAAGACACAGCGCGAGGTCGCTGACGTGGCTCAGGTGACAGAAGTCACCATCCGGAACCGGTATCAGGAGCAGATCGAAGCGATGGGCATCCACTGACTGGGCGCGGTTGCGTTCTTCTACCGTAGTATAGCCGCCGTTTACTATGTGGTGCTGCCAACGATAGCACGACTCGGGCGGTCGTTACAGGTGTGGTAACAAGCAACGTGTAGAGCTATCTGTCTGGACAGCGAACTGTCGGTATGCCTGTCTCCCCATCACAGAAACGGCTCGCACTGCTCGTCATCGGACTGGTGGTCCTCTTTGCACCCGCGCTGTTTGTCGTCGCCACACTGGAGTTTCTCATCCTGTCCGGCGACCTCGCGCTCAGCGAGATCTCGCTCTTGGAGTTCCTCGAACTCTATCTCATCGACCTGTTGCTGTTCGTCCTGCTCGGTTACGGTGTCTACCGGCTGACGTTCTGGCTGATCAAAGACCAGCTTCCGGAAGCACTCGATACCGTAGACGAGACCGAGGCAGCCGACGCGACTGACGAGGCAGAGACCAGCGGGACCGTCAGTAAGGAGAGCCCCTGACTGGCCACCGCTGTTGTCGGATAAGCGTATCACTCACACAAAACGAGGCCGTTCGCAACGCCGAGCGGCGTTCACTGCTCGCGGGTCGTTCCGCCCCGTCGTCGGGCGGCGATACCGTCCGACTGCCTGTGGGACCTCCGCTCCCGCTCCGCTCGCATTTTCGAGAGCCTTCGAAGGCTCTCGCTAGTCCCCTGCCACCGCCGTCGACTCCTCGGCAGTGTCACCGACTGAGCCGAGGTCTATCATCGCCAGCAAGGCGATGACGCCGAAGCCGACTTTCGTGACCACGTCGAGGTACACAATCACGAGTGTCGCAGTTTCGACATCCATCAGTCCCAGTCCTGCCGCACCGAGCAGCCACACGACCGGGTACACCAGCCAGAGAACGACGACGAAGTTCCGGAGCGTGCGGTACAGGCTGATCTCGATGTCGGACAGGGTCGACTTCGCAGCCACCGCGATATTCCGATAGAGGAGGTAGATGACACCGCCGAACAGTGTCGCGCCGACCGCGAACAACGCGTAGTTGACCGGCGATGGCGTGACCGCGCCGGCGAACCCGAAGACGATAGTCAACGCCTGCAGGACGACGAGTTTCACCGTGTCCTTCTGGCTCGCGCCGGCGAGTAGCGCCAAGAACCAGACGTTGAGCGGCGTCGTCAACAGCCAATCAATGTACCGAATCACGTACACCGTGTGGCCATCGCTCTGTATCGACCCAAAACCAAGCGCCATCAGAGCGTAGGCGACGATTGCGATACCCGGAATCGCGATCAGCAGCAGATACCGCTTCCGTACCTCTTCGGGGACGAGCGTGTAGCCGTACGCCAGCACCGCCGTCCCGAGCAGTTCACCCAGTAGTCCCAGCGTGAACCAAGTCGTTATCGTTGCCATTGTTAGTCGTCCCCCACCGCAGCCGTGCTGTCGGCGTCTGTGCCGGCCGAGCTCTCGACCGTAAAGCGAGCCAGTAGCGATTCGAGGTCGTCAGCACGCTGTCGGAGTTCCGTCGCGGAGTCCGACACTTCGTCGATAGACGCGGACTGGTCCTGTGCCGCGCCGGCCACGGTATCGGCTTCCGTCGCCGTCTGCTGACTGATCGTCGTCAGGTCGTCGATGGTCCCCATCACGTCCTGTGCAGTCCGGGCCTGCTCCTCGGTCGCCCGGTCGATCTCCTGAATGCCGGTGTCGACCTCTTCCGTGTACTCGACGATTGTCTCCAGCGCGTCGACGGTCTCCTCGACTGTCGAGACGCCTTCGGTGATCCGGGTACTGGTCGATTCCATCGTTTCGACCGTGTCGCCGGCCTGTTCCTGAATGGCTTCGATGCGCTGTTCGATGTCGGCGGCGGCCTCCTTGGTCTCCTCTGCGAGACCCTTGATCTCGTCTGCGACGACGGCAAAGCCTTCACCGTCACCGTCGGCGTGGGCGGCCTCGATGGAGGCGTTCAGCGCGAGCATGTTCGTCTGCTCGACAATGCTCGTGATGACACCGACGATCTCGCCGATCTCGTCGAGTTCGTCGTCGAGCGCGTTGATCTCCTCGACGGTCTCGCCGGTCTCGTCCTCGATGGCGCTCATCTCCGCGATAGCCTCTTGGGCGGCTTCGCGGCCGTCCTCGCCGACGTCAGCGGCTGACTGGGACGTATCAGCAACCTGTTGAGCGGAGGAGGCGACCTGCTGGGCGGTCGCCGAGAGGTTCTGCATCTCGGCGGCCGCCGATTCAAGCCCCTCGTTTTGCTCAGTCGTGCCCTCGAAAATCTCGTTTATCGACTTCGACACCTGCTTGCTGGCCCGGTCGACTCGTTCCGCGTTCGAGTTGACACGGTCGCTTGACTGGATGACGTTCGCCGCGAACGCCTTCATGTCGGCGATAGTGTCTTCGAGCGCGTCCAGCGTCGTGTTGATGTCCTCACCGACCTCCGCCATCGCGTCGTTCATACTGTCGGTGTCTACCCGTGCGGTAAGGTCGCCGTTGGCGGCGGCGTCGAGCGCGTCGCTGTACTGCTGGGCCTTGAGTTCGAGGTGGCCGGTCAGCGCCTCCATCTCGTTGCGTTCGGATTCGACGTCCTCGCGGGCCGCCTGTGCCTGCTCTTTGGCCTCCTCGGCTTCCTGCTTGGCAGTTTCGGCTTCGGATATCTGTGTCCGGAGGTTCGTCCGCATATTGTCGAAGGCCGCGTACAGCGTTCCGAACTCGTCTTCTCGCGACGTATCGAGATCGACATCGAGGTTGCCCCCCGCCATCGCTTCGGCCTTCACTGAAAGCCGCCGCAGCGAGGCGATCGTGTTCCCACCAATCGTGACCCCGATGAGCCCGAGGTTGACGACGGCAAGTAGGATAAGCCCGATGAGGTCGGAGTTGATCTGGTCGCTCAGAGCGTAAGCGACCTCCGGGTCAGAATGGACCATAACGACCCAGTCCTGCGATTCGAGGCGGGTCAGCCCCATCAACATACTCTCTGTTTCGTGGAATGCACTCTGTCCGGATTCAAGCGTGCCCAGTGGGTCCGAGTCCATCTGGGAAATCGGAGCCGTCGACCCGATCATCGAGTGGTTAGGGTGTGAAACGAACTCGCCGTCAGTGTTGACGACCGTCGTAAATGACCCATCGCGCTGGTTCGATATCTGGTCGGCCTTCTCCCGGAGGTCTACCATATACACGAGCGCTCTGTCCTCGTCTCCGGGGACTGGTGAAACGACAGCAACTATCGGGTGGTCAACGACCGAGACGGAGAACGGCTCCGTCACGTGGGTGTCGTCGGGACTGTCGAACTGCGGCGGGTCCGTAGCGAACGGCGCCCCCTGCTCGGCAGCGTTGACCCCGATGAAATCCCGGTTCGAACTGGCGCGGATCTCGTTGGTCTCAGTGTCGAAGTAGTGCACTGCGACGACACCGGGCGGCAGCTCCTCGTTAGACCGTAACGCCTCCAGTCGTTGCTGTTTCTCCGTGTTGGTTCCGTCGGTGAATACGGGGAGTCGCGATACTGACCGGGCATCCCGGCGCGATGTTGTCAGCCAATCGTCTAGCTGTGCGGCCTGCGTCTCTGACAGCGCTGTGATGTCGTCCGCCACGTCTTCTTCGAGAGTGGCGGACGCCTGCACGCTTGTCAGGACTCCAGCAGCGATAATGATAATTATCGCGAATGAAAGCGCTAACCCGAGCCTAGCAGCGTAACTGCCAGCGATAACACTCGGGAGCGGCGAGTCCCTATCTGGTTCCATCATCCGGTGCTACGCAAACGTGCTAATAAAGGGTTGTTGCGCAATTTTCACCGATGATAAACACTGCCGCTAATTGTGGAAACCCATCGCCTCAGCACGGCTACCGCTGGTTAGTTCTGTTGTTCGGAGGACACCTTCCGCAGTCACCGATGTACGGACCGGCCTGACTCGTTCGCTACCGGTGATATCACTCCACGTCCCACGATATGTTGGCACCCGTATTCGGGCCCGCTCAGTCCGTGGGGAAAGGTTTTCCCGATACCACCTGACGCATATCCCAATGCGTGCTGTACGATTCCACGAATACGGCGGGGCGGACGTGCTCCGCGTCGACGACATCGAACGACCGACACCAGACCCCGACGAGGTCCTGCTCGAAGTCGAGGCAGCCGCGGTCAATCCGGTCGATACGTACTTCCGGACTGGCGGCTACGAACCGGGCGAACTGCCCTGGACACCCGGCTCCGACTGTGCCGGGACCATCGTTGCGACCGGAGAGAACGTCGCTACCTTCGCCGAGGGCGACCGGGCGTTCGCGACCGGGCTGGGAAACTGGCTTCAGGGGACCTGCGCGGAGTATGTCACCGTTCCCGAGTCACATCTGGCGCACCTCCCCGAGGGGGTGTCAGCCGAAGCGGGGGCGGCCGCCGCGCTGGTCGGCGTCACCGCTTGGCAGACGCTCGTCGACACCTGCTCGCTGGAGCCGGCCGAGCGGGCGCTGATTCACGGCGGGAGCGGCGGTGTGGGCCACGTTGCGGTCCAGTTGGCTGCGGCGAACGGAGCGCAGGTCACCACGACCGCGTCGCCGACCTACCACGACCAACTGGCCGACCTCGGCGCGGACGACGTGTTCGACTACGCCCGGGACGACCTCGCCGACGCAGTGGGCGGCGCGGGCGCGCCGGACGTGATTCTCGACCACCGTCTCGACGATTACCTCGCCTTTGACGCCGAGGTGGCTGCGCAGGGCGCTCGAATCGCCGCCATCGGCAACACTGACCCCGCGGCGACCTTCGAGAACGTCCCGCGCTGTCGAGCGAAGGCCCTCAGCGTCCACCACGTCTCGATGTTCAACACGCCCGATTTCGGCGCAGTGCTTGGCCGGCTCGCGACGCTCATGGCCGATAACGATCTGACGCCCGTCGTCGCTCGGCGGTACGACCTCGACGAAGTCCCGTCCGCCCACGAAGCCGTGTTGAACGACAGCTTCCTCGGCAAACTCGTCGTCACCCCGTAGCCCAGCCGGCGCGATAGGGCCACCGTCAGTTCTCCGACTGCGAATTCTCGGGAATGGGCCTTTATACCATTGCCATCCGTTAGCATACGCATGTCAGTGGAATTTAATTTCGACGGCGAGGTGGCACTGATTACGGGCATCGGCGGAGCGTTGGGGAGTGCGGTCGCAAACGCCTTCCTCGAAGCCGGAGCGACCGTCTGTGGGAGCGACATCATCGAACCGAACACCGAGGACTTCCTGCTGTCAGACCCCGACAGCGTGGATTTCTACCAGGCAGACTTCAGCGACGAGGCCGCCGTTGCCGAGACCATCGAGACAGTCATCGACGAACACGGCCGACTGGACTACCTGCTGAACATCGTCGGGACGTGGCGCGGCGACACACCGATTCACGAGACGGACGCGGACACGTTCGATTTCCTGTTCGATGTGAATCTGAAGACGATGTTTCTGGCGTCGAAACACGCGATTCCGCACTTGCGGGAGGGCGAGGGCTCAATCGTTTCCGTCTCTGCACGGACATCACTTCAGGGCGGTGACGGCGACGGCATCTACCGGGCGTCGAAAGCCGGCGTCCGACTCCTGACCGAGACCATCGCGGAAGAGAACGCCGGGACAGTGCGAGCAAACGCTGTCATGCCGAGTGTGATTGACACCCCGATGAACCGCGAGATGATGCCCGACGCCGACTTCGAGACGTGGGTCGACCCGAAAGACATCGCCGACGTACTGCTGTTCCTCTGTTCCGACGCCGCAGCCGTGACCAGTGGTGCGGCCGTTCCGGTGTACGGCGAGGTCTGACCCCGATTGCTATCCAGCCTCGTGAATACTGTCTGTGTCCTGATATTATCGGATGGTATTGCGAACCTGAATCACGGTGGTTTTTATACCCCAAAAGAATATGCCGCATCACAATGAGTGACAGAGAAACGTGGGCCTCACGGCTCGGGTTCATTCTCGCAGCAATCGGTAGCGCAGTCGGCCTCGGAAACATCTGGCAGTTCCCGTTCAAGACCGCGACAAACGGCGGCGCAGTGTTTCTCGTCTTTTACCTCGTCGCCGTATTGCTCATCGGCTTCCCGGCAATGCTGGCAGAATTCATCATCGGGCGGCGAACGAACCGCAATGCCGTCGACGCGTTCGCGGAACTCGGGTTCAAGCAGTGGCGGGTCGTCGGTGGCCTGGGCGTCTTTACCGGGTTCTGGATTCTCTCGTATTACAACGTCGTCGGAGGGTGGGTCATGCGGTATATCCTCGGCAGTGCGACGGGGGCATACTTCGGAAACTCCGCGGAGTACTTCGGTGCCATCTCCAGTGGTCCGGAGGCCGTCGTCGGGCAGGCGTTGTTCCTGCTAGTCTGTGTCGGCATCGTCGCAGTGGGTGTCGAAGACGGTATCGAGAAGGCGACAAAGGTGATGGTTCCCAGTATTGTGATCCTCATGGTCGGGATGGCGGCCTGGGTCACCACACTCGAAGGAGCCGGGGCAGGCTACAGCTACTTCCTCTCACCGGACTTCTCGACGCTGGCGGCAAACGCAGGTGACCTGATCCCGTTCGCAGTTGGACAGGCGTTTTTCACCCTCTCGCTGGGGATGGCAGCCATGATTACTTACTCGTCGTACATCGGTGACGACGAAAGCCTCCCTGTTGATGGTGGTATCATCGTCGTGACGAACACGCTCGTCGGTGTGCTGGCTGGGCTTGTCGTGTTCCCGATCCTCTTCGCGATCAACGTCAGTCCCGACACCAGCGGCCCGTCGGCCATCTTCGTCGCGATGGCGTCGGCGTTCCCACAGCTCCCCGGGGGGCGACTCCTCGGCGTCGTGTTCTTCGGCGTTGTCCTCATCGCGGCGATCTCCTCTGCGATCAGCCTGCTAGAGGTTGCAGTCTCCTACGGCATTGACAACACGTCATACTCGCGGGTGCAGCTGTCAGCAATGCTTGGGGTTGTGCTGTTCGCCTTGGGCTTCCCATCAGCCTGGGACCTAGCGTGGTTCGGCTGGTTCGACACGCTCGCGTACAAGCTGTTCCTCCCGCTGTCGGTGCTGCTCATCCTAGTGTTCGTCGGCTGGGTTCTCTCCTCCAATGCGGTTGCCGAGCTCCGACAAGGGACGGGTGGGCTTCGAGCGTTCGGTCCGACTTGGCTCTGGATGGTCCGAACGGTGGTCATCCTCGGCGTCATCCTGACGCTGGCTCTCGGACTGCAGACGCTGTTCCTCGCCGAGGACCCGGCGATCATCCCGCCGATATAAGCGACACGGCCATCGGTTTCTCGCGGATTCGGACCGCCTTTGCCACAGTTTTGGTGACCGACCGGTGTAGGCAGTCGTCGCGGAAAATAGTCACGTAGTCTGACAGGAATCCAGACAACGTTTTACGGGTGCGTTTTCAGCCGTGGCAGTCTGCATAAACAGGACAGTAGGACGGCGAATTGAGTGGGTTGGGGTACCGGAAGTCAGGACTCGCGCCATTTGTGGCCGCACTCGATGCAGGTGAACAGTCGAACCTCGTAGGAACCGCCCGGCTTCGGCAGCATCTCGTAGTAAGCCCGGTCGCTGTCACAGCCGTCCGCCGGACAGGACTCCTGCATTGTCTCGGTGGAGCGCTGGGTCGCGTCGGCCACAGCGGGTGCCCCGTCGTCGCGCTGTCCGTTCTGAATCGCCATCGCCGCCTCCGCTTGCGAGTCCCGCGACTCCTCGTTCTCACAGGAGCGACACAGCCATGTATCGCCCTCCGTGTGCATCATCGAACCACACTCGTCACAGAATTGCATATAAAGTGCGAATACACGGTTGTCGGATATATGTGTTAAGTTCCGATCTGTCGTGAGTTGCAGGCAGCCGCGCATGCTGACTGTCCTGACCAGTGTAGACTGTAAGCGGGTCCAGAGCTATGACACCATAGCAGACCGCCTCAGTCGGACTCGAACCCGCGCGGTTCGTCCGCGATGCCGAGACTCTCGGACACGGTGTCAGCCTCGTCAGCGGTGTCCGAGAGTAGCGCGTGGATATCGACCGACTCGCTGCCAAGCACCGCGAACCCGGTGAAGATGGTCAGAAAGCCCGCCACTGCGGTCGGAGTGATTGCCTCGCCGAGTACGGCCCACCCGCCGAGCGTCGACACGACGGGAACGACGTAGAAGATGAGGTTGGCCTGAATTGCGCCAGTGACATCGAGCAGACCGAAGTAGGCGATGTAAGCGATTGCCCCAGCGAAGATACCGACGTACAGCAGGGCCGCTATCGCGGTCGGAGACCAGACCGCCGTGGCAAGCGACTCGCCCATGCCGACGCTCAGCGCGTGACAGAACGCGGCGGCGACGGGGAGCGCCCACGCGGTCCGGACCGTACTCGACAGGCCGCCGCCGGACCACCTGATGAGGACGCTGCCCAGCGCGGCGCTGGTCGCGCCAGCGAACAGGATGAGTTTCCCGATGCCCCCGCTCAGGAGCATCGCCGGGTCGGGGCTGACGACGAGGCCGACGCCGAGCAGGCCGATAACCATCCCGAGGCCGCCCCGAGCCGAAAGCCGTTCGTCGGAGAGCAGGAGAGCGGCGAACACCGGCGTCAGTATCGGGTTGAGGCTGAAGATGATGGCGGCGACCGCGCTAGTGGCGGACTGCTGGCCCACGAATATCAGTGCGTTTGCGAGGCCAAGCGCGAACAGGCCCGTCGAGAGGATCGCCAGCACATCGCCGCGGGTTTGCGGGAGCAGGTCATCCCGGGACCGCGTCACGACAACGTAGCTGAGGAGCACGACAGCGGCGATGTCGAACCGCAGGGCGACAAACAGAAGCGGCGGGAGATACGACAGGCCAGCCTTCGCGCCGACGAAGGTTCCGCCGAGCAAAACGCTGGCGACCGCAGCGAGGGCGAGGGTCCGGCGCGAAATCATACCGCCACCTCTGATTCTAATTCTGATATGACCGCACGACCGACGGAGAGAACGTGTAGAGAAACCGGAGTCATCGTACTCTACAGTATGGGATTGGGGATTATAGTCCCGTTTAGAAAATCTTACATAATGCGAAACTGCCGAACACCCGTGGTGGATGTTCACGGTGTGAAATTATTTCACACTGTGAAAGCGCTTTACTATGGACTCCCTAACGCGGCGGTATGGAATCGGCGCTCGAAGAGATCGAGTTCCTCGCGCTCTCGTCGAACCGGGTCGAGGTGCTACGGCTCCTAGCGGCGGAGCCACACTCACGCGGGGAACTCGCAACTGAAACCGGCGCGTCACAGGCGACGCTCGGGCGTATCATCGCTGACTTCGAAGAGCGGTCGTGGATTCGCCGGACAGGTGGCGAGTACGTCGCGACGGCGACGGGCCGCATCGTCGCCGACGGCTTTACCGACCTGCTCGACAGCCTCGAAACCGAGCGGCGACTGCGCGACATCGTCCAGTATCTTCCAACTGATGCGATGGACTTCGATCTGCAGCACTTGGCCGACGCGACAATCACCGTCCCGAGCCAGACACGTCCGAACGCGCCGGTCCAGCGACTGCTCGACTTGCTTCGAGACGCCGAGACGGTCCGGACGTTTTCCCACGCGTTCAACGACCAAGCGATCCGGGTCGTACAGAAGCGTGTCAGCGCCGGCGAACAGCGGTTTTCAGGCGTGTTCTCGCCCGGCGCAATCGACGCGCTGGCGGCGGACGACCGGCTCCGAAGCCAACTCGAATCGCTACGTGCCGAACCGGACGCGTCACTCCGGGTTCGGAACGACGGCGTGCCACTCGCCGTAATGATCGCTGATGATGTGGTCCATCTGCTGTTGCGCGACGGCAACGGCGTCCTGCAGGCATCGCTCGAATCGACTGCGCCAGCCGTTCACGAGTGGGCCGTCGAGACGTTCGACACCTACTGGGAGTCCGCGGACCCGCTCTCGGCCGAGCGGTCGCTGTAACGTTGTGTTGCAAGTCGCCGGAACGGTACCGCTAGAGAGAGCAGCTGAGGCGCAGTTACCGAACCAGATACGGGTCCTCGCCCGGCATGAACCGGCCGAGGTCCGCCTCCCGGCGATAGTCCGTTTCCAACAGCGCCGTCAGCGCGTCGACGAGGGCTTCCTCATCGTCGTCAGTCCACTCCGCGGGCTCCTTGATAGGGAAGACAAGCCAGCCGCTCCCGACGACTTCGGTCGCGTGGCGTGCGTCCATGTCTATCGACTCGGTCGGCTCCGATGTCGTGTTCGCGAACACGTGTCGGGTGGCGCGCTCGCCGACGGGCAAGAGTACGTGGGCGGTGATGGCCCGGAGTTCCGTGTCGAACAGCGGCTCGAAGTCGTCGTAGTCCGTCTCTGTCGGCGGGTCGCCGCCGCACATGTACAGATACGACAGATACGTCTTCTCGACAGTCGGCGGCGTACCGGCTTCGGCCAGCAGTCCGGCCGCGACGAGGGCCCGCTGGAGACGCTCGCCCGCAGCGTTGTCGGTAAACGGGATGCCGGATGTCGCGCCACCGTGGACGCCGGGGTGGTCACCGATGACGTGGAAGTGGGCGTTGGCGTCGCCGTACCCCGGCACGAACGGCTCACACGGCGCATCGAAGCCGAAGGGGTTGTGCTGGCGGGCCGTGACGTTCTTCACGCCCGGTAGCAACAGGCCGTCGCTCAAAACTCCGCCGGTTTCGGATATCGAATACGAGAAATAATGGTTAAGTTTGATAACGCTTTTCTCGGATGCCCGCAAGGAGTCGGATATGCTCCGGTCCGGGAGAAGTGATATCGCGTGAGCCACGATGACCGTGTCGAGGACCTTCGAGAACGGAAAGCCGAAGCCGAGCGGGGTGGTGGCGAGGAACGAATCGAGGCGCAACACGACCGCGGGAAACTCACCGCGCGTGAGCGCATCGATTACTTCCTCGACGACGACACCTTCGTCGAGATCGACTCGCTCCGTGAACACCGCTCGACGAACTTCGACATGGCCGAGAAGAAGGTACCCGGCGACGGCGTCGTCGTCGGCTACGGGAAAGTCGACGGCCGCCGGGTGTACGTCTTCGCCCACGATTTCACCGTCTTCGGCGGGTCACTGGGCGAGGCGTTCGCACAGAAGGTCTGTAAGGTGATGGACAAGGCCATCGAGACGGGCGCACCCATCATCGGCCTGAACGACTCCGCCGGCGCGCGGATTCAGGAGGGCATCGACTCGCTGGCGGGCTACGCCGACATCTTCCACCGCAATCAGCAGGCCAGCGGTGTCGTCCCACAGATTTCGGCCATTATGGGGCCGTGTGCCGGCGGCGCGGTGTACTCCCCTTCGATCACGGACTTCATCTACATGGTCGAGGAGACCAGCCACATGTTCATCACCGGCCCCGATGTCATCGAGACGGTGACCGGCGAGGAGGTCGGCTTCGACG